>JBKJTP010000157.1:0-35968 GCA_046590195.1 Kapaibacterium sp. (SeqCode) | reverse complement strand
CGACGGAAGAATTACTTGACAGGCTCGATCGTCATGCTGACGTTCGCACGAAGCACTGCATTCCTCGTAAGTAAGGAAACGCCGTGCCGTACGTCGAGATCGAGCGCACCCATTGATCGATAGTCGTCAACATACCAAGTGCCGATGCTCCTCATCGAAGGCGTGTGGAAGAGAAGGATCGAGACACCCTCAAGATTAGGGTGCAGTGCAAAGAGCGTATCGTTTCTACAAGCAAGCGATGTAAATCCAGTCGCAGATTCCGCACTCGTCAGACCACGTGTCTTGATCGCATTGCCTAGTTCATCGAATACTACAAAGTACGCTCTCGCCTTATCAAAGACGATAACGTTGTTGTTGCCATCCACTGCGATCAGCGTTGGATTGAAGAGGCTTCCGCCCGGGATGTTGAGTTGCATGCTCGCACCGAGTATCCGTTCAGGTCTTAGCGACGAATTGACTCGAAGCACGCGACGATTCTCGCCATCGATGACATAGAAGTTACCCGCATCGTCGGCCGCGATCTGCTTCGGATATCCAAAGCGAAGCTGCTCCTGGTCATCCTGTCTGCGCTGTACCGTTGCAGAGTATGCGAAGTCTCTCGTGTATCGTTCGACGCGGTGATTGTTGTGATCTGCGATGAGGATCGAGTTCGTAAGGCGTGCATCGATATCGCTCGGCATATCGAACTGATACTGCTCTCGGCCGAAGCCCGAGATCACACCGAGGCTATCACCGAGCTCGTTATACTTGATGACCGACGGAGCTCCACGATCGACCACATAGGTATTACCGAATTGATCTGTCGAGATCGCAACTGCATCCTGGAATCTGCCGAACTGCTGTGAGACGAGAAGGGTCTTGGTGACCGCTGTCGTCTCGGTGAGTGGAGTGGTGGAAGTCGTTGCGCACGATGTGAGGAATAGCAACAACAGCATGCGTAGGGCCACATCGCAATGTGGCCGGAATGCGGAGACCATCTTCGATGACATTGGCTGATCGGCCGTGGCATCGAATGCGAGATTCGCTCCACGTCCGACCTTTGGATCGACTGAAAGTGCGTATGCCGCATTTCGGCCACATTGCGATGTGGCCCTACGAAGGGATAGCATGTCAGAACGGTACTGCAATACCCACTCTCATCGGCGATATACCCGCAGGCAGTGGTGCAGGATCAGAGACATCGAAATCGAAGAGATGCGCTGAGATGTAGGCATCGATGAGATTCGCAACGTAAGCAAGTCCCATGTAGATGAAGAACTTGTCGCGGTCATCGCGGTAGAAGTTACGACTGTCCGTCCAGCGTCGCTTTCCTGCAGCGTCGTCATTGAAGTTGGCGATCGTCAGATTCCGTCTCGCGTCCTGATAGCGTTCGTTCTGGATGTAAGCGCCGTAGCCGAATCCGCCAAGCATCGCGTAGAGTATTGGTACCTTCCACCATTCGCCATTGTACACCTGTCCTGCACCGGGCAGGATAGCGCTGAGCCCAAGCGCCAGTGACGGCGACTTCGTCATCTGAAAGCCAGTACTGTCGTCGAAGACATCACCACGAACAGTATCGACCTGCGACATTGCAGGTACTGCGAAAAGCAATACTACTACAAAAAGGAGAAGCTTCACCCCGTAACGGCAATGCATTCGATCTCGACACGAGCACCCTTCGGCAAGGCCGAGACTTGGACGGTGCTTCGTGCCGGACGAGCTGCACCAAGTTGCTCGCCATAGACACGGTTGACCACAGCGAAGTCGTTCATGTCGGTCAGGAAGATCGTCACTTTCGCAACGTTTGCGAAGCTGAGCCCTGCTTCAGTCAAGACTGCGCGCATGTTCTTGATCACCTGCAATGTCTCTTCTTCGATCGAGCCGTTCTTCATCTCCCCAGTGTATGGGTCGAGCGCGATCTGACCAGAGCAGAAGAGCAATCCATTCGTGCGAACGGCCTGTGAGTATGGGCCGATCGGTGCTGGTGCATCTGCAGAGAGAACGGGTTGGAGAAGTGGCTTCATCGAATGTGTTGAGCTCGTGCTTGAGCAGTTAGTGAGGAAAGATAAACAAAGAGCGAGTGTAAAGAGGAGCAACTCGCGGTGCTTACGCATGTTCGATCGACATTAGTAGTTCGGTCAGTCGTTCAAGATCGTTGTGATTGTAAAACTCGATCGCGATCTCCCCTGCCTCATTCGTCTTGAACCTGATCTTGACCTGCGTACCAAGCTGTTGCTTGATCGAGTTCTCGATCGGCAACAAGTGTGTTGTGTCACGCGCAGGAGGAATGACGGTCTTCGCTTGAGGCCGACCACCCTTACTCGGAGCATCGGTCATTGAGTACTCCCTAGCAGCAGCTCTCGCAGTTTCTTCGATCTTGCGAACGGAGTATCCACCATGGATCGCTTCCTGCCAGAGCATCACCTGCCTGTCGGCATTCGGCACCGACATCACGGCCTTTGCATGACCCATCCCTAGCTGACCCTTGCGAAGAGAATCTTTGATCTCGTCAGGCAAGCGAAGCAAGCGGAGAAAGTTGGTGATCGTACTACGATCCTTCGCGATCTTCTCAGCAACTTCTTCCTGTGTCAGGTCGCATTCTTCGATCAATCGATGATAAGCTTCCGCTTCTTCGATCGGGTTGAACTGTTGGCGCTGTACGTTCTCGATGATCGCGAGCTCAAGCATCTTGCGATCCGTATCGACGTCGAGCACATAAGCTGGGATCTCGGTGAGTCCTGCCTCAATACTTGCACGCATACGACGCTCACCGGAGACGAGCTCAAAGCTGCCGTTCGGTCTTGCACGAACGGTTACAGGCTGAATGACGCCGTGCTCTCTGATCGATGAGGTAAGCTCGCGGAGCGAGTCCTCGCTGAATTCCTTACGTGGCTGAAGTGGATTAGGAGCGATGCGAGCAATCTCGATCTTGGAGACGCCTACGATCTTCTGTGGCTCTGGAGCAGGCTCTGATCGAGGACGCTCTGCTTGCGGAAGATTGCGAATACGTAGCTCTTCTGAAGCTGCTTCGTTGTCTTCACGAGCGCCTGGGATGAGCGCGGAGAGCCCTTTGCCTAGTACCGAACGTTGTTGCTTGCTCATGCGGCCTCCTTTAAGAGTTCAGCGTTCGTATCGCTTTTCGACATTGCCGATGGTTTGATCTTCGGATTACGCTTAACAACCTCAGCAGCGAGATCGAGATAATTCTTCGTGCCAGAGCTCGTGGCTTCATAGAGCACGCACGGCAAGCCGAAGCTTGGAGCTTCACTCAATCGAACGTTACGGCTAATAAGAACATCAAATACCTTCTCCCCGAAATACTTGCGGACTTCGCTTACAACCTGATTCGATAATCGCAACCGGCTATCGTACATCGTGAGCAGCACTCCCTCGATGTCGAGGCTCGAATTGAGATGCTTCTTGACAATGTTCACAGTGTTGAGCAACTGGCCTAATCCCTCAAGCGCGTAGTACTCGCACTGTACTGGGATGAGTACGCTATCGGACGCAGCAAGTGCATTCAACGTGAGAAGGCTGAGTGAAGGCGGACAATCGATGATGATGTAATCGTAGCGGTCGCGGATCGGCGCAAGCGCCTTGGTCATGACACGCTCACGCTCGGGTATGTCAACGAGTTCGATCTCGGCTCCAACCAGATTGATGTGCGATGGGACGAGGTCCAGATGCGGGACATTGCTCTCGACGGTCGCCTCGGTCATTGTGAGGCCGTTGACCATCACCTCATAGATCGTGCTGCGCTCGACCTTTGGATCGACGCCGAGTCCGGAGGTAGCATTCGCCTGGGAATCGATATCAACGAGGAGGGTCCGGTACTCGGCCACGGCCAGCGAGGCCGCCAAATTGACCGCAGTCGTCGTTTTACCGACGCCACCCTTCTGATTCGCTATCGTTATGACCTTCCCCATGCCCTGTTTGCTCTGCTTCTTGACCCTTTTTCCCGTATTCGGATGGTAACGCCAAACCCCGGCAGTCTGTCACCGAGGGGTATTAACAAGTTATGCAGGAGCTTGAGGTCTTTCAGGTAGGTTTCCACAGGTATGAGCAACTCTCTCGACCCCAAATCCCGGTTCTCCTCTCGCGTTGCCGATTACGTGAGATATCGGTCAAGCTACCCCGAGCAGTTCGTCGATTGGTTGATCGCTGAAGCTGGGTTATCCACCGATTCTGTCATCGCGGATATGGGATCAGGGACCGGCATCTCGTCGAAGCTCTTTCTGGATCGCGGCATCTCGGTCATCGGCATCGAGCCGAATGAAGACATGCGAAAGGCGGCAGAGGCAGTTCTATCCAGCTATGACCGTTTCACAAGCGTCGATGCCGCCGCCGAGTCCACCACTCTACCAGACTCGTCGATCGATCTTGTAATGGCGGGCCAGGCGTTTCACTGGTTCGATCGAGATGCATTTCATACGGAGTGCAAACGAATACTCAAGCCAACAGGCAAGGTAGCTCTCTTTTGGAATGAGCGATTGATCGATGCCACTCCATTCCTTCAAGCGTACGAGGATCTGATCAAGAAATTCGCAACCGACTATTCAAAGGTTGATCATCGCAGAATGGATGACAATGTGATCGGATCATTCTTCGGCAAGCCACCAGCCATCGCGACATTCCCGAATGTTCAGGTGCTTGACTTCAAGGGACTGAATGGACGCTTGATGTCATCATCGTATGTTCCGGCAGCGGATGATCCAGCTACGCCGATAATGCAGCAGAGGCTTCGAGAGCTCTATGATCGCTACGCGAAAGATGATCGGATCGAATTACGCTACGCGACGAAGGTGTACCTCAGCGACTTCACTTAACGCCAGCGATCGAGCCACGGCCCAGTGACCTTACTATCAAAGACAAATTCCTCTTCGGCCTTTTGCACTTCGCCTTCTTTGACTTTGAATTGCCGGCTCGTCTTCGCCCACGTCTCCCAATCGATGTTATGGAAGGGCTTTGATGCAGAGCGCATCAGGATGCATGGCTTGACATCATCGAATCCGCTCACTTCATTCGGTCGCTGCCAGCGAAGATCGATCGACCAGCGAATGATGTCGGAGTGATTCTCGGTGCTGCGGTGCGGAATGAGATTGTTCATCAGCAGCACTCCCCCTTTCATCATCTCGCATGTTACGACGTCTCCTGGGGGCAGATCCTCATCGCGAACATACAGATACCAGCTATCGGAGTTGCCGAGCTCGCGTTCGAGTTGATGCTTGAGCACACCACCATGCTTGTGTCCACCTCTGATCACCTGCATAGCGCCGTTGGTGGAATTCGCATCGACGAGCGGTATCCAGGCGGTTGGCTGAAAAGTGGCTTCCGATCCGTCGGCGAGATAAGCTGTATCCTGATGCCACGGCACTGTCGCAAGCGGATTGAGCGGGGTCTTCGCGCGGATGTTCCAGACCGGATGACCGGCGATCTCTCCACCCAGTATCTGCTCCATGACGTCCAGTAGCTTCGGTGAGCTCCAGAGTGTGGCCAGTTCATCCGGCAAGAGCCCACTGCTGTGCAACACGGTCGCCGCGCCTCTGGAGGCCTGCTCGAGCTTGGTAAGGCGGGTCAGGAAGCGATCACTCTCGAAGGTGTCCGTGATCTTACCCTGTTCCTTCAGCTTTAGGGCGAGTCGATCGACCTTGGCTGCGATCGCATCAATGACGGGTTGAAGTTCAGCGTCATCGAAAAAGCTCGGGACGACCAGAAATCCGTCCTCGTGGTACTGCTTCAGTTGCTCAGGAGTCAGCGGCATAGATGCTCGGAAAAATTATCTCAGCAATTCAACGCAATCTTGCTGCTGGAATGTGCCAGCGGTTCATGGTTTGTATCGGAAGCGGGCATGACACCCAACAGTATGACCCCGAACAAGAACCTCCACATCCTCTCGCATCCTCTCGTTCACCACGCAATGGCCGAGCTAAGGAATAAGAATACGCCTGTCCCCCGTTTCCGCGACCGAGCAAGGGAGCTTGCCAAATACCTGCTGCTCGAGGCGACTCGGGATCTTGAGACCGTAGACATCCAGGTGGAAACACCTATCGCAATTTCCAACGAGAAGACGCTGGGTGAGTACACGATCGTTATCGCGCCGATCCTGCGAGCTGGGCTTTCGATGGTCGAACCGGCAATGGAGTTATTGCCCGAAGCAGAGGTCCGGCACATCGGCCTCTACCGCGACGAGGAGACCTTGCAGCCAGTGCATTATTATGTGAAGGTACCGGCAAAGTATCCGGAGGATACTGTCGTGATCATCATCGATCCGATGCTGGCGACTGGTGGATCGGCGATGGACACCATCGCTCTTTTCGAAGAGCGGGGAATAACGAAGATCAAGTTCTTGTGCCTCATCGCGAGTCCTGAGGGAATCGCGAAGACGATGGCGAAGTATCCGGATGTTCAGATCTATACCGTATCAGTCGATGAGAGACTGAACGAACATGGCTACATCGTGCCTGGTTTGGGCGACGCCGGCGATAGAGTCTTCGGCACTGCATGATCAAGACGCACGAGTCTTCTTCTTCGACTTCTTTTCGTCGGCCTCGGCATCGGGGATCACGTCCATGTTGTCCTTGATGATGTCGAGCGCCTCCTCGACCTGTACTTCCTTGTCGTCCATCTCGAAGCTTCGTACTGCGAAGACTGGCTTGACTGCATCAACGATCGCCATGGCTTTCTTCACATCACCGTTTGAATACTTCTGGAGATTCGTTAGCGGATCCTCCGTGTACTGATACTCAACCTTCTCTTCAAGGATCGGTACCTTGCCAGATTTGATCTCTTTCTTCAGCTTGGCTGTCAAGACCTTGCTAGAGGCGAGTGCTTTTGAGATCTCCTCAATAAGATCAGGCAACTTCTCTTCGGTGACTTGATCGATGATATCCTGATTGAAGGAGTAGTGATGCTTCTCTTCGATGTCGATATCGATGTTCATCTTCTCTCGAAGCGTGAGCAATTGATCTGCGCGCTCCTCGGTGATCTGCGCATACTTCTTCATCGGCACGATGAGCGCTTTCGCATCACCGCTTGTGATGGTGAATGCGCCGATCTTCTTGTCGCCGGAGATCACGTCCTTCAGCCATTGCGGAAGCACGTTGTCGAACACAACGCGGCGAGCATAGCCTGTCACGCTCTTGAGCACGTCGTTCAGCGCGTTCAACGCGCCCAGTACTTTCAGCGCGCTTGCTGCGGTCTTGTTCTTCGGTCCGGTGAGCATGTAGAACTTCTTGCCCGGACTCTTCGCCGATCGCGGCGCCGTTTTGATACCTTCTAAAATTACTTCACGCATCTTGATTACTCCTTGACAATTTTATCCTTCTTAACTACTCCGAGGAACATGCCATAGAGACACCCACTACTCTCACATTCCTACCCACCCATCCTCCAACTCAGCCCTGAAAACTACTTTGTGTCTTAGGAACAACTCAGCAAATTAGCCTCTTCTAAGGCCGACTAAGAATTCTGAACCTCCTATGATAGCGCTTGAGCATCTTTCCATGCAGTTTGGCGGTGATTTCCTCTTTAAGGATGTCACGATAACCGTTCGCCCTGGCGACAGAATGGGCCTCGTCGGCCCAAATGGAGCCGGCAAGTCCACGCTGCTCCGGATTATTGCAGGACAGTACGAGCCAGAGTCAGGCAAGGTCGGATTTCCGAATGCCTTCCGGATCGGGTATCTTCCTCAGGAGCCGACGCTGGATGCCGCGGCACAGGAGCGCCATCTGCTGACTGAGGCATTGCGTGCGAAGCCTGAGCTGATCGAGATCGAAGAAGCACTCGAAGAAGTGCAGATCAAGATGGAGACCGCGACGGATCATGAGAGCGCTGAGTATTACAAGATCCTCGACAAGTTTGGTGAGTTGACGCACAAGTTCGAAGATGCCGGTGGCTTTGAACTGAAGGCCCAGACGCAGAAGATCTTGAACGGACTTGGCTTTACTGAGAACGACCTGATCCGTCCTGTTAAAGAATTCTCGGGTGGTTGGCAGATGCGGTTGATGCTAGCCAAACTTCTGATCTCGCGTCCTGATGGATTGCTACTCGATGAGCCGACGAACCATCTCGATCTCGAGAGCTTGATCTGGCTTGAGGATTTCCTGAAGGCGTACGAAGGACTCATCATCATCGTATCGCACGATCGCACATTCCTCAACGCGGTTTGCAATCGCACAGCGGAGATCGATCAGGCGAAGATCGAAGTTTTTGCTGGTAACTATGACTTCTACGAGCAGTTCAAAGCTGAGCGTGAAGCGCAGAAGGAAGCGATCGCTGCCAATCTAGCGATCAAGCGCAAGCAGCTCGAAGACTTTGTTGAGCGTTTCCGATACAAAGCCACAAAGGCACGTCAGGCACAATCGCGCGTGAAGATGCTTGCTCGAATGGAGCGCATCGAGCTTACTACGAAGGGCGATTCGGTGCACTTTAACTTCCCGCCTGCGCAGCAATCGGGTCGGATGGTATTTGAGCTTGAAGGAATTGCGAAGAGCTACGATGGCAAACACGACATTTTTAGTGGCGTCGATCTCTTCATCGAGCGTGGACAACGTATCGCCTTCCTTGGCAAGAATGGCGAAGGCAAGACCACGATGGGCAAAGTCCTGGCCGGTGAAGAACCCTACACGGGTGGAGAACTCAAGATCGGTCACAACGTGACGATCGGCTACTACGCACAGCATCAAGCCGAGGCGCTGGATCCGAAGATGACAGTGCTTGAGACGCTTGAAGGCATTGCACGCGCGCAGTTCTTTCATCAAGGTTCTAGCTCCGCCAGCGTGTATTCTCAGCAGCAGATCCGATCATTACTCGGGGCTTTCCTCTTCCAAGGCGATGACGTCTTCAAGCCAGTAAGAGTATTATCCGGTGGTGAAAAGTCTCGTCTTGCACTCGCGAAGATGCTGCTCGAGCCAGTCAACACGCTGATCCTTGATGAGCCTACGAACCACCTTGACATGCGCAGCAAGGAAGTGGTGAAAGAGGCGATCCTTGCATTCGAAGGTACGGTGATCCTGATCTCGCACGATCGGGACTTCCTTGAAGATCTTGCTGAGCGAGTCATCACGTTTGGCAGCGGGAAGGTAAAAGAGTACATTTATCCTCTCGAGCAATATCTCGATGAGTTGCATGAGAGGGAGCTAGCTCGCATTCAGGGCAAGAAGAAAGAGAAGCGTGAAGAGCGGATTATTGCTGCGCCAATTGAGACTGCAGTGATTCCCAAGAAGACTGAGTCACGCGAGGAAGAGAAGGCTCGTAAGCGTAAAGAAGCCGAGGACCGCAACGCTCGCGCTCAGCGCGAGAAACCACTGCGGAATAAGATCAGCAAGGTGGAAGCAGATATCGCGAAGCTAGAAGCAGAGATGCAGGTCATCACAGATGCTATGCTCGATCCAGAGTATTACGCAGATGCTGAGCGAGTCAAAAAGGATAATGAGCGCCATGCAGCCGCAAAGCAAAAGCTCGATAGTCTCTACTTCGACTGGAGCAAGCTGAGCGAGGAAATGGAGAAGTTGGCTGTGAACTGAGGTGCTCCGCTCGTGTTTATCTATTGATGCAAGATCTCACTTATTCTCGTCAACACCTAGAGGAGCTTTGCCGACGATTCCACGTCAGCAGGCTTTCTGTCTTTGGCTCCACGCTCCGCGGTGAGGCAAGGCCCGATAGCGATTTGGATCTGCTTGTGGAATTTGAGCCCGGGAAGACTCCAGGTTATCCATTCTTCACATTGCAGCGAGAGCTGAGCGGGCTGTTTGCGAAGGCAGTCGACCTTAATACCGCTGGATTCCTAGGTAGACGATTCCGCGACGACATTCTCAGAGATGCAAGGCCCATCTACACAAGATAAGGATCGTGAGTTTATTCGGCACATCATCGATGCTAATGCCGAAGCAACCGACTATATTTGCGGCTTCACTGTCGAACAATTTCTTGCCGATCCAATGAGATGTCGCGCTGTCACGAAAATGGTAGAGATCGCTGGAGAAGCCGCGAGCAGAGTTTCAAAGGAAATGAAGGCTACACTTCCTGAGATACCGTGGCGTGAAATGGCAGATGCTCGAAACAAAGCCATTCATGAGTACTTCGACAGAGATTACGTCATCATTTACTCAATAGCGGTGGAGTACCTTCCGGACGTCGCCTCCAAGCTTAGCGCTCTAGAACTATAACTTAACGCGTCTCCTGAAAGAACCTGCGAAAAGCCATCGCTTCGCCATGGTTCGATAGCTGCTCGATGCTCACGATCTTGCCATCCGCAAACTTCATGATCTCTTCTGTGCGGATGCGGTGTGTGCGATCGCCCTTCCGATACTCATCGAAGTAGTGGACTTTGCAGGTCTCGCCATCGATCACTTCAACTTCCGATTCATAATTGATCGCATCGAAGTGCGGCTTCATGCCGTTCTGAAGCTCGCGATACATCGCAACAATGCCTTTGCGACCTTTATGCACTGTGTTCTCGTGGCGGTACACGCAATCCTCGGAGATCAACTCCCCCGCTTCTTCGAAACGAGCGATATCGATATGCGAGGCGAAGATCTCACCCACATTCTCCTTCATTATCGTCTCCCCTTTGTACCTTCAACCGGATCAACACTCCAGAACATCTTCTCTCGGAGCAGATCGAAGTAACTGTTGTCCGGCAGTCTGAGTAAGTTTAGTTTTTTCTCACCAGCTTTGATGCGGACCTCGGCAGTAGTGTTGGCCACAACTTCTTCTTGTCCATCCGCAACTACCAGTGCCTGACGCGATTCATTCGACCGTGCACGGATCACGATCTCAGATCCTTCATCCACGATGATCGGCCTGACACTTAGCGAATGCGGTGCGATAGGCGTGATGAGCATCACAGGAGAGGTTGGCTCGATGATGGGGCCACCTGCGCTAACTGCGTAGCCCGTAGAGCCAGTTGGCGATGCGACGATCAAGCCATCTGCTCGCATAATACCGAGCAATGCACCATTGACCATCACTTCGAACGTCAACATGCGAGTCGAGCCGAAGTTATCGATCACGATCTCGTTTAGCGCGATCATTTCTGCATACGGGGTATTCTTCCCCTGACGCTCCGGAGAAAGATCATCGTGCTTGATGACCACACCTTCTGGCTCATCGACGCTCGTGATCATTGCATTCACGATCAGACGTCGCTCAGTCTTTAGCGAGCCATCATTCAGACTGCTAACCAACAGAGGAATAACATCGGGCGGATTCTCAGCGATGAAGCCGAGCTTCCCTAGGTTGACACCCAATAACTTGCACTCGGGGTTCGCACGCATGATAGCACGAGATGCGCCGAGCATGGTACCATCGCCACCAAGCGCGAAGATCACATCGCTTTTGCGGGCGATAGTGTAATGATCTTCCTCGAACTGGCAGGTTGCGTCATCAACGATCGAACGAACATCATCCGCGAGAAGACACTGCTTCGGCTTAAACTCCTTCAGCGAAGTCAATAGCATCCTTAGCGCATCGGTGATACCGTTGCGGTCAGGGTTGCCAATGATGCCGATGCGGAGGTCTTTCAATATGTTCTATGCCATTACAGAGCGCTTCGCTGCTTCAAGCGTGTTGTTCAATAGCATCGCGATCGTCATTGGTCCAACGCCACCAGGCACTGGCGTGATCGCGCTTGCCTTCAGCTTCACGTTGTCAAAATCAACATCACCAACTGTGCGATATCCGCTCTTACGGGTTGCGTCATCGATGCGGTTGATGCCCACGTCCACGATCACAACGCCATCTTTCACCATATCGGCTGTGATCACCTTCGGGACGCCTACTGCGGCCACTAGGATATCGGCTTGCTTGGTGATCTCGGAGAGTCTGCTGCCTGCTCCGGTATGCGCGATCGTCACAACAGCATTAGCTTTCGGAGCTTTCTGCACCAGCAGTAACCCTAACGGCTTTCCGACAAGATTCGAACGACCTACGACTACGACATGCTTGCCAGATACGGCAATACCTTCACGATGGAGCATCTCGACAACACCGGCAGGCGTGCATGGTGCGAAGTAATCACCACGGCCGATCATCAAGCGACCTGCGTTAAACGGGTTGAGTCCATCCACGTCTTTCTCCGGAGCGATAGTATCGATGACTCGACCTTCGTTGATGTGCTTCGGCAGCGGTAGCTGAACGAGCAAGGCATGCGTCTGTGGATCGCGATTGATCTTGTCAACTTCCGCAAGCAACTCGGCTTCCGACATCGTATCTGGAAAGCTCAGCGTCTCGTTCGAGAATCCGGCCTCGGTCGCCTGAACACCTTTGTTCTTTACGTAGAGCTCGCTTGCTGGATTGTTGCCAACAAGTATGAAGACGATGCGAGGCGTGATACCTGACTTCGACTTGAACTCCTCACATTCTTTCTTGATCTCGGCTCTGAATTCCTCAGCGATACGCTTGCCGTCAATGATCTTTGCTTCGCTCATGCTTATCCTACCGATCCTTCTTTAGCTACTTCTTCTGACACTTCGTGCTGTGTATCTCGATGCCCATTTGCTGCTGGCTTTTCACGAGTTGTTGTGAACTCGGGGAAAGTTACACGCTGAATGCTTAACGCACTTCCATCAACGGTGCTTGCTTCGATCACGACACCACAAATTCGGATGTCTTTTGTAGCCATCTCGTACTTATGCGGGGTCTGATAAAGCTGGCGACGAATCGCGACGTCCGTTCGCATACCGATCACCCCATCATAGGGGCCTGTCATTCCAACATCAGAAAGATACGCAGTGCCATTCGGGAAGATCTGCTCATCGGCTGTTGGTACGTGAGTATGAGTGCCCAAAACGGCCGTCACCTTACCATCGAGATAGCGGCCCATCGCCTGCTTCTCGGCGGTGGCTTCGGCGTGCATGTCGACGATGATAATATTCGTCTCTTGCGATACTTTGTCGAGAGCCCAGTTGCTGACGCGGAAGGGACAATCGATCGACTGCATATATGTGCGACCCTGAAGATCGATCACGCCGACCTTGATACCGCCAGCCGTCTGCCCTACAGCGAATCCTGATCCTGCATTCTCGCGAGGGTAGTTTGCTGGACGAAGTATGCGGCGCTCTTCAGACAATAAAGCTCGGACATCCCAGCGATCCCAGACGTGGTTGCCAGTCGTGATGATCTGAGCGCCAGCGGCAAATAGCTCTGCTGCATGCTTCTTGGTCAGGGACTTGCCGTCTGCAATGTTTTCGCCGTTGACGATACAGAAGTCAATACTGTACTTATCGATAAGCGACTTAAGCATGCGGGTGACCATCGCATGGGCGTCCGTACCGACGATATCGCCAATAAAGAGGATCTTGATCGAATCAGGCATCAGGTGCAGTACTTCAGGTAAGATAGAGTTGCCGGGGCTTGCCCGGGGTTGCCGGGGCTACCGGCTCTGGAGGCAGAACAACAAAAATACGACGGTTAGGGTCAAAGATTATTTTCCTCTCGCTTGGAACGGGGGCGCCGTGCAGCCGTAAATTTGCATCGATGGGTTTCGAATACTTCCTTGCCAAACGGTACGCATTCTCCAAAAAACGGGAGAATTTCATTACGATCATCAGTGTGCTCAGCATGCTGGGCATCACCGTGGGCACTGCGGCCCTGATCACCGTCCTCTCGGTTTTCAATGGATTCAGCTCCCTCGTCACGGATCTCCTGCTCGTCTTTGATCCCCATGTCCGGATCACTGCCAATCCCAATCTCAATCATTCCGAAGAAAGCCAAAGTCTCCGGGATGTCCTCCCCGACTACCAGCAACTGACAAAAGAAGTGTCCTTCCTGAAGGATGCCAAGATGATCACTCCTCTTGTGCAGGGCAAGTGCGTGCTGGTGCATTATACTTTGCCGAGGGTTGCAATACTGATCGGAATGCCAGCGAAAGATGCGACAGCAATCTCAGGACTTAGCACGAGTGTGATCGCCGGACAACTGAAGCTCGATGGAGGCAGTATTATTCTTGGACAGTCACTAGCCGAGACGTTGGCGATCGTCATCGGTGACACGATCGAGGTCATCAGTCCACTTGGTCTTGAGAAGATCTTGACAGAACCGGTGATGCCGAAGTCGAAACGGCTCGTAGTTCGAGGCATCTTTGCTGCGAACAATAAGGACTACGATGCGATGAACTCGTACACGGATATCGAGACCGCTCGAGATCTTTTTGAAGTGCCTGCCGCCGGAGCGACAAGCCTTGACATCCGTCTAAGCAATATCGCTCGTTCGATCCCGACCCAAAAGCTGCTTAAGAAGCGACTCGATACGACGAAGTATAAGATCAACTCCTGGTACGATCTGCATAAGGATCTTTACTCGATCATGGAGATGGAGCGCTGGATCGCCTACATTATCCTGTTTCTCATCGTTGGTGTTGCCTGCTTTAACATTTTCAGCTCACTAACACTGACGGTTTTTGAGAAGCAAAAGGACATTGCTCTGCTTCGCGCTTTAGGTGCTTCTGAAAAGGGCATTCGCAATATCTTCTTGTTTCAAGGTTTTCTTGTCGGGACAGTAGGGACTCTTCTTGGTAGCCTCATCGGCCTAGCGATCGTTTGGAGCCAGGCTACTTACGGATGGTATGCATTGTCAGCGCAATCCTATATCGTCTCCTCACTGCCTGTTGATTTACGGGGTGCTGACTTCATTCTTGTTGCGCTCGGCTCCATCGGACTCGCGACGGTCGGAGCGCTTATCCCCGCCAGACGTGCTGCACGCATCAAGCCTGCTCAATCACTTCGATACGAATGATCTCCTCAGCTAATATTGTCGTAGATGCGAAGAACCTGACGATGCGGTATGCTGTCGCAGGAAGGCTCGATGTCGAAGTGTTTCGCGATCTGACATTACAGATCCGCAAGGGAGAACTCGTCACGCTCATAGGTCCATCGGGATCTGGTAAGAGTACCCTATTGCATTTGCTCGGGACGCTCGATCGTCCGACAAGTGGCGAGGTAATCATCGCAAACCAGAACATGGCAGAGCTCGATGATAAGCAGTTGTCTTTCTTCCGCAATCAGCACATCGGTTTTATCTTCCAATTCCATCATCTGTTGCCAGAGTTCAATGCGCTGGAGAATGTATTGATGCCAGCACTGATCGCTGGCAAATCGGCAGGCGACTTCAACGAGAGAGCAAAGATGCTGCTCGATTCGGTAGGGCTTGGTGCTCGTGGACATCACCGTCCGGCCGCGCTCTCCGGTGGCGAAGCCCAGCGCGTTGCGGTTGCAAGAGCTTTTCTTCTCTCTCCTGCACTAGTGCTTGCTGATGAGCCGACGGGCAATCTCGACGTAAAGAACAGCGAGATACTCTTTGATCTTATCGTCGATCTGTGCAAGAAGCTCGACCAGACCTTCGTCATCGCGACTCACAACCTCGAGCTTGCCAAACGGGCGGACCGCGTTTTGCACCTGAATAATGGTATCCTCACCGAAGAAGCTGGAGCGGGAATCGGCAGAGAGACGTCCGTTTAGCCGATAGTAACTTTCGGAACGAGAGCCCGTAGGGTCAAGTTGTTTCGACTTCTCACTGCCATTAAGCGGAATCCCGTTATGGCATCAACGAATTGTTTATGTCCAAGAGCATCAGCAGCCGTCAGCCTGCATCGTCTTCTTCAAGCCGCCGTTCGGCTGGTTCAACGATCACTCGTACAACTGCTCGCCGTTCTTCTGGCGCCGCTAGCGGCCGTGCGTTTCATATGCCCTTCGAGGATAAGAATGTGATGGTCATTCTCATCGGAGTTGGCGTGATCGGCTTAGGGTACTTCCTGATGTCGCAGGGCGATGTCATGGGCTTCATGTCGCTGACGCTCGCGCCGATCGTACTCTGCCTCGGATACCTGCTCGTCGTGCCTTATGGTATCATGTACGGTGCTCGTGAGTTCGCCAATCGTAAGCAGGAGCAGCTTGTGGTAGAAGAGCAGACGATCAACAGCACGATCTAAGTTAAGCCAAAGACTTTCTTAATACTCTTCGAGTAACGTTACTCGAAGAGTATTTTTTTTGGTATCAAGTTTCTTAACTTCTTCACTCATGCTGGCGAGCAGGTGCTCGGTACCATCTACTTTCGTGATAACGTAAACGTCTCCCGCTGGCACCTCCATGATGTCGCGGATCACTCCAAGCTTCTCTTCGGTCTCGTCGTCGATCACATCCATGCCGATGATCTCGTCATAGTAGGCGCGGCCTTCGGGCAGCTTCATGCGCTCGGAGATCGGGATCATGACCTCCAAGAACTGCAGCGTGTTGGCCTGATCTCGGTCCTCAATGCCTTCGAACTTCATCAGCACTCCGTTAGCCGTTAATCGTACTGTTGCGATATTCTTTTCGGTTACGATCCCACGCTCGTTGCGAAGAAATACTCGCTTCAGCTTCTTGAAGCGGTTATCATCCATCGTAAAGGATTGCAGCACGACCTCGCCTTTGATGCCATGCGGCTTACGGATCTTTGCTAAGAGTATGAGTTCTTCTTCGGGCATTCAATAAATTTCAAACGAACAATCTTCTATAAAACACGAAAGCCTCGAACAAGTCGAGGCTTTCGGTTATCAATCTTTGGGGAATTACTCAGCCTTTGGAGCTTCTTCTGCTGCTGCTGCTTCTGCGACAGGAGCTTCCGCTGCAGGTGCTTCAGCAACGGGAGCTGCGGCAGCCTCTGCTGCTGCATCAGCCTCGGCCTTAACGGCTGCTGCTGCGTCGGCCTCTGCCTTAGCTGCTGCATCTGCTTCAGCCTTTACTGCTGCGGCTGCATCTTCCTCAGCCTTGCGCTTTGCATCTTCAGCTGCCTTGCGCTTTGCTGAAACTGCATTCTGCTTCTCAGAGAGCTTGCGAGCTGTCTTCTCATCACGCTGGGTCTTCCATGTCGTGAAGATCTCCTCAGCACGAGCTGGCTCGATCGCCTTCTTCTCGAGGTGCCACTTCAGAAGTGTACCTTCCTTCGAGAGGATCGAACGGACGGTGGTCGATGGCTGCGCACCGGTGCGGAGCCAATAGAGCACGCGATCTTCCTTGAAAGATGCCTTGTCCGTCTCGTCCATCGGACGATACTGACCGAGATTCTCGATAAAGCGGCCATCGCGGCGATTACGGCTGTCGGTTGCGACGAGGCGGTAAATCGGGTGTTTCTTGCGTCCCTGACGCTGAAAACGGATCTTAACCATGGTTTTCTTTTAGTATAAAGAGTAACGTGATCCCTGAGGATGTCGGCTAAGCTCCCAACCATGGTAAGCTTTCTGCCGAGTCTCAAGGCGGGCTGTCAACGCGGGTTTCGGGTGTCGGGTTTCTCCAAAGGGCAGAACATTGGGGATTGTGTCATCCCGAGCAAAGCGGAAGTGGCTTTAGCCACGACGCGGAGTCGAGGGACCTCTCGGCAGAGGTAAGGGTGGTGAAGGCTGCCATTTTCCAAACGCTTTTCTAGATCATCTCTCCACGCACCACCATTTTCTCTGCCGAGAGGTCCCTCGATTCCGTCCTCGCTTCGCTCCGGACTGCACTCGGGATGACACGATTGAATTTAGTCCCGAAGCCCGATACCCGAACCCCGACACCCCTCCCCCGTGTTCTCGCCGTTCGCATAATCGAAAACAAGAATGTTTGAAGATCTCTCAGGAAAATTTCAAGACCTTTATAAGAAGATCCGCGGCGAAGCTCAGCTTTCCGAGGACAATGTAACCGAAGCCGTTAAGGAGATCCGCCGCGCTCTGCTCGATGCGGACGTCAACTATAAGGTCGTCAAGAAGTTTGTTGATGACGTCCAGACCAAGGCTATGGGTGCCGACGTCCTCCGCTCGGTCTCACCCGAGCAGCAGTTCATCAAGGTGGTCTATGATGAGCTCGTGATGCTCATGGGCGATAACGTCCAGGACATTAAGTACGCGACGGTTGCTCCGACGATCATCATGGTCTGCGGACTCCAGGGTTCGGGTAAGACAACGTTCGTTGCAAAGCTTGCAACGCATCTTAAGAAGTCGGGTAAGAAGTCGATGCTCATCGCAGGCGACATCTACCGCCCTGCTGCTATCGAGCAGCTAAAGTTGCTCGGTGCTCAATCAGATATTCCTGTCTTCACCATTGATGGCGAAAAGGATGCTGTCAAGATCGCGAACGAAGGCGTGCGTCAGGCTCGCGAGCGAGTGCTCGACGTAGTGATCATCGATACTGCCGGTCGACTGACGATCGACGAAGTGATGATGAAAGAGGTCGCGGATATCAAGTCGACTGTCAAGCCGAACGAGATCCTCTTCGTGTGCGACGCGATGACTGGACAAGACGCTGTAACAACAGCGAAAGCTTTCCACGACAAGCTGAACTTCGATGGCGTAGTGCTAACGAAGATGGACGGCGATGCCCGCGGTGGTGCTGCACTCTCGATCCGTACGATCGTTGAGAAGCCGATCAAGTTCATTTCGACCGGTGAAAAGCTCGATGCTCTTGAGCAGTTCTACCCTGATCGTATGGCGTCGCGTATCCTCGGCATGGGTGATATCGTGTCACTCGTGGAGCGTGCTCAGGCGCAGATCACAGAAGAAGAAGCGAAGAAGGTTGAAGACAAGCTTCGCAAGAACGAGTTCACGTTCGATGACTTTCTCGATCAGCTCGGACACATCAAGAAGATGGGTTCGCTCAAGGATCTGCTCGGCATGATCCCCGGCGTCAATTCAGCAGCGCTGAATGAAGCTAACATCGATGACAAGTCATTCTCGCGTATCGAAGCGATGATCACGTCGATGACGAAGGACGAGCGCCGCTTCCCTAACCTACTCAATGGCTCACGCCGACTTCGCATCGCGAAGGGCTCGGGTACCTCAGTGACAGAGGTCAACCGACTCATCAAGCAATTCACCGAAATGCAGAAGATGATGAAGAAGCTCTCTCACGGCAAGGTCTCAAAGCAAATGCGCGACATGATGAAGAACATGCCGACTCCTTCGGAGTAGTTCTGAATTCTGAGTTCTGAATTCTGAGTTCTGAGTTCTGAGTTCTGAATTCTGAGTTCTGAATTAGGGGAGTCGTAAGACTTCCCTTTTTTTGTGCCCTTCCCCTGTAGCGGCGCGGTTCCCGCGCCTGGTCGCAAATGCCAACGCCTTTACAATCTTACCGAGATGCAATAAAAGAGAGGTCGCCTTTTTACACACACACCGACATTCGACAACCTACTCGCCCTCCCCACCAGGCTCGGGGACCGCGCCGCTACACGGAAGCGCAAATTCACACACACCAACCTCACCGCTTCCTAAATCGAGAGACCATCAGGTAGATAGCTAGCGGCACACCAAGCGAGATCAGAATCAAATTTGAAGTCGGCTTCGGGATCAGCTTGATAAAAGAGAGGAAAGCAACGAAGAAAACTGCCAGGACGACCGAGATCGAGATCAACCGTTCACGCTTACTCAGACCTTGCAAAGACCGCATTCTCATCTAGCTTCAATTCACACACACTCACCGAGGCAATCCCGAGCAATCCACCCTTCCGCGAAATCCGAGTTCAGACAATCCCCTCGCGTGACATTCGCATGGGTTAAGTCCTTATATCTCAACGAATCATATCGCACAGAATAGTAGAAACCGCTCGCAGAATCTATGAGCGCGTTTTGGGTAATAGGAGGTGGAAGGTCTAGGGTGGTGGGCGCGGAGCGAGACAGTGCAAATATACGAAATTTTAAGTCAAAAAGCAATACTTTTCAGACATAAGTTTTCCACAATCGAATCACCGATACAACCTGAGCACTTTTCTCTCTCGAAACCAGTCGGCGCTGTCAACATAGAATAGCGTGTCACCAATGCGATAGATCGAGTCACCCATGCCGAAGCCTGTTGAGTCCTTGGGCCGAACCTCGTAAAGAACGGTATCATCGTTGATCTGGAACTCCGCCACGATGTACTTTCGACCGTAGCTCCTACGTCTGGTGCTTGACTTTACCTCATGCCGATAGCCCGTGACCTTCCCTTTCGAATTCTCAGGCACCCAATCAAGTGGTTCATATGAAGAGAATCGATTAAAGGCGCCGATGAACAGCACGATCAAGACAAACCCTATGGAGATCCGATTTCGAACGATCCAATCAATGGTATCCTGCCACATCACTTACTTCAAATACTCATCCCAAACCATCTTGCTCGCCGTAGCGATGATCTTCGCTGATTCTTCGGCAGTGGCTTTGGAGTTTGCGACGAATGCGGCGACAGCGACGTGCTTGCCGTTTGGCAGCCTGATGATGCCGACATCATTGAGCGCGATGATCGCGCCGGTGGAATCGGTGCCAGATGTACCGGTCTTGTGTGCTACGGTAGTGCCTGGTGGCAGCAGCCCTTTGATGCGATCAGCGCCGGGAAGGCTTTGCTCCATCGTCATCCACAGCAACTGGGAGGATGAATCGGAAAGCAGCTTATCAGCCAGGAATTTCTTGAGCAGCAACGCAACAGCCTTTGGCGTGCCCACATTCTTCTCGACGAGCGCCATGCCATTGCGGTAATCGGATCCGATGGTAATGCCTTCGACCCCAACGCCACGCAGATACTTTGTCACGCCTTCCGGCCCGCCTTCAGCATCGAACATCACATTGCTCGAGATGTTGTCGCTCTGTCCGACAGCATAACGGAGCACCTCTGGGATGGATAGCTCGAACGCGCTATACGGATGATCCTTCTTCAGCGTGCTTGCTGTTCGCTGAGTAAGATGCTCAGGAGTGACCTTGAGCGGCCTTGCTGCAGAGACCTTCCCTTCATCGACAAGCTTCAGCAGCGCAAGCGCCTGCGGAAACTTCGTCACGCTCATGAGCGAATACATCTTGTCGCCATTGACCGACATGGTGTCATTATCTTCGATCGCATAAACCGCGAAGCCCACATCCGCCGGCTGTGTGCTGAGATAAGCAGCGATGCGCTGACGCAAGCTATCAAGCTTATGTGATGCTGGTGTAGCAGTTGTATCGGTCGTTGATCCTGCGTCGGGCTTGGGATCGCCGCAGCCTATGACAAGACAGATGAACGTGAGCGACAGGATACTTCTAAGCATGAGAACGTGGGTGTTTTGGAAAGGCCAATGAAAGCGCAAGGATGCACACTGAGACTAATAACCCAGAATACATCGGCTCAATCCCAAAAAGATACTGCGGATCTTTGCCCGCTATATGATATTGTCCGTAGACGTATTGAGCGAGTGATATGGCGCCGCTTGCGACCATCGAGACAACGATTGCCTTGCTCGTAACCAGATCGCGCCTGAGATAGCTGATCGTGAGCGGCAGCAGCAGCACGGGCACAAGCACCGAGCCCATGCTGTACCAGACGTTGTAGATGTGCGTTGTATAGAGCACGATCGGAAGCGCGGCGAGCGCTGTGATGAGCAGCCCGATGCGAATGTACTTCTTCACGTGCTCCTCCCCTTTCCCTGAGAGACGCCAGAGAATGTCACGGCCGAAGATCGAGGCGCTCGTGAAGAAGTACGAATCGACCGTGCTTAGCACTGTCGAGAGCATACCAACGTAGAACAACCCTTTCGCACCGATGGGAAGTACGGCTTCGGCGAGCGTTGTGTAGGCGAAACGAGAATCCATGAGCGCGGGCGTTGCCATCTTCGCGTAGAGTCCAGCGAGGTTCGTCATGAAGTCGAACAGGATCCAGAAACCGATCGAGACGAGAATGCCGTTGCGTGCTACCTTGGGCGTTCGTGCTGCAAATACGCGGGCGTGGAAGTTCGGATCGACAAGCGTTGTGAGCGCCGCAACATACCAGATCATGATATAGCCGAGCCCGTAGTCACCGAACGGCTTCGTGTGCGATGCGGGCACGGCATTCACAACATCTGTGATGCCGCCAAATTCGGAATACGCAAAGGGCAGGATGATCGCAAAGCCCAGGAACATCATCACGAACTGCAGCATATCGGCGCGGATGGACGCGCGAAAGCCGCCGTAGAAGAGATAGATGATCGAACTCGCGATCGCGACCGCAACTCCCCAGCCGAACGACATGCCGAAGTACCACTCATAAAGCGTTGCAAGCATGATAATATAGCTTGCAGGGCTCGTCAGGAAGAACGATGCAATGGCGCCGAGATAGCCCGCGGTTGGGCCGTAGCTAGATCGCAATCGGTCCGCGATCGATGCATCGGTTCTATCTGCATTGACTCGCTTCGCAAGCAGCAGCGCGAAGACGAGCGCAGCAACATAGTACGGCACGCCGAAGACGATCCACGTGACGATGCCATTGTCGAACGAGTACTCGCCGATGGCGATGATGCCGCCGTACCATGTTGAGACGAGTGTAGCGACGAAGGCAGGCAACGTCAGCGTCCTCCCAGCGAGGAGATACTCTTCGACTTCAGACGACTTGCCGCGATGCTTTCGTATGCTGATGAGCCCAAGCGCGGCATTCGCGACAAGATAGAGCAGCAGGATCGCAAGATCGACAGGATGCAATTCGGGGAATTGCATCGCTTAGGGATTGGTCACGATCGTGACCATGAGCGCACCCGACTTCATTGAGATGAACGCGCCATCAGATGAAGTGACGATATTGCTCATCCCCTCTTCTTCACCGAAATGCATGTCGGTGCCGTTGATCGGATAGTAGAGGTTCTCTGTCGTGACGCCAATGGCCTCATAGATCGGCGTGAGCGAGACGATCGTATTCTCTTTCGCTTCGATCTTGTGACGTTCGATCGGTCCAAAGACGAAGTACGACAATCCGTATTGGTCGATCATGACTAGCGACTTGAACCGGATAACAAATCGCTTCATCACACTGATATTCGTCAGCGTGTGATCAATGCGTTTGCCGGACAAGCCTAAGATCAACACGTGCTCGGACTCGCGTTGGATCAAGTGATCGAGCGCCTTCTCGAAGTCATTTGAGTATTGACTTGGATCGTGCACGATCTCAATACCAAGCGCTGCAAAGTGCGCGATGTCATCAGCGAGAGAATCCATATCGCCGATGATCGCATTGATCGGCGGATCGAGAAACTCCAGATGTCGTGCAACACCATCTGTGCAGACAACGCGCTCGGCGTTCTTGGCCATCTCCAGGATCATCCCAAGCGGCGGAAGCTCACCATCGAGCACGAGTAGAGTGTAGCGGTCTGCAGCCATCAGATCCCTATCGATATAGTGCCGAAGAAGTGTCGCGGCGCCGCTACGAAGAAGCCAGATCCAGCATCTGCGTAGCTCGTGTAGAGTCTGTCAAGAATGTTGTTCGCTTGGATCTTGATCTCGAAATGCTTGATCGGTTCAAGCGGGAAGCGCATGGTCAGGACCATGTCCATGACGAAGTAATCTGGGTTGCGATAGGTCTCCGTGTTCAGGAGATCGCCATAGGTATCGCCGACATATCGCCCGAGCACCGAGAGCCGCAATTGATCGATCGGCATCACGCTCAGGATGCCGCTGAGCACCATCTCCGGAAATCCTATCGGCTGCTTGCTGCTGTAATCGATCGTGTCATGCATGAACTCGACGAAGCGATGCTTGCTGAGTCCTGCGTTGAGTTCAAGTGTGAACGTGTTACCGACGGATAGATCAATACTTGCTTCGACACCGAGATGCTCGGTCTCGCTGGCATTGCTTACGACCGAGGACCCGAAGAGATCGGTCTGCCCTGTCTTGACGAGTTCATTGTCGAACTTCATGACGTATGCATTCACACTACTGCGGATCGATACATGCTCGGAGAGCGCGATGGGCTTTGTGCTGAATCCTAACTCAAGATCGAGCAATCGCTCGGGTACGACGTTCGGTGAATTGAAATCGTAATTGCCGCTTGGCAGGCGCGTGAAGTTCGCCTCAGAGAACAACTCGGCTTTGTAGTATTCTCCAAGCCGTGGTTCGCGTGAGGTGATACCGAACGACGCGAACGCATTCAGGTCTTTGCTTAACTCGACACCGATGCCTGCGCGGGGATTGAGAAAGAGATATGCGACCTCGAACTGATGGCTGCGCCAGCCTGGCGTAAGTCCGAGCGCCTGCGCCATCACCGTGTCGACGAAGTAAGGCTTCTCATTGTCAAAGCTGTACTGCTGCGCCACCATCTGTAAACTGCCGAAGAGCGTCAGCCCATCAACGAAGCGATACGTCAGCGCACCGAAGGGACTGAAGATATTCTTGCCACCATTATACTCATAGTAGTGGTAGTCCTCAGGCAAGCGATCGAGTACACTATCAGCCTGGAGGATGCTTCCCCAGTGCAGCGAGCTATGCGTACGAAGCTCCGCTCCGAGATAGAGATCGAGATCCGCGAGCTTCCACTCAAAGCGTGGGAGCCATCCGAATTGCTTGTTGCCGACGTATGCGCGGATCATCTCGTTGCCGAGTCCGAAGACGGTGTCGTCGACCGGTCGAAAGCCATAGAGATCGGCGTATGGTTTGGTCAGCCGAAAGAACCGCGCGGCTGTTCCTGCGCCAGTATAGGGTGCCCATGTGCCATCGAAGTCGAACTCACCATCACCCTGTACGTAGAACAGAGTATTCTTCATCGTGAGGATATCGTTGATGAAGTAGGACGACATGATCTCGTAATGCGGCTGAAAGAACGTCTCTTGCTCACCCGGTCGGCGCTCGCTATAGAAATTATCTGATAGGTTATACCTTCGCTCCTTTGGGTCGTTGAGGTCGATCGGATTGACGGGATCCTTTCGCATCGCGTCAAAGACGCCGTAGTAATCGAGCCCATCCTTGATGGGTCCGCCGAACGCGTTGAACTGCAGGATGTGCTTCTCGCTTACGCGCTTTAGTGAGAGGTAATAGCTATAGAGCTCGATGAATGAATGATTTCGGTAGCCATCGGTCTTTGTGGTGCTGAGTCTTGCATGTGCGAGCAAATTCTCAGCGAAAACACCACTCGATCCTTCGATCGCGAACTTCTGCGTGTTGTACGAACCGAATCCAGCGGAGAGCGTCAGCGCTTGCGTTGACGGGAATTCTGTCTCAACATTGATCGAACCGCCGATCGCTGGCGGACCATAGAACGCTGAGCCGGCACCGCGCTGTATCTGTATGCGGCCTGTGCTGCCGAGAAGATCGGGCATGTCGATCCAGTACACGTTGTGATCCTCGGGATCATTCTGCGGCACACCATTGACGAGGATCGAGAGTCTTCGTTGCTCGAATCCTCGGATCGTAAGATAGGTATAGCCGATATCGGTGCCGCTCTGCGAGTAGAAGCTTGCAGATGGTGTGAACGAAGCTACTTTCGCGGGTTGCGTGATCGAGATGTGTTCTTCGATCTTGTGTTGCTTGATCTCTTCCATGGGCACAGGCGTCACGCCCTCTTCTGCGGGGAAGCCTGTGACGATCACCTCAGTGCCTTCGGTGCGGCGAATGGAATCGGTCTGCGCAGAAAGCTGACCAACGAGTAGAATGGTAAGGAAAAAAAACGCGGAGAGAATGCGGAACATGATGCTGCGTGATTACAACGTTTCCCTAACCGGAACACACGAGGAGAGGAAACGGCAGCAGCTAATGCTCGGAGCTAACGCTCGGGACGAGCCAGGTGCGGTTCGTTTCCCTTCGCTGGTGTGAGCCAGATCAGGTTCAAAGGGTATGATCTCAGTCCTTGCAATTGCACAAAAGCAGTCGCGTGCGAGGCCTTCTCGCGGACACCCCTAACGATTCGATACAAAAATACTACATGAATGGCCGACGCGTTTGAACGGCCATGCGCTATGCTTGAGCCAACGATCGCATGACCCGATCGATCACCTCGAGCACCTCGCGCTTCGTGGCGGGTTTCGAGAGATAATCGTTACAGCCGGCATCGAGGCAGCGCTGGCGATCACCTGTCATGGCGAATGCTGTCAGCGCAATGATCGGCACATTCGGGCACTGCTGCCCATGGCGAAGCTCTTGCGTGATCGTCAGGCCATCTTTGCCTGGCAGATTCACATCCATCAGGATCACGTCAGGGAGCTCACGGTCGATTGAGTCAAACGCTTCGGTCGCATTCATCGCCGCAGCGACGCGGTAGTTCTGCTTCAGATACACGTCGAGCAGTCGCTGCGTCTCGACGTTATCTTCCACAACGAGCACCAGGAGTTTGTCCGAGCTCTCTTTCGATGTCTGTTGCATCGCAAGCGGCGGTGGCGCAAATGCAGGTGTCGACAATACGGCCGGCTTGAATGCCGTAGTTGGAGAGGTAATGAGTGGAAAATGAAGAATGAAGGACGTACCTACCCCTACCTTCGACTTGACCTCAATCTTTCCTCCCATCATATTGACGAGACGCTTGCTGATCGTCAGTCCCAGTCCAGTACCACCGTATTCCTTCGTAACTCCAGTATGTTCTTGTCTAAACTCCTCGAATAGGAAGGGCAGGAATTTATCGCTGATACCGATACCGGTATCCTCGATCACGATCGAGGCAAGCTTGTTTGGCGATGACTCCACCTTCAACGTGATCGCACCATGTCTGGTGAACTTGATCGCGTTGCTGATGATGTTCGTCATCACCTGGTTGAGACGCTGACGATCTGCCTTGATCGCGAGGCGCTCGGTTGTCGGCAGGATGTTAAGTGAAAGTCCCTTCTGCTTCGCAATGAATGCGAGTGGCGCGACAGAAGCTTCGATCTCTTGTCTGACATCAAGCTCTTCGTTCTGTAGCTCAAGTCGGCCAGCCTCGATCTTCGAAAGATCGAGAATGTCGTTGATCAAATTCAGCAGACGTTTACCCGATACGTTGATCGAACGTAAGAACGTGTAGTGCTGCTCGCTAACTTTGCCTGATAACTCTGCTGACAAAATATCGCTAAATCCGAGGATCGCGGTCATCGGCGTGCGGATCTCATGCGACATATTCGCCAGGAAGCTGGACTTCAATCTATTCGCTTCGTTAGCGCGATCGCGCTCTACCGCAAGCGTGTCGTTCAGCTCTTTCAGCTTCAAACGCTGCAATACCGTCGCGGTAACTTCAGGAAATGTCACGATGACGCCGGTGATCGCGCCCGAATGATCGAAGAGTGGCGCCGCTGATTCGAGGATCCAAACCATGGAGCCATCCGGACGTCGAACGCCAAGCTCGAGATTCGTCACCGGTCTGCGCTCGCGCAGCGCACGAACTGCAGGGAATTCCTGTGGAGGGACTGTCGTACCGTCATCGAGCATCACCTGCCAATCGAGCGAATCGTGCGAGATGTTCGTCAGCTCCTCGTTCGTGAATCCGAGGATACGCGATGCAGCGTTGTTCGCACGAACGATCCGTCCGGTGCGATCAGAGATGAGCACAGCCTCGCCCAACTCATTAAAAAGCTGGCTGAATAACCGGGAGTCCTCGATCTGCTTTTGCGCTGCACGAAGCTCTGTGACATCGATGACCGTCCAGCGCCAATACCAAAAGCGCAGCACCGGATCGAAGATCGGTAGCGCATTGACAAGGCCGATCAGGAGATCACCGTTTCGGCGTAAAAATTCGATCTCAAGATTTGTAACAGGTGATTCTAGGCCAGCTTTGCTGAGTGCTTGCTTGAATTGATCGAAGGCGCGCGCCGTGATCAACTGCTCCACGTTGACGCGCACAAGCCCTTCCTGCGTTTGATAACCGAGCCACTCGGCCATGCGGAGATTCATGCGGTCGATCTTGCCGTCTTGCAGTACAGAGAGATACCCGCAAGGCGCATTATGATATAGATCGAGAAGATGATGGTTCGAGCGATCGAGCTCCGCTGCCTGACGAACTTGCAGCGTCACATCTTCGAACAAAAATGCGACCTCATCCCCTACGCGAAACGCACGGACATCATACGTACCGAGCACGCCATCTTTCTCTGGATCGATGCGGCGCTTCAATCCCTCAGGATTGTTCGCATACTTGATCAGCTCATTGAGTGTGCTCTCCTTGAATGGAAGTACTGCGTTGGCATCTTTGCCCAACGCTTCTTCGGCCGTCACGCCGCCAGATGTGAGTTCGCACATCTTATTCCAGTATGTGATCTTCTGCTCAGCATCGATCATCGCGAGCGCCACGGACATATTCTCGGAGAGCGTACGGAATCGCTCCTCGTTCATTCGAAGATCGGAGTTCGGGTCGCGGTGATCGCCGACGAGTTCTGTGGTCGTTTGCAGAGTGCTGGGAGATGACACGGCTTTGGTCGTGTGGCTAGGCATGATGAACAGGGCGAAGAGCGAATGGCATAAGTACGAATGCCATAGGCAGCAAAATGTGACTGCTAGAAGCAGAAAATATGACAGCCAAGCGGCAGCAAAGGGTCAATCGGCAGCAAATTTAGCCGTACTTATCTAAACGCCCTTCGCGTCGCATGGTTCAGCTTGGAAGCCAAAGATGGCCGATCCGGAAGATTATTCCTCTGTTGCAACAGATGGTGGCCGAGGCTCGATCAGTACATCGAAATCCTTCGCCTCCTTGACCCGGCAGGCGTGGTAGTAATTGCAGTAGCTGCAGCTCTGATCGATCAGGTCTTTATCTGCGAGGCCAAACTTGCCCTCGGTCATCTCTTCCACGTATCTCTTCGTTTTCTCGATTGTGCGATCGATCAGCTCTTCGAGCTCTTCTTCGGTCTTGATCAGCCCATGACCCTGCACCTTCTCGAAGTGACTTGTCATGTAGCCCTTTACTGCCAGACCAAGCTCGCGCTTGGATTCAGGATCCATCACCTTATGATAGAGAGCAGCGACGCCCTTGAGATCATAGTGGATCGAGCGCAACAGATCCTCAGCGACACGAAGATAAAGCGGGAGTTGCAGACTCGTGCCGCGCACGATGTCCTTCATCTTCTTTGAATTGCCCGACTTATAATCGATGATCGTGAAGCCGCCTTCCCCTACATCGATGCGATCGATCTTTCCGCGAAGCTTTACTCCACCCATGCCTACCGGGTCAGCACCTACAGTTATCGCAGCAGGATGCACGATCTCGTTATCGGAGTCTGCTATCGAGCCTGTCTTTCCGCCGAAGCTCGCTTCGAAGAACTTGGGCCGCGTCATGAGCGGTCCCCTCTCCTGCTCCTTGCGGATGAAGCGCTCCAGCACGCCCTCCTTCTCACCGCGACCGATCATGCGTTCGGTATCGAGCTGAAAGAATGGATGCTGCGAGTTCATCTGCGAAAGATGCTTCTGCGCGATCGAACGAGCTTGCGTGAAGACTGGGTCGAGTTCTTCGATCGAGAGATCCTGGATCGCCGGTTCGCCGCGATCGCGGCGAGTTGCGAGAAACTCTCGTAAAACGCTATGCAGGAAGTTACCCTGCTCGCGTGAATCAAGCCCCTCTTCCATTTCCTCAGGCTGATCGAGCCCAAGCACACGCTCTGCAAAGAAGCTGAACGGGCATGATGCGTAGCGCTCTAACTGGCTGATGCTCCATACACGCGTGGAGAACTTCCCCAACTCCTCCTTTTCGAACTCGGTCAGCGCGTTGATGTCGATCCCGCCACGATACTCCGTCGGGTCCTTCTTGCGTCGATAGATCTGCGCACCGATGGCTGTGGGTGCATAGTTCAACAGTTCTCGCACTTCAACCGCACTCGTCGCGGCGAGCGCTCGCAGTGGCTCTTCAAGTTGTTCTGTGCTTGCATGCTTGAGTGCAGCGCCCGCTTTGACGAACAGCTCCTCGAAGCTGTAGATCGTATTCGCTAGCTCTTCCGGCAATCCATGCGTCACATCGCAGCATCGCTTGAGATCGGAGATAAAGGCTGACGGTGTAAGCTCTGCGCCGCCTGTCGTTGCGATCGGATGCGACAGATAAAGATGCTTCTTTGCACCCAGGATCGCATTCCAGAAGAGCATTCGCTCTTCTGAGAGATGACGAGTCTCGCCCTTTTGCATTGAATCCATCAGGAAGACCTGGGGCTCATAGGCGGACGGGAACACACCATCGGTCATGCCGACGACAAAGAGATGGTCGAACTCAATGCCGGAGATCTGTTCGAGCGACGCGATATGCACGTGACCGTGTTTAAAGCGCGGATTGAAGCGAGTCCACAATGATGCTGTACGCAGTCGCTCGACATAGAACGCCACTGGCAACTCGTCATCCTGGATACCCATGAGCGAGAACAGCGCGTCGAGATCTTCAAGCAGCTTGATGAATGCGCGGTAACTTCGCGTGTCCAGCTCTAGCGTACCTGCAGCGATGGTTGCGTGGCTCGAGCGGAGCAACTGATCGCCGAACTGCAAACGAGAGAACAGCGCATGCAGATGGTGCTTGAACGTCCATGGCTTAAGCGATGTACGGAATGGTGCGAGAAGTTCGATCACTGCCTCGATATCTTGAAGCGCCTTACGGACCGTTGCGAACTTCAGATCGAGTTTGCGTTTCTCGTATTCATCAAGATCTTGCGTAAGTCGCTCACGGTCGATCTCGTTCAAATGCTGCGTGAGATAGCGCTGCCAGCTATCGACATCGCCTGATACCTTAAACTCAGTTACAACCTTCAGCAGATTCGCGGGATCGAGCTTCCGACCTTTCTGATCTGTAAAGACGAAGTAAGGACTCGTGAGCGCACGCAACACATCGCGGCGCTTGAGTCCACGAGCTGCTACTTCGAGCAGCGCAAGCACGCCTGTCATGAGCGGCGAGCCCTCGAGCTTGTATCGGTCGGTGATGTTGACCGGAATGTTGTAACGCCTGAATGTCTCGCGAAAAAGATCGGTGTAATCGTACTCGCGTGCGCTGGAGATAGCGATGCGCGAGAGATCGTTGAGCAGCTCTGGCTCTTTCTCGATCAGGTGCTTGATCGCGCGGGCGATCTGCTCTACCTCTTCGACTTTGTTGCGTGCCGTGAAGACGGTCACGCGGTCCGATGCGTCGATCTTCGACTTCTCTTCGTGGAAGATCGATTTTTCGAGAAAGATCGACTTGCAGAGATGGCTCGTGAACGGGTCGCAATCTTCCGAGAACTTCGAGCCGGATGGCATTTCGCATTCGTCGAACCCAGCGAGCTTGATTCGCTCGATGAGCTCAAGTGCAGAGTTGAACAGCTCAGGATTCTCCGAGCATGCTGCAATACCAAAGCTGAGATCAACATCACGGACACCCGCAACAGTGAGCACCAGATTCAAATCGGGACGTTCGATGCGCACAAAGCCATCGACGACGATCTTTTTGACTGTGGGGAATGCTCGCTTCAGATCGCGTCCTGCATTCTCGATCGCTTCGTTCTCAGGACGGTTCGGCCCCGCTGCATAGCGTGCGTTGAGGTGTTGAAACTGTCCGTAGTTATCGGTAAATGCAGCGCCCTTGGCGTCAGCGCCCTTGGCGTCAGCGCCGAGTTGAGCTTCATATGCTGTGTAGATCGTGAAGATATCGCGTGCACGAAGCACTTCGGTCGTCTCACCTTTCCGCAATTCTGCGCTCTTGATCTCGCGTTCGAGATCGTGCGGATAGACACCATGCGCCTTTAGTTGGCGCAACGTATTGAGCACCATCTCGAAGGTGCCTTGCGGCAGCGGCAGTGCATGCACCAGGCTTTGCCCATCCAGCTTTCTTGCTTCGAAGTACTTAAGTGCATCTTTGGCTAAGAGCTCGCGTAGTGCCTGCTCGAGGAAGACGCCGCTCTCTGCATCATTGATCACTCGAAGTTGTGGCGATACGCATGAGAGCAGCTTGCTTGCGAACGACGAGAGCGTCATGATCGGCAGATCGCCAACCGCCTTGCCTTGCTGTAGTCGAACGAGCCGTTGCTCAAGCTCTTTCGCTTTTGCGGCGGTCGGTACGATCCAAAGATACTCGCCAAGCTCGCCAGCTTGCAACAGGCGCACAGCTTCGCTCTCGAATAGAGAGTAGCTAAGTTTGCTGGGTGCCTTGGAAAGGTAGATCAAATACTGAAAGATGCAAAAAGAGACTTTAGCGAGGTATTGCTAAAGTCCCTTAAAGCCCATTTCGTTCTTATGTCTTTGCTAGTTCTGCCAGGCCTTGACGAATCGCTTTTTGCTTGGCAGCCATACGAGGCCATAGAAGTTATCGCGGCCTGCGAATACACTAAGCATCACGCGATCGCCAGTTGAAAGCTCGCGAGCCTCTTTGCTGCCAATAGTGACATCTGCTGTTGTCGTCTCGGCCAGCAAGCGATTGAACTTTGCTGAATCGAGCACGACGAAATTCTCATTCGCCAGGAAAACAAGAGTGATGCGACGCAGCTTTATCAGCTTCATGCTATCGGATAGGTTATCGACTGGATCGAAATAGCCTGCGGCAGTCCACTTGTCAGAGTAGAGCATCTGACCACGAGCACGGATGGTGAAGTCGAACTGGATCTTGTCAACATCTTTCAGGACTTTTGCGAACAACCTGATCTCCTCCGGCTTGCCGTCGTTGGTCAGATCGATCTCGCGGTACGTCGCAAATTGCGTCGGCGGCTTTGCTAGCTCACGCTTGAGTGAATCGAATGCGATCAACGAATCGGTACTCCGCTCAAGCTTTAGCAAGGAATCGAGCGTGACGCCTACGCCTCTGTTCTGCGCTTGCGCCTCGTTGACCAATAAGCTCGATAAACACAGGACAAACACTACTGCAAGTAATTTCATACGCCGTTTCTTTTACACCGTTTCTTGTAAGCGGTTTCTCGGAAGCATCTACTTCTGCTTTCGGGCAGACTCCATCAATGCCTGTGCCTTATGGTCGCTCCGCCAGAAATCGACGAACTGCTTTTTGGTCGGGCTCCAGACGATGCCCTTTGAACCGCGCGAACCTGCGTAATAGTTGAATAACAATCCATTCATCTTGGTGATGTCCTGCGCCTCGGGCGTTTTGGGGTCGATCGTGATCCATGCCTGCCAGTTGTGCTCGAAGATCGAATCTGTCCGGACGAACTGCGATTGATCGAAGAACTTGCCGAGCTCGGTTCGGACGATCTTCGTTCGCTCAGCCTCACGCAATTCGGGGCGATAGTCGAAGTAAGCGAAGAGCGGCCACTTATCGCGATAAAGCACGGTATCGTACTCGTTGATCGTGAAGGTCACAGAATCATTGTAGAGATCGTTGCCGCTCGAGATGAGCCGAAGCTGAAACCGGCTGCCATCGCCGATCATGTCGGTGCTGCGCTTGCGCTCATAGTTGACGGGTACGGTTGTGTCGGCAGGAGTCCAGGCCGGCATGTCATCGCCCTCTCCTGTCTCATCGACACCGTTTGCCCCGACCCAATAGAGCGTATAATCTGCAGGGCCGATGGTCCCAGGGAAGTGATAGACGAGGCGATTCGATCTACCGCCGACACCGAGGTAATATCCCTTGCCCTTGTCATTGCGATAAAGATACTCTGGGTCGATCGTCCGATCGAGCATATTGCGGATCGAGTCGTAGAGGTATGCCTCACTGATCGTCGGATATTGTCCGTTGCGCTCCTTATATGCTGTGAGCCCCTGCCGCACTTGCTGGATCAGATCCCAGGCCTCATCGCGCGAGCCACCGGCTCCAGACTCTGGTAGCTGCTTGAAGCCCACGTCTTTGCAAGACGTCAGCGTGCAGCTAGTGAGAGCAGTAAGGAATAGCAGTTTGACGAGTGGCCTCTTGAGATCGGGCATCAATGATTAGGTTGTGTTCCTGTGACCGATTGTCAACGCAGAAAGCTGGAAGAAATATTCAACTAGTTGTCTAGCTTACTTCGTAGGCCTCAGATAGTTTGAAGGCAGCGCCTCAAGCGAGTCAGCCGACTTGAGTCCAAACCAAATGCCGTCGCTGTTCGCGTGTTTATCGCGTTCATCGTAGACTCCGCCATCGACAACTGCATCTTCCCCGATCTCTACCAATTCGCCGATGAAACGGACGAGCCACTCCATCCCGAGCGCTTTCTTGAGCCAGGAGTTCGCGAAGAAATGCTGGAGCTTGTCACGATCGTCCTGGCCATCGCCGTAGATGTTCTTCGGGAGATAGCCGACGCGCTGTTTGAAAACACTATCGCTTTCGAGTGTCAGTGGAAGCTTGATGCCGATGCCGGAGATCGGGACATTGCGATGCTCAAATACGGCGATCATTGTAGCAAGATAGGCTGCGCCCTTGTCACCGTTCGTCTCCATCAGCGCGTGGAGATAGATCTGATCCATCGCGGCTTGCGGTGACAACGTCTGTAGCTCATTTCCGTGTTCGAGTATGAACTCGCGTACTTCGTAGCCTTCGCGCAAGCCGTGCGGTACGACAGGGCCAAGCAATTGTACGGTAAAGTAGGGATCTCGCGCACTGCAACCGCTTGATATGAGCAGAAGCCATATGCTACACAGTTGAAGGGCTCTCCTTGCGGACGGTGAACGCATCTCGCACGAGCTTCTCCAGTCGAAGAATGTTGTTCTGCGTCTCCTCTTCAACGCTTGATGAATGAGGCGCAAGAAAGAGCTTGGCATTGCGCAGAAGCTCGAACTCCTCGAGTGAGCGGTAGCCGCGTCTGAACCTTGATAATGCGGCCGCGGCGGGTGATTCAATGAGATAGAGATTAAATGATAGCTCGCTATTCTTGATCCACTTCAGTAAGCTTTGCGAGGCGAGCGGCGAACGCAGGCCATAGACCTGATCGAGCGTCTCTGCAACGATGATCACCTTTGGCTTTTCTGCATCGATGAGCTTTGGTATCTCGGCTACTTGCAGCACGTATGGTCCACCATCCTCGATCGCGAGATCGAAGAAAGCCATCAGTCCAAATTCCACTGCACTACCGCCTAGCTGGACCTTTGAAAGTGCAACATCCTTGCCGCAATCGCGCTTGACGATCTCAGCTAGACGACCAAGTTCACTCTCGAAGAGTGAATCCTCAAGCGATGCCTGCGACTCGGCCTCGGCTTTGCGCAGGCTTTCACTTCGGAGCAAAACATATTTCGCCATCAGCACCTCCATGCCGCGACCTGTGCCATCGATGCGATGGATCTGCGAAAATAGATCGCGATTCCACTTGCTGAGATCAAGCTCTTTGTCGTCCTTATCGAAGAACTTCACGCCGAGCGCTGCTGCAATGCCTAGACCCGCATCTCGCGCGAGCGGCTCTTCCCAACCAAGCATGATCGTGCGTGCACTCTCATCAAGTGCATCGCGCATGAGTTCACCGATGCCATAGGTCGTGCCAGTGGTTTGAACACCGGTATTCTTTCCGCGTCGCTTCTTCTGTGTTTCTTCTGCTCGCGGTGCAGCAGAGATGCTCTTCATCGAGATGAATGCCATGGCGTTCTCTTCACCCAGCAGACCGAACGGCACGATCGCTTGTTCTCCCGAGCCATCGGTTGCTTCAACTTCGAGGAAAGAGCCGAGCGTGAGCGTGATGAGGTGCTCAAGCGTACCTTCGCTTCCATCGAGCAAAGGCAGTTGCATGATATGCTCGCTCTTGAGCTTGCGATCTGCTGAGCGGAGTGCGCGCGTAACGACCGACGCAGCTTCAGAAGCAGCGGTGCCGGGGAGCGGATGGGTCGCGATGAGATACTTGTTCGCCATGAAGGAGAATGTGCGGTGGGGCTCAACAGGCCCGCCCGAATGACCATCCCGAAGCGGCAAGGCTGCTTAGTGCGCCCTAGAAGGCGCCTCGGTCCCACAAAAATACGCCCTGCCGAGGCGGCGGGCTTGTGAGGCGGAAATCTCCCAGCAGATAATGGTCGACAAAGTAGTATCTGACGTTCAGATCGCTGTATTCCCACATTTCGTAGGGTTTGCTTGTCGCCTGGTAGGGTGAGCGCTCGATGAAGGTCGGCTCACCGAGGACGATATAGACGCGCCCCCTGTCTGTACGCCAACCAGTAGTGCCGCCTCCAGAGAAATGGAAATTGGCGTAAGCCAGCCGCTTGTAGAAGACGTCCATCACTTGGTTCGCTTTGTCCCAAGGATTCGGATCGCGCTTGCGCCAGAACTCGATGAGGTTCTGCCGCTTCTGCTTGCGGTTCTTCCCCATGTTCACCGAGTCCCATTCCCACACGGTCGCGATGATGTTCACTTGTTCGATCGCTTCATCGAGATCGGACTCCGCGAACGGAATGCCCGATTGTATCGGTGATCGAATATCGCGAGAGACACGCGCGATCGAATGCTTTCGGGCATCGGATAGATCGAGTTCGCTCGTGTCCTGGGGTGAAGGGAGCAAAAAGAATTCGACGGTATAT
>JBKJTP010000015.1:0-9312 GCA_046590195.1 Kapaibacterium sp. (SeqCode) | reverse complement strand
CTTGGACTATTTCGGTCCAAACGCAAGTCCGCTGGCAGAAGCGCTAAGCAATGCAGGATTCGGAATGAAGTATTTCATGGCTGATGATCTTGCACTCAGGATCCTTGTCGCTGTCCTGATGAGGAATAGAACACAACCTGATGTTGATGACGCAACGATCAACGGATTCGGAGTAGGCGTGGGAGCTGAATATCACTTCCGTCCGCTTTATTCGACCAGCCCGTACATCGGTGCACAACTCGGGTTTGAAAGCGAAAGCAGCAAGAACCAAGGTGGCAACACTGAGGCCGTAATGCAGAGCGCAAGCTCGACATTCCCTTCGAAGAAGAGCAGCGAAACTGCTATTGCCTTCCATGTGCTTGCAGGCTTTAACTGGTTCTGGACCGAAGCGATCGCGATCGGTGCAGAGTACAGCCTCGGCCTGACAACAACGAGTGGTTCATTCACTCCGGTCAGCGGTACTGAGGAGCAAGACATGCCATCGACAACGAGCATCGGATTCGGCGGCGCTGGAGCTGTTAATCTGGCAATCTATTTCTAAACTCGTAATTTCGAGTAGAGAACGACCCCTTGCATCAGCGAGGGGTTTTTTATTTGTGGACTTTTGTGTTGTAAGTTTGTAGGGTCCGTTCGCTCCCTCGGGCACAAGTCGCTCACTCCTCGGGCACAAGAAATGTAACACGTGAGATCATGACAAACATCGGCGACATCCCAGATCCTCAGAACACCGGCAACGCTGACGACCACAATGAGCGCGTCCGCAGCTCGTTCAACGAATGGCGCGAATCGGTCAGGCACCGGATCAAGCCTCAGGACGAAGAGCACATCAATAACATCGAGGACGCAGTGCTCGTACGCGATAGCGAGCGCGCTCGCAAGCACCTCGAAGAGAGCCGAACCAGCTCAAGCTGGCTCGAAGAAGAGCTCATGAAGCACCCCACGATCTCGACCGTAATGCGCGAGCTCGCCATATTCGGATTGTAAATATCTGTAGGGCCATGCAGCGGCATGGCCCTACAGTAGTTGCTGAGACCTACGATCTCGCGCGTTGATTCAGGTATCGCAGTGCTTTGAGTTGTAAATTCGCCTTGACCCAGGGGGAAATCAAAGACCTATTAGTAACTTTCAAGCCCCTTATCGGTCATATGCCTATGAAACAAGTACTGCTCTTACTCGCCATACTCTTGCCCGCGGTCTCTGTCCGAGCCCAGCCGCGAATTGACAGTATGAAAATAGTGACGGAAAGCTCAGTGCTTCAAGTCTACGGTGCATTCTCATCCCAGGGTGCCGTGACGGTTGACGATGTATTGTTGCCCATAACTAGCTGGACTGACTCTTTGATCGTTTGCGAGATCCAGGATACAGGCCGCGGAAGCGCAGGGGCCGTGGTCGTGGCATCCCAGGGTCTGGATTCCGAACCGAAGAACATCACCTTGTGGGAAGGCTCATGGAGTCAAGATTACGTTGAACGCCATTCAAGGGATCTGGGTAATTCGCAAGAGCTACAGTATCGGGTTAGACTTGATCTTCATGATGCGATACTGAGATCGCAGCGATACCTAAAGTTTGCTCTCGATTCATCAAGTACCGCGCGTGTCACAAGATATGCCGATGCTCAATATACACCGGAGTTTGGGTACAACACGAGTTGGAGAATTGATTCACGCAGCCGCGCCTGTGAGCAAGATACATGTGAATCTGGATTCAAGGCTTCCTCTACACTGGACATAAAAGATCACGCACTTTATTTTGGCGTAAGTGATATCAAAGGTGTTTCAGAGCGGATCTCGTGGACAGACAATACGGGTGGGCACGAGCGGATCAATTTGTTAACATATCCGGGCTTTAGCTTCCACGTAAGACTTGACGACAGCTTCGTGCCAATTCGGCTTGATACGGGCTGGCTTCCTTTTGGAAACGACAGGACACAAGTCTCACAGCACGCTGCGGGGAAGGTTTACTTCCTGCCACCCGACAGCATAATTGCTCTTGCCTCCATCGCGATTCTCAAAGCACCGTTTATTGCTGCGTTTGGGGTGATTATTGGCTGGCAACCACAAGAGAACATGGTCGATTATGAATTTCAGCTGGCGAAAGATGATGCCTTCCTTGATCCGGAAACGTTGACAGTTGTATTAGACACGTTCATTGCATTGCCGCTATCCAGCTCTGGGACATACTATGCAAGGGTTAGAGGGCGCAATCGCTTTGGCAATGCGGCATGGTCGGCAACTAAACAGTTCGAATTCAGGACGTCAAACGTAAGGCGCGAAACCGCACAGAGTGACTTGACTTTTTCGGAAGCTCGCCTATACAACAACAGCGACAAAGCTCTTTCATGCAAGATCTTTGATCTGCTTGGCAGAGAACAGGGTGGCGCTATGATCCAGCCAAACACTAGCGCCTACGTGGGCAATCTTACACGTCCAATGTTCGTCGTAATTCAGGGAGAACCTCCATCAACGATCTTAATCCCGTAATGGATTATTCCCCAATGATCTTGATGAGCACCCGCTTCTTGCGTTTGCCGTCGTATTCGCCGTAGAAGATCTGCTCCCAGGTGCCGAGATCGAGCTTGCCTTTCGTGATCGCAACAACAACTTCGCGGCCCATGAGCTGGCGCTTGAGATGCGCGTCCGCGTTATCTTCGCCTGTGAGATTGTGCTTGTATTGCGTTATCGGTGCATGAGGCGCTAGCTTCTCGAGCCAGACTTCGAAGTCATTGTGCAAGCCGCGCTCATCGTCATTGATGAATACCGATGCAGTGATGTGCATCGGATTGACGAGCACCATCCCCTCTGCAATGCCACTGATGTCGATCTCCTTCTGCACTTCCGGTGTGATGTTCACGTAGCCCCACTCGGTCGGCAGGTGCATCCAAAGCTCTTTGCGGTGCGACTTCATCGTTGGTCGTTCTGCTGCTGGATCGTCGGCGATCCGCGCTTGATGTTCAACTCACGCTTGATCGAATCCAATCGATGCTGATCACTGCCACCCGGACGCGGCATCTCTAGCACCGCATCCTGCTGCTCGATCTCGCGCGGCGTGCAGCTACACACGAGCACTAGTGCAAGACTAGCGATCCAGTACGATCTTCTGCGTCTCTTGTGTTCCATCGGTGTAATGAAGCGTGATGTGATAGACGCCAGCAGGTTCATCGCTGAGATCGATGGTCGAGCCATCGCTGCCGAGACGAGGACCGATCTCAACCAGATTACCCAGTGTATTTCGGTACGAGATGCTCTTAACGATCTTTTCCGTTGGCGCAAGTTTCACAATACCTGATGAAGGATTGGGATACGAAAGGCTTCGCGATACGAGCAGAGAAGGCCGCTCATTGACATCTGCAGTGGCGAGCCGAACCTCACCGACCCATGTATGATGCGAGTTCGAGATCCCCGTCCTGATCCCAAACGAACCGGAGAGCCACACGGCGCGAGGATCGTTATAGCGAGATTGAATGCCGGTATAGTCGCCCCATCGTTCGATCGAATCGCTGCGCGATGTCAGTACGTTGATGTACGCAGTCCCCTCCTTGACGACAACGCGATCGATGTAATCATCGAAGCTGGGCATAAACGCCGCGGAAGTCCCAGGAAAGATCGAGCGTGAGGAATGCGAGAACGTCATCACAGCACCTTCAGGCAAATTGATGACGGAAGGATAGCCAAAGTCGATCGCAGGATCGGAATAGATCCGGCCGCGAATGGCAGGCGAAGCGGAAGATGGGTTCACGATCTCGCCGATATAGACGCCGGCGCGGAGATTCTCCATGTCCACGGTATTTCCAACGAAGTAGATCTTGCCATCGCGATAGCTCGCATCGAGAACGCGTGCGTCATTAGTTTGCAAGTACTGCCTTAATGAATCAGGAAATTCAGCATAGCGTGGAGGCTGATCACCATTTGGCGGCACGCCGTACTTGGCTGTGCTCACGAGCACTTTTTGTGTCAGGGTCGCTTCGCCTGATGCGATCGTATTGGTTACTTCGTGCAGGAACACTGTATCGTTCTGCACCGCATCCGGCCGCACGGAGAGCAGGTACAGATTCGGTCCTTCGATCTTACTTCCCGCATGGACCGGACAGATGCTCCATACGTACTTGCCATCGTACTTGATCTCTGAATAAAGTTTTGTCGTCAGCGTGGTGCTATCGTAACCGTCACCCTTTCGTATCTGCCAGACGAGCGAGCGTGTGAAGCCAACGTCCCAGTTGGTGTTATTCTTCAGAAGATTCAACGTAAGGAAGACCTCGTCTTTCGTGATCGCAACGATCGGATAATCTGACCACGTCGAATCGCCAGGCAACGGATTGCCCGGAAGCTTGTAGCAATTCCACAAGCCTCTAGGGTCGTTGGTTTGCGAAAAGCAGAGGATCGGGTTGTTCGTCGTGTCGAGTGTGCCATCAAGGAAGATGACGATAAAGCGATCGCTGATGGGATCGTAGATCGCACGCGGGTCATATGTGCGTGGCACTTTGAGCGGAGCGGCAAAACTCGCAAGGGACTTGCTCAGCAATTCTTTGCCCGTGGTGTCGTAGATCCGAATGTTCGTATTGATCACGCTCACAACGAATCCGCCATTGGAGATCGCCATGCTGTTATCGTTCGGTGTGCCGCCGCCGAAGCCATTGCCTTTGAAGTTGCGATCGAGCACTGGCACATCGTTGACCATCGGCTGCGAAGCATAGAGGCCCTTCTCTACTCGCGCCTGATGCAGCTTCTGCTTGATCAGATCTCGCATGCCGCCTGGATGCGGCACGTGAAACTCCTCACTCCTAAAGCCCTGCGGTTCTTGTACCTTCTTGAGATCGACCGTATGCGAGAGCGGGATCTGCTGTAAGCTTTCTTCATGCGAGAAGCCTTGCGCGTAGGCTGTCGAGCCAACGCAAATTGCGCACAAAGCAACGAGAAACTTGTGTAAAAGAGGACGCATCAAATAGTTGTATTAACTACGAAAGGGATGAGATTTCGGCAGGTATAAGTTCCGAGCGCGGTGGGCTAGAGTTTGAACTCGGAGCGGTCAATACTCAGAGTTCGAAGTATTTGCTTCACGATGAATTCGGGCACCGGATCAATGTGGCTTTGGATCACGATTGGTCGAAGCAGATCCTTCCTGCTCCATTTCTCATGACCGCCCCTATCTCCGATATGATTGCATCCTTGCTCTTTCAAGAAGCGACGAAGATCGGCCAGCGATACGTTGGAAAGCTTCTGCGTCACGCAGCGACCGGCATGTAGACAGGACGGTTCTGAATGCGAACCGGTGTATTGGCTAGCAAGAGATTCAGCTCCGGGTCGCGGCTCATCATTTCCTCTAGCGTTGGAGCTGTAACGCGACGGCGTGAACGCTTACCATGAGCTTCCCAGCCTAGCTTTCGAAGCACACGGAGAAGGCTTGACTTCTTCAACGTATAGTCGAAGAATTCTGCCAGCACAACCTCGAATGATTTGCGCGCTTCTTCCTCCGTCTTACCATAGCCCGATAGATCCAATGCAGGGCAGTGTACGATCGCGACGCCATCGTCCTCAAAGAACAATACGGGGAGGTTTGCTTCAACTGATCCGCGTCTGCTCTTGAAATTGGCTTTGACTGAACTTCTCATGCTGAATGCAACGCAGGGGAATGCTCGAAAGTTGGAGGCCGACCGCTATAGTTTGGCCAATTCGGCCCACACCTTTAGCGCCTCAGCCGTCGGCTTTACATCATGCGTGCGAACGATCCGGGCACCGCGCTGGACGCAGTAAAGCGCTGCTGCAAGACTCGCAGCCGCGCGATCTTTTTGCTGCACATTCTCGCCGAGCATCTTGCCGATCGTCGCTTTGCGTGAGACACCAATAACGAGCGGCACGCCGAGTGATTTGAATTGCTCGTGATCGCGCATCAGCTTTATGTTCTCATTATAGACTTTCGCGAAGCCAATGCCGACATCTGCGAGCACTTCGCGCACGCCGAAGTTGCGCGCTTCGATCATACGCATTCTGAGATAGTTAAACACCGTGCGAGTGACATTCTCGTATTCGTATTCTTCGATGTTCTCCCGCTTGAAGAACGGACCATGTCCGTGCATCAGTATGAGTGGCGCGTTAAGATCGCGAGCTGTCACGAACATCTTCGCATCAGCAGTTCCGGCACTGACATCATTGATGATGTTCGCGCCCACACCCACAGCTGCGCGTGCAACCTCCGACTTTGTTGTATCGATCGAGATGAGCACATCAGCATTCAGCTTCCGAATGCCAGCGATCACACCGACTACTCGGTCCAGCTCTTCTTCAAGCGAGACGGCCTGCGCGCCATCGCCATAGGTTTTGCCTTTGGGACGAGTTGATTCGCCGCCTACGTCAATAATATCAGCGCCCTCATCGATCATGCGCAGCGCATGTTGGGTCGCTGCTGGCTGATCGAGATACTCCCCGCCATCGCTGAAGGAATCTGGCGTGACGTTCAGAATGCCCATCACGAGTGCGGGCTTCTGAATGAGCAGATCGGAGAGCGAATACTTCACTTAAGTCCTAAGGTACCTTCTCTTCCAGCTTTGCGATAATGTTCGTGAGCTGATGATTATGGCGCGTCGTGTGGATCGCGACAAATGCGATCCATTCAAAGCGTGTGAACTTGCCCGAGTTTGGAAGCTCGAATGCTGTGCACGTTTCGGAAAGATCTAGTGTGCGCGCCGATTCGATGATGTTCGTTCGGATACTCCCGAGCGTTGCGATCATTTCGCTCTTGTCGTACTCGCGAACTTCCGGCACGATGAAGTCCGGTGCCTGCATCTTTGTGTTGTAGTTGAGGAAGATCTCTTCGATCCACGCGACTCTCTCGTCGGCTGCACGCTCTGTTGGGATCGTCGCACCATTGAGAAGCTTTGGTGTATCGATCGCGGACTTCAGGATGTGCTCGCCTAGCTGCGCGGCGGTCCAACTGCCTTCAAAAGGGACAGTATTGAACTGATCCTGATCGACTGAGCCGAGCATGGTGATCAGTTCTGTGAATGCCGTATCGAATCGTTGAACAAGCGCTTCGACATTGAGTGAGTTTGACGACATGATTGCCTGGTGTTGGAGAAAAGAAAAAGTGTCAAACGAAAAAAGTGCGGATACCGCCCTCTCATCCGTAGAAAAGCACTACTGACTTAACGAGTCTTACTCGGCTGGCGTAGCTTCCTTCGGTGCTGCTACCTTCTTTGCAGGTGCTGCCTTGCGGGTGCGAGGCGACTTTGCTGCTGCCTTCGACGCTACGATCTTACGCTTTGCACGCTCTTGAGCCTTCTTGTGCTTCTTGCGTACGTCCTTGGTCTTCTTATTCATTGATGCTAAATGGACTTGATCTGAAAAATTCTATTAGACGGGGTAGAAACTGTCGGGAATTGCGAAAAGTCCCCCCGGATCGTCTCTTTATCATTTCCCTATCCCGCCGTCATTTCGAGCGCAGCGAGAAATGATGGTGCTTGAGACAGTCGGCAGGGGTATTGCTCTACTGGGAATTTTCAGCGCTCCAGCTAACCTAACCCGCCACATGCCTGAAACCCCGGTCGAGTCCCAGCAGAATATCCCTCCCGAAAGCACCCAGGTCCCCCACGAAGCTCAGAGCTTCGAGGAGATCAAGAACGCCGTTTATGAGCGGGCGGCCGCACTTTGGAAGGCGCAAAAGCCATTCAGCAAGATCCGACTTGGCAAGGACCTGTATGAAATTTTGAACCGGAGGCTCGTGTTTAGGACGCCCGCGCACAAGGAGCTACCTCATTTTATCACTCCGTTCGGCAGCCTCAGGGTCCAGGCCGTTAATGAAGGTGAGATCGAGAACGATGCCTTTGTGATCGAATAAGCACTCTCCAGCATCTGTCATTGCGAGGAGCCGCGAGCAGCTACGCTGCGAGGGCGACGAAGCAATCTCCTTCGGGATTCCGCGGAGTTGACGCGGGGAAGATCTAATGCAAAAACTTTCCTCAGGAAGGTTTTTGGAGTGGATCATTGTCGGCTCCATCGCTAAAGTGATGGATACCTCCTCGCAATGACAGGCACTGAATGCCAGGCACTGACAAAATTATCTATCACTACATAAATGAATATTGTAGTTTGCGTTAGCCATGTACCGGATACGACGACACGTGTGAACGTGGCGAGCGATCAGAAGTCGCTTGATCCGGCTGGCGTCAAGTTCATTCTCAATCCCTACGACGAATTTGCTGTCGAAGAAGCGCTCAAGCTTCGCGATAAGCACAAAGGCGAAGTGACCGCGATCTCTGTTGGTCAGGACAACGCCAAGGAAGCGATCCGTCAGGCACTTGCAATGGGTGCCGACAAGGGCGTGTTGATCAAGGGCGATAAGAGTGATAGCTTTGCTGTCGCTGAGATGCTAGCAACGCAGCTCAAGACGATGAACGCAGATCTCATCTTGCTCGGCAAGCAGTCGATCGATTTCGACGGCTCTGCGATCGCACCGATGCTTTCTGAGCTGCTCGATATGCCAGCGGCAACGGTCGTTGTTGCAATGACGATCGAAGGCAACAATGTCAGCGTCGAGAAAGAAGTTGAAGGCGGACGCGAAAAGATCGAGTTGACGCTCCCTTGCCTCATCGCAGCGCAGAAGGGACTGAACGACCCACGCTATCCTTCACTGCCGAACATCATGAAGGCGAAACAGAAGCCGATCGCCGAAGTCGCTGGTGCTGCATCAGGTGCGCGCACTGAGGTCGTCAAGATGGACAAGCCAGAGCGCAAGCGTCAGAACAAGATCGTCAATGCCGATGGCAATCCGCAGGGCGCCGCAACAGAGCTCGCACGTCTCCTCCACGAAGAAGCAAAGGTCATCTAAGCCCCTCCACCATTATGAACGTACTTATTTTCTTAGAAGAGCGTAACGGGCAGATCCGCAAGCCATCGCTCGAAGCGATCTCGGCAGCACAATCACTCGGCGCAACAACGATCAATGCTGTTGTTGTTGGCTCGAATGCTTCGCTCGCAGAACAGGCAAAGACGCTTGGCTTCGCAAATGTTTACACCGCTACAGAGCCTCGTCTCGAGCACTACTCATCGCGTGCAACAGGCAAGGCGATCGCTGAAGCTGCGAAGACCAGCGGCGCTGATACTGTCATTGTCGCAGCTACATCTCGCGGTAAGGATCTCGCGCCACGCGTAGCGATCCGCCTTGAGGCTGGTTACATCCCTGATGTCATCGCATTCAACGGCGATGTTGCAACGCATCCTGTTTATGCAGGTAAGGCGCTGATGAACATGAAGGTCACGACACCGGTGAAAGTCTACTCGACTCGCCCGAATTTGTGGAAGGCACCGAAGGATGCAAGCGGCA
>JBKJTP010000328.1:0-3496 GCA_046590195.1 Kapaibacterium sp. (SeqCode) | reverse complement strand
ACGGAAGGAGATGATCGCGTCACCTGCGATCTCCTTTGCCCGGATGTTCGAGATCGACGTCGTCTTATAGGTACCTGCACCGTATCGCGACATCTTCGCTTCGTGCAGCGCAGCTTGATTAAATGCGAGCAGGAAATTGACGAACGTAGCAGATGATGCAAGCGGTATCGGCGGCATGGTCACTTTCATCGCGAGATGATCTTGCGTCGCATCGTCCGGCGGCGGGCACCCGCACGGCGTCTCAAGCTCTGTCGATTGCTCGATCGTTACTTGCGTTGCAGGCACTGCACCAGGAGGAATTCCAGGATACAGCAGCGACAGTGATGGCGGCTCTTGCCACGCATCGCCGCTTGTCGCGCGATGTCTTAGATAGATTGGAGTCATGACTCGGGTAATTAAGAATTAAGAAATAAGAATTAAGAATTGGGGGATGGATTGTCGGTGAAGCCGTCATTTCGAGCGGAGCTTAACGAACGAGCGTAGCGACGTGAGTTAAGCGGAGTCGAGAAATCCCCTGTTGAAACCCGCGCTTTCCGGCTCGGCTGCGAACGGAGCATTCTGCACTAACGAAGGGGATTTCTCGACTCCGTTCGTATTCATTCGGCAGGGCCTCATGAATACTCACTTCGCTCGAAATGACGCGTTGGGAGAGATGACTCGATCACACAAACACATAATGATACCGCCCCTTGATCGTGACGCAATGCGTGGTCAGCAGTTTGTCATACATCGCTGGCAGGATCTCGGTGATCTCTGTGCTGGTGATACGGTAGTTCTCGAGTCCGGTGAACGGGATCGGAGTGAATGAGCTTGAAATGAAGCTCTCGATCATGACGATATAAGCAGCGCGCGTGCCGAGCACCTGCGCAAGCTTCAGTTGCGGCGATGGATAGAAGAGCCTCAGCGTAAACTCCTGCGAAGCGAGATGCAGGTAGCCGTCGTTATCGAGGCCGTGATAGCTCGACTTGCCGAGCTGAAGCGAGAACGCGGGGAAGTCGGACGGCGCGAGTTCTTCGGCAGTGGTTGCGTAGGTGTTGGTGAAGAGTGTGGCGCTTGCGAGCTGCGCCGTGAAGGCGCTATGGAAGTCTATTTCGCGTGACATACAATTATCGTAGGGCCACTTGGCAAAGTGGCCGGAATGCGGTTGAGGAGTTTAAGGACAAGTGGAGGTAGAGCGTGGCATCGTAGTCCGGTGCTTAAGTGGCCACGGCGAATTGATCGGTGAGCGAACGTGCGTCTCCGCATCGCGGCCACATTGCGATGTGGCCCTACGGGGGAGCGCGGAGTAAGCTCAAACCGCCACACGCTTATGCATCCTGAGCACCGCGAAGTGATGCGGCTCGAGATCGAGCGTTGAGAGCGTGCCGTGGCCTTGATTGCTTTTGTTGAAAAGGATCGCGGCGAGCTCGATCACACATTGCTTCACTGGCTGCGGACACACAAGCGATGCCGGAAGCGTGCAGACAAGTCGATGCTCATAGCCAGCGAGAAAGCGCTTGGTGCCGGCAATGATGAGATCGCCGTTCTCGCGCAGCCCGAGATCATCAATGTCCTCGATGGTCTCGTCGCTCGTCTCATCATAGTACTTCCAGCTTGTGATCGCGCCGGCGCGCTGACGCAACCGCACAGCGTTGCCATCGTCACCCCAGAAGATCTCTGTGAATGGCGTGCTCGCGGTGTAATCGCGATCGATATAGGTGTAAACGAATTCCGTCGCGGCATCCAGCGCATACTGAAAGTAATCGAGCAGATCGGGATCGATCGATTCATCGCGGAGATAATACTGTAGTTCTTCGACTGTTGCAGGGGAGGTCATGGGGTAATTAAGAATTGTATCCCGTAGGGCCACATCGCAATGTGGCCGCGTCGCGGGATAGATGTTAAAGAGAATTGAGCGATAGTCCGTGGCTTCAGAACTTGATGCCACGGCTGCTTGCGTATGCAACGATACACGCCACAGGCCGCATCACGGCCACATTGCGATGTGGCCCTACGGATGCGACGAGGCCGTGGGTTTACGACGCTGCCGTCTTCAACACTGCGAGATATCCTGGCTGGCCGACACCGAAGGCGATACGCTCGGTCATGCGGAGGAGCTGCAGATCGTTGGTGAAGGCGTTGATCGTGTCGGCAGTTGCATCGTGCGAGATGCGCGTCTCCATTCCGCCATGATTGCCAAGCCAGCAGCCGGCATTGCGAAGATTACCGAACAGCACGAATGGGGTATCGACATGCTCGTCGTCATCATAGGTCTCGAGCAAGATACCCGTCGGCATGCTGACGACCGGATAGCCTCGGAACGTGAGACCCGTACCATGCAAACCATTGACACCGTTGATCTGCGGCGAATCGGAATGCGTGAGATCCCAGAGATAGCGGCCTGCGGTGTCCTTGCGCTTGAGGAGCTCGGTCAGCGTGTTCTGATCCATGAAGATGCTGGCTCCGCGCTGCTGCGCGACGCTTACGGACTGCACAAGATTCGTGAGATCATCAAGCTCAATGTCGGGGAAAGCAGTGTTGCCCGATGTGCTGGAGCCGCCGAGATACACAGCCGTCGTGCCGGCGGTCTCAAGAATGCCAGTGAACGGCGCGCCGGTGCCGCGGAAGACCTGCACGTCCTCCTCCTGCGTGAAAACCTCGACGAAGATCTTGAGGATCGTGTTATAGACATCGATGTTCGCGTCCTGCAAAAGCTCGTTCGAGATCGGATAGATCGCCGCGAGCTTCTTTGCGGTCAGTGTGAGTCTGCCGAAGGTACCCTTGCTTGCAGTGATCGTGTTGTTCTCATCGGTCCACTGGACGGTCGGCTTGCCGGTGAGCGTGGATACGTTCAGCACGTTCGAGCGCATCTGGATCTGCATGCAATGCTTTCGCGCAAAGCCAAACTGATTCAGCAGCACAAGCACATCGCTGTAGAACTCCGGCGGTACGAGGTAGCCGCCAGCGTTGTTCGTGCCCTCGACCTGCGGCGCAAGCACTTTCAGATATTCAGGCTCGTAGCTCGACATGATCTGCCGTAGCTCCGCGCGGTCATTCTCGGCGATCGCATGAAAGAAGCGGAAGGTCTTCTGGATCTTCTCGCGGTCTGCGCTGATCTTTGATGTATTGAGAGTGCCTCCCGGCGTACCGCCTTGCGCAAGCTGCTTCAGCTGCGAGCGATCGGGCATTGACTTGATCTTTCTCTCGACGGCATTCTCGACGAGTGTCGTGAATTCATCGCGCGTTGCAGTGATCGTCTGTTCGTGTTCGTTGATTGTAGGCATATAGATATATTAAGTGTAGTCCGCCGCGGCGGACTTGTGCGAAATGATTGATGGTTGATATGATGGGGATGAGAAGTGTGGTAGTAGGCTTTAGCCTACTACTTTTTGTCGAAGGAGGGTTCTGAAGCAGGCAACCTGGCTGAGAATCATATGCGAGTGTAGTAGGCTAAAGCCTACTACCACACCATTTAGACGAAGGAGCCAGCTCAAATCGAAACCTCCTTGCGACTCCC
>JBKJTP010000288.1:0-23137 GCA_046590195.1 Kapaibacterium sp. (SeqCode) | reverse complement strand
CAGGTTGACTACGTGGCGCATAGATGAGACCTTGGTTGTATGACACGCCGCTGACATACTTGGTTGATTTGAAAGTAGTATTGTCAGGTGAGAAGCCCATCGCTGCATTCACTTCTCCGAGCCTCAAGTTATCAACCGGAGTTACGGGGGACAACGTACATCCAAAATATCCGATCACAAATTGCGATGGGATGTTGAAAGCTTCGTCCAATGCTGCCGGGGCAGAGGAAGTATAATCGTCAGGGGTCGCATATTGATGACCGTTGATCAATGGATCCCGAAGTGTAGTATACTTCAGAGTAGAGAAGAGAATGATATTTAGAGGATTGACACCGATGTCAGGTCCGTCTGCAGTTGAAAGCCATGTCAAATCTTCTTGAACTAGATTATCCTCTGTGATCCAAGTGTCCTCCGCCTGTTGAGGGGTGGTTCCTTCTCGAATTTTTGCAGAGTTGAAGGAGAAGTGATTTCGATAGACGAAGTTATCGCTGTTGCCCTTTTCGTTAGTATTGCTGTATGTATATAGCATACCCACGTGGTACTCCTGGCTACAACTTTGAGGACTCATTTGGGCAACTTGTATGGAAGGCCCTTGGGCAAGATCAATATTCCAGTCTGTTTGAGCTTTTCCAAGCCCTGCGTAAGTGTACCCGCGCGTAGGATCGTAATATCCAAATGCATGTTTCGATACAGAGGGGTTGACTTCACTCACACAGTCGGGCAAGCTAAACACTTTGGTTGACGAGTTGAAGAATCCCTTACCCAGCCAGACTTTCATCCATGGCTTTTCCTTTCCATCAATTATATTCTGTGTTGCACTGTAGTTCAAGGTATTGAATGAGAGCCAGAAGCTATTATCTGGCGCGATTGCAATGGAGGGTCTCTCCACAGGTGTGGTAATCGAGCTACAATTTGTTGTTGGAAATGAGAGGTAAGGGCTCTGCCCAACACCGGTAGGGTAGAGCTTCCCGTCTGAAGCGAAGGCACGGATGCCAATCTTTGAATCAGTTGTGACCCTGTAATAGTCGTCATTTGCAGTCCCTTGTCCTGGTGTTCCGTATGACCAGACTTTCTTACCCCAAACAACATATCCTACTTGATCACCATTGATGTATTCATTTCGCCATGCTACACGCGGCCATTCGAGGGTTGAATTTGGTTGACTTGCCGGATCATTCTCTGCCACTACACCCCAATAATTGGTCGTCCAGGAGCCGTTATTATCCCAGTATCCCCAAGTTTGACCTGAATCGGAGCTAAGCATGATATAAATACCGGACTTGCGAAAGATCGTACCGTCTAGTCGTTGATACGAAGTTCCATAGTCTCCCTTGATATCTGTTGATACGTCGCTAAACGCCCGTGCCACAAGGACGATCTTTCGTTCGTTCGCAATTACTTGCGGATCCTCCATGTGCTTCATCTGAAAGTTTCCTGCTCCACCCCATAATGGGAACGGCAACACAGGAAAATTTGCATCGGCGGTATGTCCTCTGATCACCTCCCAAGTTTGCCCAGAATCCTTTGATCTGGAGATTCCGACTCTTCGTCGGCTGTCATTACCGTCGAGCATATAGGAATAGGCAGAGATAAGTCCAGGCTGTGACTTGAACTTATCTTGTGAGCCACCAGGGGTTTGTACGGTAAACCTTCTGCTATGATGAAAGGAGGTAATCGAAGGAGAATGAGGGGTGTGCTCTGGGACACCGAGAGCGTTAGCCGGGACTGTATTCTCCGCGACTTGCTGTGCGTTCACTGCAGAATTCAACTGCAGAAAAAGCCCCAAGTAGAGGAGCCAGTAAAGTTTTGCCATAATGAGTATTGGATTTGTTGGAAGCACTAGTACGTGCTAAGCTCAACAATATACTACATTATACATGAGCTTATTGAAAAGCCCTAATTTGCGAAGGGTCCAAGATTTCTCGACTTTCGGGAACTCGGTTTTTGATGTGGGATTTTTGCGGCGTATAGCAGGGGAGATGCGAAGAAGGTGCTTACTTTGCTGTGCGATATGATTTGTTGAAAAATAAGGACTTAAGGCGTGTGGATGTAGCGCAGATAGGGAGGGCGCGAGGGTGAGAGGACGGGTAAGACGGGAAATTCCTCCGCCATAGCTAGCCAAAATAACTGAATTTACAAAGTAACCGATGTGTTACGAGCGCGGCAATTGGCGGCATGGGAAGATAAGATATTCCCGTCTGGCCACATTGCAAACCGATCTTTTAGTCTGGGCACGCCACACTCACCGCGCGCCGGACATCATCAGTAACCGATTCGATGGCCCGTCTAGGAAAGTTACAGCGCCGCGTTAAGGAGCTTGGTCTTGATGCTCTCTTCATTACGCACCTCCCGCACATCCATTACCTGATCGGATTCTCCGGCTCGAACGGCGTACTCCTTGTGCCGCAGCAAGGTAAGCCTCACTTCTTCACCGACTTCCGGTACAAGTCGCAGGTCAAGAATGAAGTGGCGGGTGCGAAGGTCTCCATCGTAGATCGCGACCGCACCATCCTCGACACGATCGTCGAGAAGCAACTCTTCGCCGATTACGATGCGCTCGGATTTGAGGAGACGCACATCCAGTACACCACGTACGATTTCCTTCGCAAGAAATTCCGCCACGTCAAGCTTGTCCCCGTCAAGAACGAGGTCGAGCTGCTGACGATGGTGAAGTCGGAAGAAGAGATCGGCGCGATACGACAGGCTGCCGAGATCGGCGACCAGGTGTTCCACAAGATCCTCGAGTACATTAAGCCAGGTGTCGCCGAGCGCGAGATCGCGGCAGAGATCAGCTATCACACGAAGAAGTTTGGTGGCGAGCGCGACGCATTCAACGTGATCGTTGCATCCGGCGAGCGTTCAGCATTGCCGCATGGTGTTGCATCCGACAAGAAGATCAAGAAGGGCGAGCTCGTAACGCTCGACTTCGGCTGCGTTTATAAGGGATTCAATTCCGATATGACTCGCACGGTCGCCGTGGGGAAAGTATCGACAGAGCTTCAAAAGATCTACGACATCGTTCGCGTCGCACAGCAGCGCGCGATCGATAAGGTTCAGCCAGGCATGACAGCTCGCGAGCTTGATTCAGTCGCTCGCGATTACATCACGCTCTATGGCTACGGATCGAAGTTTGGTCACGGCACCGGACACGGCCTCGGTATCGAGGTGCATGAGTTGCCGCACGTCTCGCAGCGCGGTGCAGGCTTTACGCTAGAGCCGGGCTACGTCTTCACGATCGAGCCAGGCATCTACGTTGAAGGTGTTGGTGGTGCTCGCATCGAGGATGATGTTGTCGTCCGCCGTGAAGGCTGCGAAGTGCTCACTTCTTCGCCGAAAGAACTGCTGATCCTCTAACGTTTTTGCAAAAACAAAAGGCGCTCATCTCTAAGCGCCTTTTAACAACTTGATAGATAGCGATCACTGCACAACGTATGTTGTGTTGATCGTATCAAGATACCCTTCTGCGCCACCTTTGAGAATGAGCTGCGAAGTGTAGGTGCGTGCCGGCACAGTTGTCTCACCCTTGACGATCACTCGATACTGATTAACAGCCTGACCGAGCGCGAACGTAGGGATGCTATACGTGATAGCAGTCGTATCGCCGGAGTAGCTCACAACAGTCAGCGTGAAGGGACAGGTACAGACCAGTGACACATCTGATGTATCCGAAAGATTTGCAGCAGAAAGGGCTAAGCTCTTTTGCGAGATTGCCAGATCATTCTCAGGAGAAGACGGGCCAGTCGGCGCACAACTTCCAATGGCAACAGCTGCTGCGACAAATGCCGCGCGGGAGAGGGACTTTAATGCGAGGTTCATGTAGTATAAACGCTTTAGAAGCTCTGTCGTTACACTAACTGCTGTAACGATGGACACAAAGTCTCCTCAATCGGAGACGGCGTACACTCCGAATAGCCAAACCCGGGCAAACAGTTTCTTAAACACGGACACCGTCAGCAAATGCTCGTCACCACAGAAGCGATAGTACTGCGAAGCCGTAAGCATGGCGAGACGTCCAAGATCGTCACGCTGTATTCGCGCGAGTACGGCAAAGTGGACGTTATCGCTAAAGGTGCGAGGGATATCAAGTCGAAGTTCGGGGGCGCTCTCGAGGCCTTTACCGAATCCCGCATTGTCTTCTATAAGAAGGAGAAGGCCGAGGCCTCGCTCTATCTTTTAAGCAAAGCCGAGCCGATTAGATCGAACTCCAAGCTAATGGAGGGACTGGAAAAGATCGAAGCCGCGACCTCCATCGCGGAGTTGCTCAACCGCTCGATGCATGACGAGGATCAGAACACCGCACTTTATGACCTGACGAACTCGGTACTCACTGCGATGAGTAAGTGCGAAGATGATGTCGCTGCTGGACCGCTGCTTATCTATTACTATCTCAGCTTTTCCAGGATCCTCGGCTTCGCCATTCAGTTCGATACCCTGGCCGAAGAGAGGCGAACCCAGCAGAATGTCAAGACCCTGTTCCGGGTCCGGACCGGTGAGGTGACCGACGTCATCGTGAGCCACTCGCCAGACCCTTACCATTTTGATGAGTACCTGATCGATGGGCTGGAGATCAAGCCCGAGGGGAGACAGATGCTGCTCTACCTGAACACATGTAGTATGGAGGGGGCCGGATCCAGACGGATGTCGGAGCCGGCGTTGGTGAATCTGAAGGAGCTCTTTCGGGCGTTCTTTATCGAGCATCTGCCCGGCGTGACCAAGAATACGATGCGATCCGCAGGCGTTTTTGGCAGGTTGGGGTAGTCCGTTTGAGGCCCAAAGTCTGAAAACCCGACGGGCATTAGGATTGCACCCCGCATCGTTCAAGACTTCGCGTTCTAGGGACTTAATTGTTACTCATCTTGCAGAGCAAAGGATGTTGAAACACAGATGAGCGGCCTGCGTTATTATTATGCAGTCTGTTTATCACCCTTGATCCATCCCGATAGACCCAAGCCATGTGAGGCAGGGCAATGCCCTCGGGATCTCCGACAATTATTCACGTTCCTTTTGCATATTCCTTTTGGAGGGAATTCGAGAATGTTAGCGAAACGGCCATACCTCTCGGCGGTTATTTTAGTGATCTTTGGTGTAGCATTCGGTGCTACGCTCGTCATGGGATTCGGTAGCTTCAAAGGGATCAACCTGGCCTTCGGCGCCAGCGAGCCTCAGCTAGGCGGACCGCTCCCGAAGCTTTCGAATGATCAGACCCGCGAGCGCTTTAATGCCTCGTTCATTGAAGTATCGAGGGCGATCCAGCCGACGGTCGTATCGATCAGTGTAAAAGCAGAACGACGTGCCGCGACCCGGAATGACCAGGACAATCCATTCCGTAAGTTCTTTGGTCTCCCTGAAGGTGAAGATCTTCCATATGAATTCAATGACCCAAGTCCAGGTGGCGGACTAGGATCTGGTGTGATCATCACGAGCGATGGTTACATCATGACGAATAATCACGTCATTGAGAATGCCGCAGAGAAGGGTGGGATCACTGTAAAGCTGATGGATAAGCGTGTCTTCACAGCTCGCTTGATCGGCACTGACCCAACGACAGATATCGCTGTGATCAAGATCGACGCAACAAATCTGGCCGTTGCAGCCATCGGCAATAGCGACAAGACCCAGATCGGTGAATGGGTGCTCGCCGTTGGTAATCCACTCGGGCTTGAATCTACTGTGACAACCGGCATCGTGAGTTCACTGGGTCGCTCGATCGATATCTTCGATAGACAGAAGACGCAAAATTACGGTATTGCGAATTTCATTCAAACCGATGCTGCGATCAACCCGGGAAATTCTGGTGGTGGGCTCTTCGATCTGAGCGGCGCTTTGGTCGGCATCAATACCGCCATCGCATCGTCGACCGGTCTTTACGCTGGTTACGGTTTTGCAGTCCCGATCAACATCGCACGTGCCGTGACGATGGATCTGATCAAAACCGGCAAGGTCAATCGAGGATACATCGGTGTGAAGATCGCAGGGGTAACAGCTGAAGATGCTGAGGCTTTAGGACTTGACCGTCCACGCGGTGTTCGTGTCGAGGACGTTACCAAAAACAGCGCTGGCGAGCTCGCCGACCTTAAAATGAACGACATTATCCTCTCGATCAATGGTCGTGAGGTCAACGCGGCAAATGAGCTACAAGGAGTGATCGCATTGCACCATGCTGGTGATGAGATCACACTGAAGATCTTCCGTGATGGCCGCGAGATCGATAAGAAGGTAAAGCTGAGAGCCCGCGATGAGGACAAAACGCAAGACCTGTCGGTCGCGAACGAGGGGAAAATCGAAGACGCGAAAGAGGCAGAGACTGCAACCATCGAAGGTGTAGGGCTTGGAGTGCGTAACCTGACAGCTCAAGAAATCGAGACATACGGCGTGAGCTCTGGTGTTTTCGTCACGAATGTTGTATCAGGCTCGCCTGCTCAAGACCGGGGCTTTGTCCGGAACCTCGTCATCACAAAGGTTGGGGACCGGCCGGTCAAGAATGTCTCAGATTTTGAGAAGGCGATCGATGCCAACAAGGGTAGGTCGGTAGGCTTCACGATCAGGACGAGTAAAGGAGATACCCATTGGTTCTCCATACGCATTCCGCGAGAGTAAAACCTGCAAATAGAAATGTAAAAAGCCCTCGTTACGCGAGGGCTTTATTACGAAGCTCAGTAAGTAGCGGTTAACCCATCACAGCATCGTAAGAGGATGCCGTCTCTGTATGCTCTTCGAAGGCAACGAGACGACGGATCTCTCCGAACCGGTCGTAGATATCGTTCTGTGACAAGTCTTCGATGCCAGCGGTCGAGAACTTTGCGCAGCAGAAACTAGCGAGGATCGTACCGAAGATCACAGCACGCTTGCAATCTTCGTACTCCGTCGAGTTCATCTTCGAGAGATAGCCGATGAAGCCACCCATGAACGTATCACCGGCGCCTGTCGGATCGTAGATATCCTCAACAGGATATGCCGGGGCCGCAAAGAGATGCTCGTTATAAAACAACATCGCGCCATGCTCGCCTTTCTTGATCACAACGATACGAGGGCCATCGTTCGATAGCATCGCCTGCATCTGACGTCCGCAAACGATCAGGCTAGGATGATTTACAAGCAAGCGGGCTTCGCTATCATTGAGGATCAAGGCATTCGCATGGCCCAATGTTTTCTTCAAGTTATCAAGTTGACTATGGATCCAGTAATCCATCGTGTCCAGCAAGACCAGCTTTGGCTGCTGCGCTAACTGGTTGATCACGTCCATCTGCAGCGTCGGATCAATGTTGCCGAGGACGAGAAAGTCTGGTTTGCGAAGTTGTTGTGGTACAACTGGCTTGAAATCAGCAAGTACGTTGAGATTCGTCGCGATCGAATCACGATTGTTCATGTCATGATGATACTTCCCATGCCATGAGAATGTCTTGCCACCTTTGACGACTTCAATACCGCTCGTGTCAAAATTGCGGTCCTTGAACAACTTCCAGGCATGCTCGGGGAAATCCTCACCGACGACGCCGACCAGCCCGATCTCCTCCTTCGCGAAGTAGCTGGCGGCAAGCGAGATGAACGTTGCGCTGCCACCGAGCGCCTCTTCCATGACATCGAATGGTGTTTCGATCTTATCGACCGCGAGAGAACCGACAATTAAAAGCGACATGAATTCTATTGGGAGTAATATACTGACTGCAAAAATACGGCTGAATCCTTACCGAGCTACAACTTCATAAATGGCATCGTGTCTGCAGCAAGCAGATAGTCGCGAGCGATACGAGTCCCTTCGTGATGAGTTGGGAAAACGAGCCGCTTCTGCGCCTCGTCATAATCGGCCCAGATGAAGTCCTTATGCTCATCAGACAACCTGGGCTCCGTTTCGGAAGAAACGACGACGGCGAAGACCGGGACCAGATGTATCGCATCTCGCGTAGCATCAAAGAAGCTGGCAACGAACGGTGCGGCCCACATGGTCTCATGGGTCAGGCCCGTCTCTTCCATGAGCTCTCGTTTGGCAGCAGCTTCAGCGGTTTCACCCTCTTCGATTCCACCAGTCACCACTTGCCAGATGCCTGGGTACACGGTTTCGTCATCCGATCTTTGAAGCAGGAGATACTCGATCCGATCGCTCATGAATCGAGCAATATGGACTTGGACCATTTTCGAAACGATATCGGGCATCGGTGATAGGATTAAGAAGATCTGCGCACGCTGATAGCGAAAACGAAGGATGCGCACCAAGCCATTCCACAAGAGGCATAAAGTCGGCTGCACTTTTCCCTATTATTTTCGACGCTGCTGCTGTTCATTTCGTCGATGCCTGCCCGCGCTACCTGCTTCGTTATCACCCGCTTCGTTCTCACACGATCGTTGATCGCCCTTGCCGTTGTGCTTGGTGGGCAAGCGCGTGTCGCTTTTGCTCAAGTCCCGCCGACACAGGGCTCGACGATCGACGAGCAGCGGATCTCCCAATTCTTCGCAGGAAAAAGTCCAGGACTTGCGCTGGTCCTCTCTGGCGGCGGGGCGAGAGGCTTTGCGCATATCGGTGTGCTTGACGTGCTTGATTCGGCTGGGATAAAGATCGATCTTATCGTGGGCACAAGTATCGGTGCTTCGATCGGAGGCCTGTACGCTGCAGGCTATTCACCGAAGGAGCTAGAGCAATTCGCGGTTAATACCAACTGGCAGGACATCCTAGGCATCGATGATGACGCTCGCAGGGTCGAGCGCATGATCAATCAAAAGGATCAGGACGATGCGCTACTCTCGTTGCGGTTCAATGGTTTTCTCGAGCCAGTGCTGCCGAAGGGTCTCTCGAATGGCCAGCGTTGGACGATGCTCCTGAACTCGATGGTGATCAATGCACCCTACGGAGTCCCATCTGATTTTCTTCGGCAGACCAAAGTGCCGTTTGTCGCGGTGGCAACGGACATCGTCTCGGGCACAAGAAAGCTCATGTCATCGGGCGATCTTACAGCAGCGCTTCGTGCAAGTGCTACCTGGCCGATCATGTTCAATCCTGTCATTAATGATTCTGGGATCTTGGTTGATGGTGGGCTGATCTCGAATATTCCAGTCGACATCGCAAAGCTCTCTGGCGCTCCGCTGATTGTTGCAAGCAATACTACCAGCCGCCTGAGAAAGCGAGAGGAGATACAGAACCCCTGGGACGTGGCAGATCAGGCAGTGATGCTGATGATGATGCGCCAATCAAAGACCGATCTTGCAAAAGCAGATGTAGTCATCTCCCCAGAAATAGCGTCAGACGATTTTGACAAGATCGCTGAAATGGTAGAGGCCGGTCGAGTTTCGGCCCGTCAGATGCTTGCCGAGATCCAACGATCAGCGCCGCCCAACATAGCGCACCCGGCTGACACCTTACTTCCCCAACTCTTACAGCTTCGTGTGTATGGTGTAGACGTCGTCGACAGCTTACGGACGCTGCCATTGCTAATGAATGGCAAGCCGCTGCTGCGTTCGACAGTACGAGCTGATCTTGAATCCCATATCATTCGGCTCGCACGCAAGAAAGGGCTTAGCCTCGCACAAATTGATAGCATCGTACTTTATCCTCGAAACGGATGGGCCGACGTGTACGTCGATCCAGGGGTGATACGTAGTATCAGGCTTGAGGGCGATCCTTCCATTCATCCCGACGTGGTGCTACGCGAACTTCCCTTCTCGGAAGGAGAGACGTTCAAAGCAGCCGAGGCAGAAAGGGGGATCCAGAATCTCATCGGGACGGAGATCTTCGAGTTCGTTAGTATTGAGATCGCTCAGACGAGTAGGGTAGATAGTGTAAAATATGTTGTGTTGCAGCACAGTCCGGCAGCAACAGCGTCATTCACGGCTCAACCGAATTGGGATATCATCCTCACTGTTCAACCTAAGGCAGCAAATGTCCTTCGTCTTGGAGTGCTCGCAGATAATGAATTCGGCACGCAGTTCTGGTCTGAGCTTGCGAACGAGAATGTGCTGGGATCCGCAACCAACTTTTCTCTTAAGGGGCATCTTGGTCCGCAGTCGAGAAGACTCGCGGCAACATTCAATGCACCCCGCCTCTTTAGGACAACGGCGACATTTATGTTGCAAGCTTTCATGGGTTACAAAGACATCCCGGTGTACCTGACGACGCTCGACTTTGATAAAGGCCGGATCATTTCCAATGTTGACGGGAGCGTACGCGAGTCAAGAGACTGGGGATTGCGAGTGAAATCTGGAGGACAAGTCGGGCGAGTGGCTGCAATGACTGCTGAATATCGATACGAGCAGCAGCGCAGCTTTTCAACGGCTGATAGGAACACGCTTGAATCTCAGAGGATCAGCACCCTTCGAGCAGATATCATTTACGACACTCGTGACGATCGAGCATATCCCACGCAAGGCACGTACTTGACTGGGTCTTCCGAAACCGCTGCAGATTTCCTGGGCAGCGAAGTCGGTTTTACAAAACTTGCTGGAGTAGCCGAACAAGTCTTGTCGCTCTCTCCATTGCATAAACTCATACCTCGCGTATCAGTAGGCTTTGGGGATCTTACACTTCCACGACAGGAGCAATTCGCGCTTGGTGGGATAGAGTCTTTCTTCGGCCTCAACGAGTATGAGTCACGCGGCCGGCAAATGTTCGTGACAAATATCACCTATCAGATCGGGATACCGCATGTGCTATTCTTTCCTACATTCGTATCCCTGAGATATGATATGGGTGCAACATGGCTTATCCCGCAGGCGATCAAGTTCGAAGCCCTGGTACACGGTATCGGTATTCAGGTCGGCTTGAAGACACCTTTTGGTCTTGCACGATTCGGTATTGGTGAGAATTTCCGCTTCGTGAGCGGAGGGGATCGACCGATCCATTTCAATCGTCCACGATTTTATTTCTCCATCGGCTCACTTACCTACTGATGAACGTCGTCATAACAGGAGCATCTAAAGGCATCGGACTAGCGATAGCACAGGCCTTGCTCTCATCGCAACCCATTGAGAAGCTGGCGATCTGTTCGCGATCACGTAGCGAGATCGATGCAGTGAGAGATGGGCTGCTGGCAACATTTCCAGATGCTGCGATCATCGCGGAAGAATGCGACGTCTCACGCGAAGATGAGGTGACGTTCTTTGCAGATTACGTGCAGCGTGAGATGGGACACGTCGATGTGCTGATCAACAACGCCGGATTTGGCAAGTTTGCACAGGTTCAGGATCTTGCCACTGATGCATGGAAGGCCGTTTTGAATACCAATCTTCGTGGCGTGTTCCTAATAACAAAAGCATTACTGCCCGCGATGCGTGCTCGTAAGAGCGGCAGCATTATAACCATCAGCTCATTGGCTGGGAAGAATGGCTTTAATGGAGGTGCCGCCTATTGCGCTTCTAAATATGCTGTTCGTGGCATGATGCAATCGTTATTCCTGGAAGTGCGAGAGGATAACATACGCGTTATTACTCTTTTTCCAGGCAGCGTTGACACACACTTCTTCGAGCGAGCAGGCGTCGGCCCGCAGATGGCTCAGAAGGCCTTGCACTCAGAGGATATCGCGAACGCAGTCTTAGCGGCGATCGCGCTCCCGCAGCACGCTGACATTTCGGAGCTCGATATCAGACCGACGAATCCTAAATAACTCGATCCTAGCCGTTAGCGCTTTCCAGCGAAGTAGCTGCGCACCCCATCCGCAAATCGTACTGTGCGAGGATGGAATGTGTTATCGAACATCGAGATGTCTGCGTCGCTCTCGACCACGTTCTCGTGTTCAAGCATCGTCAGTTGATCGCGAGTAACAGGGAAGAAAGCAAACTTATCGAAGAGCGACGCTGCAAACCTTACAGGCCCAAAGGGGATGCTCACTATTGGCTTTGTGCTCATGCCCCGAGCTGTGGCGATCGTTTTCAAGATCTCACGGTAGGTTAATTTGTCGGGGCCACCCACTTCGTACGTTTGACCGTAGGTTTCTGGTTGTGTCAGCGAATCGACCATCGCCTTCGCCAGAACATCAAGCGCAACAGGTTGTAGTCGATACTTCCCATTACCAAAGGCTGGAAGCACAGGAGCCTTTGCAATGACGTTGCCGAGCTCAGAGACGAAATTCGGGCGAGGATCGTAATCTTCACTGAATATCACTGACGGCCGAAAGATCGTCCATTGGAGATCGCTACGCTTGACATGTGCTTCGCCGGTAAGCTTCGTGTCGTAATAGCCCGTGTGATGACCCTTGCCAACGCCTAGCGCCGACATCTGTACCCATCTGGTCGCGCCTTTCGACTTTGCCACTTCAAGCAGATTCTTGACGCCATCGGCGTGGACACTTTTGAAAGTAACCCTCTTGGATGGGAATTCTCGAAGCAACCCTGGGAGGTATATCACCGCATCCAGATCCGGGACTGCCTGGCGCAAAGCGCTGGGATCAGTGACATCCCCAATGATCAAATTAGCGGTAGTCCCATTGTCGATCTGCTGGCGATCTTTGTCCGATCGGATGATGCCGATGACCTCGTGACCATTCGCTACCAAATGTCTCAAGACCACTTTGCCGACGAATCCGGCAATGCCTGGGAGAAGTACTTTCATTTGCTTTGCTAATAGGATAGTCTAGGATCGTGGTTGAAGTACGCCTTTTCCGGTGAGTAGAATACTTTTCCTTCGTGTGGAAACCTGTTGCCTTGTGGGGAAGTTAGCCTATTCCGGCTTTCTGTGAACTTTGTCCGTTTTGTTCATTTTTGGAGCGAAACGTTCGAATCGTTAGCCGTGTAGTCTCTCAAACAGGTTATGCCCTGACAGTCGCCGGAAGAAACGCCCACACGTATCGCTTCCAGCCATTGACAGAGTATGACTCCCATCCTGCATTCGCCCACCAGGACTCTGTGTATACGCACAGTGCGCCCAACTTTGTGTGTTTTTTTCGCAAGTCATTCGCCCGTTTAGTAGACGAGCGAAAGAAAGGTGAGGATATTCAGCTCGTCTGCTGTAACTATGCCTCACAAATGCCCTTGTTCTATACGCCCAAGTTAACAGATATGTTAGCATTACGCAGAACTCTGCCAACAGGCTACTCGCGATCTCGAGCAGTAACATTTATGTCCAACATCCTTACTCCCGATCATCCCCTAGTGCGCGCTTACTTATCAGGTGCTGTGCTGCTGGCAGTATTGGTTGGCTTCTTTCTGATCGATCCCTCTGAGCTTAGCGCTCAATGGAGACGAAAGACTCCACGTGATACGGTAAAAGTGAACGCGAATTCCAAGTCGTGGAAGCCTACCAAGATGACGCTTGCAGCTGGATTTCAGATCCAGGCAAAATACAAGGGCACCTTCGGTCTCTACTCAGGTCAGGCAGGAAAAGGCATTGATGCCAAGTACACCTACGATCCGGTCCCAGGCTGGTCGACTCCGTTACCGCTGGTGAACCCGCCAACGTTCAATGGGCGAACTGATAATTTTTATGTTGCGCTCAATCGTGAATCACCTGACCTCAAGCCCAATGGTGAGGCGGTGAAGTTTATCGAGACCACTTATCAGAGTACTCACAATTACACAAGTCTTCATACGAGTCTTGGTATCCCACTGAATTTTCGCATCTTCGCTGACAAGGATTCGTACTACGGTAACGGCACTGGCACACTCACGATCGAACTTGCCCAGTTTACCGCTGGCATCTCGATGCGCTCTCAAGTTCTTCCCTTTGGCAACGTCAATATTGGTTCGAGTAGTACCTTGCCCGACTCGATCGCTTCGTACGGGGTAGATCCGTTGTTGGTAGATAGCGTCCGGATCAGGGGTATCGGCGGAAATCCCGCATCAGACTTTACCGTTATTTCGGAACGCACTGCTCCATTTGCATTGGCCGATGAGAACGCCAATCAGTTCAACGTCACCTACACACCAAGTTCGCGCGGTCAGCTAAATGCCTTCCTCTACATTTATTGCAGGAATACTGACGGCGCCAACCGAATAAAAGTCGTCCAGCTATCAGGCTATGGCGTCGCCCCGAGTATTTCGTTGGGGCAGGACACGGTCAACTTTGGTCCAGTAAGGGTGGGTCGTACCGAACAGCGACCTGTGTTCATTTATAATGGCGGTAACGGAGTATTGGAGATCACCTCCGCGGCCTTCACTGGGGATAATGGCTTTTTTAGTGCTGTCGTACCAAGCACGACTAATCCGATCAGAGTATCACCGAACAGTACGGGACAGCTCCTGATCAGCTTTACCCCAACTGCGCAGCGCAAGTATCGCGGTGTGGTAACGATCAAGGGCAAGAACGTCCCACAAGATTCTGTCATACTGCTTGCAGAGGGCGCTGAACCGAATCTCATCGTTAGCGATACGATCCTGGATTTTGGTCCGGTTAGACGAAATGATCGAGCGTTCCGAAGCTTCACGCTCCGCAACACGGGCACGATGACCGCAAATATTCTTTACTGCGGATTAGGCGGTCCCAATTCGGCAGCCTATTCTATGACTCCGAACGAGACAAAGTTCACCATTGATGCGAAGGAATCGAAGGTATTCGATGTCAAGTTCGAGCCAACGACCGGACCCGATGGTTCTCGTGTGGGTTGGGTTGACATAACACTCGATGACGGTAAGCCTTCTCGAAGAGTGCTTCTAATGGGCATAGAGGTTGAGCCGAAGATGCTGCTTGGGCGCAACCTGCTGGACTTCGGCTACATCAAAGTTGGTACAACGAAATGGGATACCGTTTCGATGTACAACAACAGCAACGCGGTATTGGCATTTAATGATATCACGATCAAGCCGAACGCTGGTTCGGAAGGCGTCTTCGGGTATGATACGTTAGATGTGACGCCTCTGCTGCCAAACACGCTCGATTCGATGCGACTTTCCTTCCGCCCTTCGGATCGCAAGCAATTTGGTGGATGGGTTCACACCAACGTGAATGGCCAGCGCGATTCAGTTTATGTCACAGGCACAGGAGTGCTGCCTATTGCAGTATTTGAGCCGCCGATCCTTGATTTCGGCATCGTACCGACGGCGTGGTCGAAGAATCAATTTACGTCGCTTAGCGACACCGGTGACTACAAGATGGAAGTTTGCGATATCATCGTGACAGGACCTGATGCTGCATACTTTACCGTCAAGACATCCAACCCAGCGCTTCCGACGACCGTCGATCCGTTCTCCAATAAGGTCAACATTCCTGTCGAATTCAAGACGAATGCTGCAACCGGCAGAACGTATCATGCATGGCTTAAGGTGATCTATTGCGATGGCAGCGCCGATAGCGTTCAGATGATTGCTAAAGAACAGGCACAGATGCTAGAGTTCGGAGAACGGACCGTTGACTTTGGTAAGGTTCGAGTTAAGTCCGGACTGACGAAGCCAGCTTCGCTTTCCAATGGGTCAAATACAACCCTCAGCGTTGGTACACTTTACATATCTTCGACACCACCATATTTCAGTACCACGCAGTCTTCGGCAACAGTCGACAAGAAGAGCCAGGGAGAAGTCCCTGTGACATTCGCGCCGCAGACGAAGGGGGATTTCGCCGGTTACCTTGTAGCAAGGGGTGGTGACATTAAGACGGATTCGATCCTGTTGAAGGGAACAGGGGCTGCTCCGCTTCCGAAGTTCTCGGATACAGTGATCAATTTCGGTACTGTGGTACCACCATCGGACAAGGTTGAGAATCTTATCGTCGAGAATATTGGTGACTGGTTTTTGAAGGCTCGCGTCTTCATCGCGAATGATGAGTACGGCGAGTTTACGTTATCCACGGCGGGGGTGCCATACGATTCGATAGCAGAAGGCGGTGCACCACTCACATATCCGATCACCTTCAAGCCGAACACACCGCAGCTGATCCACACAGCTGATCTGATGTTCGTCCTCGATGATAGCTCAACGTATATCGTCAAGCTGATCGGCAAAGACGAGTCGCAATACATCAGTGTAGATTCTACACATATCAATTTTGGTAAGGTTCGAGTAGGACAGGTGAGAAAGGCGTCAGCACATATCGTTAATACCTGGTCTGCTGATAGGACAGCACTTGACGTATCGGTCACGCCACCAGATCCAACGATCACAGCTTCGCCGCTCGGTCAGATCACGGTGAATTCCCGCTCGCTCAAACCGATCGAGGTGACATTCGCACCGACGAACCTTGGTAATTACTCCGCGATACTTATCGCAAAGGGCGGTGACGTCAATGGCGAGGATACGTTATTAATCACCGGCATTGGTGCCGAGCCAAAGCTGCAGTTCGCGGAAAGCTTGATCGACTTCGGGACGATCGTCGTCGGCGACGATAGAACGTTGCCAGCAACGATAGCGAACGAAGGCAACTGGCTCATGCACGTAACTGATGCTCGCCTGGCTGGGACGAATGCCAACGACTTTAGCTTCGATATCGCAAGCGACACGACTATTGAAGAAGCGGAGTCTCGCACCTTCAACGTTAGCTTCTTGGCAACGACGCCACTCCAGGCTGCGCAACGCACAGCGCAGATCATCTTCACACTTGATGACGGTACAGAGCATCCTCTCGAGCTTAGAGCTCTTGATAAGGCACCAGTCTTAACCGATATCGGCTTCGGTGACTATTACGCTCGTCCAGGAGATAAGATCTTTGCTGTAATGAAGTTGAAGACGGCGATCCCGCAGGAGATCTTCGCTCGCAACTTCGAAGGAGTTGTTGAGTATGATGCAACGCTGCTCGATCTCTTGACCATCGAGAAGGTTGGCTTGATGGAGCCTGCTGATTGGAATCTCGATACGGCCGCAACACGCACACCTGGCAGGATCGACTTCACATTGAGCAGTACCTCGACAGATCTTCGGGATCCGGGTTCGCTCTTGAGGATCGTCTTCCAGGCGAAGAAGGATCTCGACCGCACGGCGCAAACTCCGTTGCGACTGACGCTTCTGAATTATCTCGACACCCGAGAATTGGTAGCAGCAATGAACGATGGCAACATCGTCATCGATTCGAGCTGCGGCGCATCTCAGATCATCGCGGGTGATGGCGCCCCAAATGGCTCGTCGTCCATCCAGCAGAATCATCCAAATCCATTCGGCGTCCGGACAGGTCGCGGTCAAACGGATATTTTGTACGACGTATCTTCGGATGACGCCATCGTCACGATCCGTGTCATGGATGCTACGGGCCGGGAGGTCGCAAGGCCGATCGACAGCAGATCGCACGCGAAGGGCATTTATGAGTTGAGGCTTGACGCCGCGCAATTCGGATCTGGTACTTACTTCTACGAATTCAACGTGGTAGGACAGAAACCGATGGTCAGGAAGATGATCGTTTCGGATTAGCAATTCACGAGGGGCCCGGTAATACGGGCCTTTCGACTTTTTACACGGATCAGACGTATGATCCTACCGTAACAAATCGAACTTCGGCATGTTATTAAACCGCAGCATCACTTAGTCCTCTATTAGATACAGTCCAGACAACTTTCCAGGACCTGTCCACTTGATGTTCCACCGTTTCCTCGTCACGTTTCTTCTCGTCATCTTCGGTACTGCTCCACTCCTGGCGCAGCCAAGACCCACGCCTCCCGCAAAGCCAGGGGCCCCGATCGAGAAGCGCCGAGACGCAGCAAAGCGTCCGAAACGAGATGGCCTCTACTCCGCTAAAGGCGACGCGCAATTCCTCATCAAGAACGTTGACATCACACACTTCCCTGAGATGTCCGTCATCTTCTCGGCGGTCAACAATCGCAACCAGTTCATCCGGACATTGAAGCGCGAGGACGTCATCGTCCTCGAGAACGGCATCCCTCGCCCCATCTTGTCGCTTGACCTCGTATCGGCTTCGAATCGCGTACCGGTCGACATCGTCTTCGCTATTGACGTCACGGCTTCCATGAGGAACGTGATCACAACGGTCAAGCAGAACATTAACGAATTCGCCGAACAGCTTCGGCAACATGGCTTCGACGCAAGGCTTGGCATGGTACTCTTCAGCGATTACGTCGAATGGGTTTCGCCGGCGCTTACGGATAACGTCCCGGAATTCGAACGATGGGTCGGAAACGTCCAGACCGTTGGCGGCGGCGACATCCCGGAGAATTCGCTCGAGGCCTTGAACGCCGTGGCTACAATGAACCTCAGGCCTATTGCCATCAGGATGGTTTGCCTCATCACCGACGCCCCGCCACATAAGAAAGGCGATTACGGCGACGGAACCACCAAGCTTCAACCGGGTGGCGTCGGCGATTTCCTTTACGAACGGGAAGTTCGGGTACTCGCAGTTACGCCACGAGAGTTGAGCGTTTACCACGACATCGCGCTCTTGACCGAAGGAGCTAGCTTCGACCTCGACTCCAGCTTCAGCTCCGTACTTTCCGGCCTCATCGAAGACATCACTAGCCTCTACTCCCTGAGGTACCTCTCGCAATCGACTTTGGCGCCGGATTCGGTTCGCATCGATATCCTTCGCGCAGAAGACAAATCGCCGCTCGCATCTCGCAAACTGTTGGCGATGGAGCCAGGTAGAAGGTTCGTCTTCGAGGACCTCCAGTTCGGCGCTAACCAGACGGCACTCGCCTCGGAATTCGTACCAGAGCTCGAACGCGTCGTACGCCTAATGCACGTTAGGCCCAATATGAAAATTCGGATCGAGGGCCACGCCGATTCCACCGGCGGAGCTGAGGAGAACCAGAAGCTTTCCGAACTTCGCGCTACTAGCGTCGCGAGTTACCTCATGCAATCGGGCATCGCAACAACTCGCGTCGAGACGATCGGCTACGGAGAAACCCGGCCGCTTGGGCCTAACGACAACGAAGAGCAGCGGCGAAGAAATCGACGAATCGAATTCGTCATACTTCAGAAGTAGAGAAGAAGCCTTGAGATCAAGATCGGAAGTAACATGACGATCGAAAGGATACTTGACGCTTACGCCCGCGGATTCTTCCCGATGGCAAGCGGCAAGAACGGCGACATCGACTTCTACTTTTACGAACCTCGCGGCATCATACCGCTGGACTCGCGCTTCACCGTTCGAAGATCGCTTCGGCAGATCATCAACCGCAAGCAGCACATCATCAAATTCGACACGTCATTCGAAGACGTCATCACGTCATGCGCTAGGCACAACTTGCCGCGCCACGAGATCTGGCTTTCGAACGAGATGATCGACTTGTACATCCAGCTTAACAAACTTGGCATCGCACATTCGGTTGAAGTGTGGACCAACAATGAGGACGGGATCGGCAACGATACAAAACTTCTCGGCGGATTATACGGCCTCGCAATGGGCTCGGCATTCCTTGGCGAATCGATGTTCAGCAATACGCCTAACGCATCGCAGATCGCGCTCGTAGCGCTCGTCGAACATCTCAGAAGCAAGAACTTCACACTGCTCGACGCCCAAATGTCCAGCGAACACTTGAAGCAATTCGGACTCCTTGAGATCTCGCAATTCGAATACCTCAAGCTTCTACAACCAGCACTTTCGGGGAATTCTGAATTTTGAGTTCTGAATTCTGAATGGGGCTCGGGATCGGGTCATTCATAAATCTGAATTCCCCAGGAGAGACTCACATTCGAGGTCTAGTAGTGCTTCCCCTCTACGAGGCGAAGCAACACAAATCCCGCTCTAGTCTCGCGTGCGGATGTATAATGCGATGCCCACGCCAGCGACGATCGACATCAATGCGTAGATGATGATCCACACTATCTGATCTAGTGTATTGCCGAAGATGATTGCGATCACAAGGGTGATCCCTATTGTCAAGTAGAACCAGAATAGTCGCTTAGGAATGAAGTCTAGCATGTGGCAATGCTCGCTACTGCACCACGATCTTCTTCATTTGCTTCTCGCCGGGGATCGAGAGCATGTAGGTGCCGGCGGGGAGTTCGGTGGTGTTGATGACGTAAGGTTTGCCGCGCTCTTTGTATCCTGCTTTGCCGACGACCTGGCCATCGAGCGTGTGCGCGATGATGTCGCCGAAGTCTCTCGGTGATGTGCCTTCCATCTCGGTAGCTTCCTTCTCCGTCTGAGGCCGCAGATATGTTGTTCCGTCAGCTTCAGTGACGCGTACATACCCCATCGGTATGTTATAGTAGCTCGCGCTATCAAGACCAGATTTCTGTATCATCTCACGCATCGATTCTTGAACCATGCGCAGCATACTGTCTCGTTCAGCACCTGCAAGTGTTCGCGGTCCCCTGTTGCGAGTCTTCACTTCCGCGATCGAATCTTCAACGCGTGAGTCGTTGTAGCGTCCGACATTGCCGGAGCAGGCGGCTGCGGTGAAGAGCATAGTTGCGAGTGTGAGCTTTGTCAGTGCGCGGCGCATGGTGCAAAGATACGTCGGGGAAGCGGCTAGCCCTCAGCGTCTAGCGTCGAGGGTTGCTGACGGATCATTCTGCAATAACGAAGGGGATTTCTCGCGTCGCATCACGGCGCTAGCGCTTGTGATGCTCGCTCGAAATGACGGCAACCGAAAAAAAGGGTCACTGGCAGGATGCCCGTGCCACGAATACTAGCCTCTAGCCGCTGAACGCTAGGCGCTAGCCCTCACATCCACTGCTCTTTCTTGTACCAATCAGTTGTGTGGCGGATGCCTTCGTCGAGTGCGACGGATTGTCGGTAGCCGATCTCGCGCATTGCTTTTTCGACGGAGCACGTCCAGTGCGATTGCACCATGTCCTTGCCCTTCTCCCAATTGAGGACCGATGGTTTCTTCTTGACCATGTTGAAGAGCTCGGAGAATCCTGCGACGGTATAGATCAGCGTGTGCGGCAAGCGGATCGTGAGTCCGCGGCGATTCAGGATCTCACATGTCAGGTTCGAGACCTGCTTCCATGTGTAGTGCTGCTCTGCGCCGATGAGATATGTCTGGTTCTTCGCTTCTTCGCGTGTGATCGAGAGCTCGAAGCTTTGCACGACATCCGTGATGTGTACGAGGTTGACGTACTTATCGCGGAATCCGATGAGCGGCTTGATGCCTTGCTTGATCGTTTGGAAGACTGTGAGGATCGCGGTGTCGCGCGGACCATAGACTGCAGCGAGCCGGAGTATGGTGATCGGGAAGTGCTCGCGCATGCGCTCGCATTCTTCTTCGGCTGCGCGCTTGGACATTCCGTATGTTGTGATCGGATGCGGCGGCGTGATCTCGGTCACTGGTGTACCATCGAGCGATGGGCCGACGGCCGTCTGGCTCGATGCATGGATGAATTGCACGATGCCCGGATTGTATCGCTTGACCGCTTCAAGCAAGTTGCGCGTAGAGAGCTGGTTGCCTTCGAAGAATCCTTTCCTGTCGCGCGCGGCGGTTGTGCCGGCGATGTGGATGACGATGTCGGTGCCCTCGACCGCTTCACGCAGAGACTCGATGTCGAGCATGTTGCCCTGGACGACCTTGATCGGCTTGTCATTCAGCCACTTGGTGCTGCTCGTCGAGCGCGTCAGCGCGCGGACGGTGTGCCCGAGCTCGAGCAATCGATCGGCAACGTGACTTCCAACAAATCCAGTGGCACCGGTGATGAGTATTTCCATTGTGATGATGTTCTGACTGGCCGAACTAAGCGCAATCCCGCACAAATAGCTCCAACTACTCGCCCAAAAGAACAGCATGCGATACTGGCAAGTGACGACCCGCCGCCTCTCGACTGCTGCGCGGAAGCTCGATATGGACGGCGAGTGGCGCCCGTTCTCCACGACGCCGCACTCCTGGTACCGCGTCTGGAAGCAGAAGCTGGTGCAGCGCGTGACCTTTCGCGACCAGGCCGAAGAGGACTCCATGCTCGAGCGGATCAGCCAATTGGAGCCGCTGGAGACGATGGTCCAGACCGCCGGCTTCCGCGAGGAAATAGATATAGAGGAGACCGAACAAGGTCTGGCGCTCATCGGACTACTTGGCTACCCGACATCGCTCGATAAGCGGACCGCGCCGCTTCTGAAGCGCAACGGGATGAGGCTCATCGAAAAAGAGGGGCTGCTGTTCATTGCCGTGCCGATGACCGGAGTAGAGAAGCCGATCATGATGTCTGCGCAGGAGAAGCTCGAAATGGCCAAGATGCTCTATCAGGCGATCCAGCTCCACGGCCCGCAGGCCTGGGATGCGGCAGCGGCGGCATTCGAGAATACGCTGCGGGGATTGGAGGAGATGGAGGCGGAGCCGGCGAAGAAGCGACGGAAGGTCTAAGTTGTCATCCTGAGCGACGCAGGAGTCGAAGGATCTCTCTGACTCTACCCAAGTGCCAGGGAGATCCTTCGACTCCGCTGTCCCTCGTTCGTGCCTGCGGCACTCAGCTTCGGGACCGGCTCCGCTCAGGATGACAACTCCTAGCCTCTAGCCTCTGACCTCTAGCCTCTCACCCGGACATGACCAATTCTTCAGAAACACTTCCGCCTTCGGCGCGTTAAACTCTGAACTGAATTACTTTGGCCCTTAATACGGACTTATAGCCCGATATGTCATTTCTAAAGAAAAGTGTTTACGCCGCGATAGCGGTTGCGACGATGAGCATGAGTTCGCTCGCCGTTGCGCAGGTGAAGTTCGATGATCTCTCGTTTGCCGATGCGCAGAAGCAGGCTGCGAAAGAGAAGAAGCTTATCATGATCGATTACTTCACCGATTGGTGCAAGTGGTGTCATGTGCTCGATCAGCGCACGTACATTGATCGCGAGGTCGGTAAGTATGCGAACGAGCATTTCGTCAACCTGAAGATCAACGCCGAGAAGGGCGAGGGCATCGCGCTGGCGAAGAAGAACGGCGTGCAGGGCTATCCGACGATCGCATTCTATGATGCGAAGGGCAAGGAAGTATCGCGCGTTGTCGGCTTCCAGGATGCTGAGAAGTTCTTGCGCTCGCTGAAGACAGCGAAGGAGGGTGGCATGTCGTCGATCCTTGACAAGCTAAAGAAGGATCAGTCAACGAACCCAATGCTGTGGCTGCAGGCTGCAGCGCACTACGCCGAGAAGGGCGAGATCCCTCAGGCGAACGAAGCGTACGACAAGGTCATCGCGCTTGATAAGAGCGACGAGAAGCAACTCAAGGCTGAAGCAACATACGGCAAGGCATTCATCATGCAGCCGGGCGAAGAGCAGATCACGACGCTCAAGGCAGCACTCGAAGCTTATCCCGATCGCAGCGAAGCCGCACAGGCTACGCGCATCGTTGTGATGCACGATCTTGATAAGGATCCTGACGCAGCAGTCGAGCGCGCTGAGAAATGGGCAGTCAAGCACATG
>JBKJTP010000240.1:0-8858 GCA_046590195.1 Kapaibacterium sp. (SeqCode) | reverse complement strand
AAAGCCGCCAAGGACTCAAAGCCGCCAAGGACTCAAAGCCTGAAACGGATACCCAGGTGCGCTTCGGTCTGCGTACTATGAGTCACGATCGCCTCCCGAGTCGTGGCGATGAACGCGTACCAGAATGCGCCGTAGAGCTCCGGACCGGTCCGGCTCTCAAGTGCGAGTGAGATCAACGGCCCGACACGCCACTGCCGCTCTTGCTCATGCCATTCTGCGTTCAAAGCTTCACCGCCCTTGCGGGTATAGAGAAAGGCTCGCGCACCGATATGCAGCGATAGCGGCGCGGACACCCGCCGATGATGGAAGCCAAATGCCGCCTCGCCACCCACTTCAGTGATGAGCAGACTCCTGCGCTCGGTGAATTCCTTCTCGTTGTACCCGCCTCGCTCGTTCAGTCGAAGCTCTAGCTGGCTCTGGAAGGAAAGCTCGAGAGGAAGAATGACATTTGTCGTACCCAGACGTGCAAGCAGCGAATCGCGAAACGTCAGCCCGCGAAGCAAATAATTGCCAATGGACTGCAGTTGTGGCAAGCGATCGAAATAATCGAGCACTGTATAATTTGCGTAGACCTCGCTGCTCAAGCGATGAAAGAATGAACGGGTGCTATAGGTCGATGTATGCGAAAGCGCTATCGCTTTCGTGACATTGTTCTGCGCTGAGCGCGCGGAGTTCAGGTAAACGATATGCGACTGCGACATCCGCAGCTCGGTTGTGGCAGTGACATCCGGATGCCAGCGCCAGTCATGCCCTGCGCGAAGCGTGAAGAGCTGATCGTCACGATCGTCCTTGTTCTCGAGGCTGGGAGTGGTGTGTTGATAGATGCGTCCGGTTGCTTGCAACCCAACTTTGTGATCGCTATGCAACGAAGCATTGATGCCTGCGACTAGCTGCGTCGCGCCAGAGTTAAAGCTTACCTCGTTCAAGATCTCACCAGCTCTGCGGATGAGCGAGCTGTTCGTGCTGCTGATCTCACCGCTCAACAACTGCGCTGATTCATCCTGCTCATCATATCGCGCCCGGAGCGTCAACTCGATAGGCAGATCGCCCCCAAGCATAGCGAGATGACGCAACCCACCATCGAGTGTGAAGCGATATGCGTTGAGTGCGTTCGGCAAAAGGATGGTAGAGATCGACGAGATACCTGTTGTATTGAGATCTGCGCCGCCCTCCGAGCGCCTCGTCACGAATCGCGGAGCATAGAGGATCTCCATCTGTAGATCGGTGCCAGAGATCACGCTGGGATAGAACAATCGATCTTGAAACGAGAGACTCGTTTCGCTGCGTCGCTGCTTGATCAGCGCGGAGCTATCGTTGCCTTGCGCGAAGAAGAAGTCGCGCATTGTCTGGTCGTAGCTGCCGCTTACTTCGTTCATCACGCCACCTTCGAACGATGATCGGAGCGCCGTACGCGCGCGGCCTGTGCGGAAGAGTTGCTCGCGAAGATCGAATCGGCGCTCATCGAACGATGCTTCAGCGGAAAGATACTGCTCCTCAGCGATCATCTCACTCGGCATGGCACCAGCAAGATGCAGCGCGGTGCCGTACGAGCCACCCACAATGTTTGATTGCCTTGCAACGCCGGCGCCCGCTTCGGCCCAGTAATCATCGAACACGAGCATCGGGCCTGCGATAGCATAGCCATCGACCTGCGTATTCGGGTCATCGATGAAGAACGAACCACGCTTCGGCGGACCGCTATGATAGGTCACGCCGCTCACGGTAGCCTTCGCCTTCAACCAATCATAACCGAGAGGTGCGACTGCGCTGAGAACGTTGAACGTCTCGGCGGTCAAACTTCTAGTATCCTCGCGAAGGATGGATGAACCGCGTGACTGAAACGTGAGGCCCGTATGCACTTGATCACCGATGCGAGCTATCCCGCCGAAGAGATCCGCGAACGCGTTCACATTGTATGTCCATCGATTCAGCGTAAGCACGCGCTCGTAATCAAGCGCGATGGAAGGCTCAAAAGGCAAGTTCAGCGAATCGGAGTCAGTAAGCAGACTGCTTCCAAGCATGCTGCTTGTCGTGGTCGTCCAGCCATGAATGGCGAGCGAATCGAGTTGTGACTGCGCGCGGATCTCTGAGCAACACATTAGTGCTACTGTTATTGCGATCGCATATATGTAGCGATAAGCTTTCAGTGCGAGATGTTAGAACAGATCAGAGGATCCAGTACGAAGCGAGAACTGCAGCGATAAGGCTGCCGCCAAGCGTTGCGAGCAGATTGACCATGCTGTTATCAATGATCGTCACACCCTTGATAAGCGTTGCATCGCGGCCGCAATGCTTGCCCACTTCGATCGTTGCATTACACTCATTGCACGTATAGACAGCCTGCATCACACGGCCGAGAATGCTATCGAGATACGCGCCGAGGAATCCGCTCAGCGTCACAACGACGAGCGTCATGCCGACGAGCTCAAGCGTGAGATAATTATCCTTCATTTGCGGCATCGCGATAAGCCCTATGAAGAGCGCGCCAGCGAGCGATGCAACAATGCCAGGCAGCGAGACGCCGCCTGAGCGACCGATCTGGAACGAGCGGAGATTCAGCGGGTCGTAGGTCTTATCCGCATAGCGCGATCCGATCTCGGTTGCCCACGTATCCGCAGTTGCTGTGGCGAGTGCACCCATGAATGCATAGCTCGCGAGCGGCGCGATCGAATCGTTGAGCAGGCAGTAGCAAGCTGCGACAGGCACGACGCCATTCGCGAGGACCTGATCCCATCGCCGCCCGGCCTTGTCCTCGTTCAGCTCCATCCTCCGCTTCGTGGGGATACGGGTCATCAGCGACCCGGTAATAAAGAAGGCGAGCAGGGCGATCGAGCCCTTCCAGCCAGTCAGGGCAAAGATGGACGCGCCGACGAAGGTCGCGGCCATCGCGCCAGACCTGGATAAGGAGCCGAGCTTATACGCCGCGTACGCAACGGCGATACCCAGGCCCAAGCTCAGCAATATAGTGAGGAAAGAGATATGCTCCATTACCAAGTCTAACGGCGAGGGCGAGCTAAAAGTGTAGCACAAGCTGAAGCATGTGCTACACTTTTTGACCATTGATGAGTGTTCACTCTGCCATGAACACAGCGACCACCTCCACCCCTGGCATCCACAAAGAAGTTGAAACTGGCACCATCCACTCCTTCGATGGTAAGCTCCCGCTCATTCATCCGTCGGCTTTTCTCGCGGCGGGCAGCCGAGTGATCGGCGACGTCGAGCTCGAAGAGAACGTCAGCATCTGGTTCAATGCCGTGGTGCGAGGTGATGTCGAACGCGTGCGCATCAAATGCGGTACGAATATCCAGGATGGCGCGATCATCCATGTGACGCACTTCAAGAACCCGACGCTCATCGGCGAGAACGTCACTGTCGGACACGGCGCAGTCATCCACGGCTGCACGATCGGCGATGGTTCACTCATCGGAATGAATGCTGTTGTTCTCGATCGCGCGGTTGTTGGCAGGGATTGCCTCGTCGCTGCTGGATCAGTTGTGCGTGGCGGGATGGTGATACCCGATGGTACGATGGTCGCGGGCATTCCAGCAAAAGTGATCAAGACTCTCTCGGACGAAGAGCGCGCGCAGGTTCGCGAGGGCGCCACGAACTACATGATGTATGTGCAGCACTACCGCGGCGAGCTCGAGCCGAAGCAGTGGAATGTTGGTACGTTTGCAGGGGAGGAGTAGCGTATCGCAGCCTCTCGTACTTTGCCGCTACTCGCTCACAAGAAGTGGTTCGTCGCGCTTGTAGCGATACTCGCGATCATTATCCTTTATCCGCTTGGCAATGACAATGCGATCCACCAGAGCATTGCCAATGATCTCGTCTATCACGGACGATTGATGTATGTGGGAAGCTGGGATCATAATTTCCCGGGGATACAACTGCTTCACGTAACGAGTATCGTGCTCTTCGGTAACTCCGATATGGGCTTCCGGCTGCTCGATCTATTCATCCAGATCGGCGCGTGCATGATGCTCTTCTCGTTCTTCTCGAGGTGGTTGAAGCCGGAGACCGCATTCATGGCAGTGCTGTTCTACGTGTTCGCCTATCTTCGCGGGAGCGTTGATCTCCTTGGGCAAAGAGATGTCTATGGAGCATTGCTTACAGTCGGCGCGTATCACTTGCTGCTCAAGCGTGATGACTCTACGAAGACGCTGCCCTTGCGCGACCTGATCGCTCCCGGGCTCTTGATCGGTCTCGCTGTATTGATTCGTCCAACCTTCGGCCTTTACGCATGCATCGCCATTGCAACGCTGCCAAGGATACGTACGATAAAGCACGCAGCCATGCTTCTTGCCCTTGCCTGCGTACAGTTTTCGCTTACGATCGCTGCCTATGCTGCGAACGGCCACTTCTCCGATATCTATTTCGCGACGATCAGATTCAATGCTGATCTCTACACAACTTTCTCAGGTCGTTTTTTCGACTTTCTCGCAAGCACTTTGTATTATCCTGTGCCTGTCGTTGCGTTAGCGATACTGGGTATCTGGATCTTGCTACGAAGAGGTGGTGATCCACACTTGCAAAGCACACAAGCGAGAGACGTGCAGTGGCTTTGGGTAGGCACTCTCGTACTGACGCTCGCTTTGATACTTGTGCAAGGAAAGTATCTCTCATATCACTTTGCGCCGCTCTATCTCTTTTGCGCGCCGCTGGCTGCGATCGCGGCTGAATGGATGCTGCGCAGCTTGCCGCAGCGATCAAGGCTCGCAGTTTTTGTTTTGCTGGGTGTCATCGCTGCATATCCGAAAAAATCGATCGCCAATGTGTGTCGCTCAGTGTTCAACATCCCAGGCTGGGAGCATGTAAGCGCACTTGATGCCTTCCGAACGAACCTCAGTCATCGGCCACTGATCGGATACGAGGATGAACAAGCGGCACTGCACTACTTGAGGTTGCCCGAGAATCGGTTTGACCGCATCGAGATCATCGGATTCCACTGCATACTCAAAGCGCACATTGCCGGAGAAAGCGCGACAAGATTCAACCAGCTCAACTCCATCGGCTATAAGAGCGATACCGCGAAGCACTTCGACGAGAGTGCTTTTACACCATATCAGCAGAGCTGGCGAAGAGAATATGTGGATAGCCTGAAGAGTGCGCACCCCGGGTTCATTGTTGTGGTTCGAACTTCCGATTCGTGGTATCTCCGTGACCCTTATAATGATGTCCTTCGAGAACTGCCCGGCTATGATCGCCTCATCCATTCCAATTACCGTCTCGACACATTGATCGGCGGATACGAGATCTATCGCCGAAACAAGAGCTGAGCCCCAGCACTTGCAACTCATCTGTATCGGATCAACTCAGCTATAATAGTCGACAGAATAAGTGCTTCACGCGCGCGCATTCTTGAGAGCCTATCTTTGCACGGAGTGTTTATACACCTCGTATCTGATGACCTACAGATCCGGTCACTTGTTCGGTGCAATGCGCCGATCGTTGTCTTGCTTCTACCATTGAGCTTCTAATGCCAACAAAGAATCTAAAGCTACCCTCGATCGATACTGTGCTCGACAATATGAGCGACAGTTTTTCCGTCATTGATAGCGAGTGGCGACTCCTCTACCTCAACAAAGTTGCGGCACAGAGTCTGGCCGCTGCGAAGGAAATGGGGCTCATCGAGAAGACGGACATGATCGGCTCGAACATCTGGGAGGAATTCCCGATGCTCGTCGATACGCCTGACTACTACAAGTACCATGAGGCGATGAAGGAGCAGATCCCGATGAAGTGGTCATCGCACTATGAACCCTTTGACTCCTACACGAACGTCAATGTCTATCCGTTCAATGGCGGTATTGCGATCTTCTCGCAGGACGTCACGGAGCAGAAGCGCAATGAGCGCCTGATCAAGGAGCAGAAGGATCGTCTCGAACTAGCAACGACAGCCGCACGCATCGGCCTCTGGGATTTTTATCCGACAAAGAGCAAGCTCGATTGCGACGAGCGATGCCGAGAGATGTTCGGCCACGGAAAAGATGTCGAGCTTGATCTCGACGCCTTCTTCGCAAAGATTCATCCCGATGACAGAGCTTTGGCAGAAGCGCAAGTGGAAGCCTCGTTCGATCCGAACGGAGACGGCAGTTTTGAAGCCGATTACAGGCTGCCACAAAAAGATGGCAGCATGCGCTATCTCGTTGCGAGAGGCAATACATACTTCGAGGGTGAGGGTGAAGCGAGGCACGCCGTCCGATTCATCGGTACGATGAGCGACATCACAGCACGCAAGATGCAGGAGATCGCGCTCGATGAGCAACGCGAGTGGCTACGCGTTACAATGCAGAGCATTGGCGATGCAGTCATCACGACCGATACGCAAGGCGTTGTGACATACCTAAATCCCGTTGCGGAGAACATCACAGGCTGGAAGCTTGACGAAGCAGAGGGTAAGCCGCTGACGGAGGTATTCAACATCATGAACGAGCAGACACACGAGAAGCAGGAGAACCCTGTCGATCGCGTACTAGCCGAAGGCATCACTGTCGGGCTCGCGAATCATACGGTGCTCATCTCACGCACCGGGGAGGAATCGCCGATCGAAGATAGCGCAGCTCCGATCCGCAACGCCAACGGCGAGATCCAGGGTGTGGTCCTCGTATTCCATGATGCGACAGATAGCCGCAAGGCCGAAGATCTACTCAAGCGCACGAACCGCCGCATCGGCCGCATTCTCGAAGGTATTGGTGAGGCATTCTACTCGCTCGATCGAGAGTGGAATCTCGTCTTCGCCAACGAAAAAGCTAACCAGATCCTGAACAAGTTAAAGGGGGAGACCACCGATCTTGCAGGCCGCAATCTCTGGGGAGAATTCCCTGACCTCATCTGGACCGACATCTACGAGAAGTACCACCAAGCCGTCCGCGACCAGAAGCCAGTAGAATTCCAGTACAGCTACGCTGGCATCGAGGGCATCTTCAGCGTCCGCGCCTTCCCATCGCTCGAGGGCTTGTCGGTGTTCTTTAGCCAGGCATCTGCTAAAGAAAGTGTAGAGTAGGAATAATTAGATTCATCTTTTTGTTTTGATCAACCAAGCATTCAAGGTTTATTTCTGCATATTTGCTGCTAGATTAAGTTGATGCTTCCCGAGTTTGTGAAGCGCGTCGTTGATTTATAAGGACTTAGGGGTTGTCTGAGGTGAGTGGGGGCTGTCTTAACTCTTATCTCAGGGTTGGTTGGATTGACCGGGATTTGAACGTGGCAATGTCAGCTTCTCTTCTACCGAATCTTTTAGCCTGCCCCACCAGGCGCGGGAACCGCGCCGATACAGGATTGTGAAGCCGGTCGTTGATTTATAACGACTTAAGGGGTGTCAGAGGTGAGAGGGGGGTATTGAGGTGTGAATTGAGAATAGGACGTATAGGTCCTATAAGACCCATAGGACCTATACGTCCTATTCCCCCCCCCCCCAAACTGCGAGGGCTTGCCGGCTAAAGCCAGCGCTACATTAACCACATATTGGAACCTGATTCCGGAAAAAGCCCTGTAAATGGCAGCCATACCTCCCAAAATGGCACTTCTTACTGATTTTCCCAACCCCAAGTGTAACATTCATTTATTTCCTGTGTCGCTCAAGCGGAAACAACAGAGAAGTTCGGATGCGGCATCGCCGAAAGGCTGTGACTCATCCTTCGCATCACTAGGAAGGCAGGATCAAATTGGCCAAAACAAATAAGCCTCAACAGATCCTATCTGACAAGAGCGGTCTGCCGGCAAAGGTTGGCGGTACATTACCAATGACTACTCAAGAAAATGATGCTGCCGATCATCTCGGCGACGAGCGGCTCGGCGACGATGGCGCGCCTCTATCTGTAGAAGAGTATCTACAGCTAGAGGCGACTCTATCGGAAAGTGTCCCTTCCTCCGATCCGGAGACGGCGCTTTTCAACAAGTTTTTGGCAGGTAACGACGAGGCGTATAGGTCCTTGTACGATGCCTACGAACGGTCTGTTTTCATCTATTGCTGTCGTTTGATGAACAGCGAAGCCGATGCGCAGGACATTCACCAGGATATCTGGATCAGGATGTTCCGGCTCAGAGGCGAGAGAACAGAAGTCAAGAAGTTTTCGGGGTTGCTTTTTACCATCGCGAGAAACCTGTGCCTCAATGCACTGCGCGACAAGAAGCAATACCTCAATACACCGATCGATGAGATCTCCGCAGATCACGAAAGCTTCGTCCGCAAGGTCGATTTTGAGCAATCGGATCTGAGGGAAATGGTACAGAAGGCCTTAGCCTACTTGCCATTCAATCAGCGAGAAGCTTTTGTCCTCCGCGAATATAGCGGATATAGCTATCAGGAGATAGCGGACATCACAGGCGCCTCGATGATCAATGTGAAGACACGGGCCTGGCGCGCCCGCGAGAGATTAAGAAAGGTCCTTGCTGCATGGATGGACCTGAAATCTCACGAGTGATCCGATAGTCGGCCCTCGAACGCGAATGAACGCCAACTGAATGCTAAGTAACCTTTGGTTACGTCAATACGAATATGACGCATCACGATCTGATCAGCAGCTACATCGATAATGAGCTCACGGCAGTGCAGGAACAGGAATTCCTGATCTCGCTGGCGGCCAATGATAATCTTCGCTCGAGCTTCCGTACGGAGCTGACACTGAAGAACATTGTCCATCGTGATGAATCGCTCATCACTCCGCCGCGTGCTCTCCGCGCTTCGGTCTTCGCAGCCGTTGGTCTTTCGGCTGCCGCCGCACCTACAGTAGCTCAAGCTGCTACTCAATCCACACAAGTTTCGACTTCTACTACAGTAGCAACTCAGTCAAGCACATTCTTCAAGACGCTCTTTGCGACAAAGATGAATGCGCTGTTCACGACACTGAGCTTGTCGG
>JBKJTP010000212.1:0-21288 GCA_046590195.1 Kapaibacterium sp. (SeqCode) | reverse complement strand
TGCGGGCATTGGCGGCACACGGGCTAAAGCCTGCGTCTTCTGGGTCGGTATTTCCAGCCGTAACTTTCTTTTTAGAAGATCGTCGAAACGAGCACTTAACCGTTTCCTTTTAGGCACAATAAATGTTTGGTCTGGCGGTGGCTCTGCTGTTAGAGTCCAACTATCCCACGTTGATCGTGGCGGCCGACGTATCTTTGTGGCTGTTCCGGAATACAAAACTTTTAGCATAGTACGGTAATCTCACCTATGAGCAAGATCATACCCCCATTCTACGCCTCGACTGTTAGCCAGGTTGCCGGATGGACCTCCAGCGCTTCTAGCGCACACGCTTCCGGCTCGCCGCTGGGCGCCTCCAATTCAGGTTTTCAGAGCGCGTTGGTACCGATGGTCGTCGAGCAGACGAGCCGCGGCGAGCGCGCTTACGACATCTTCTCGCGTTTGCTGAAGGAGCGCATCATCTTCATCGGTACGCCGATCGACGATAACGTGAGCTCGCTCATCATCGCGCAGCTCCTCTTCCTGGAGTCAGAGGATCCGGATCGCGATATCAATATTTATATCAATTCTCCTGGCGGATCGGTCTCGGCAGGTCTGGCGATCTACGACACGATGCAGTACATCAAGCCGGATTGCGCGACGATCTGTATGGGTATGGCGGCATCGATGGCATCGCTTCTCCTGTGCGGTGGCTCATCCGGCAAACGCACAGCGCTTCCACACAGCCGCATCATGATCCACCAGCCACTGGGCGGCACGCAGGGTCAGGCAACCGATATCGAGATCTACACGAAGGAGATGCTCCGCATCCGCGAAGAGCTCTATAAGATCTACGAGCATCACACAGGCAAAACCATCGAGCAAGTTGCCAAGGATGCAGAGCGCGATAACTACATGAACCCAACGCAGGCCAAAGAGTACGGCTTGATCGATAACATCATGACAAAGAACATGATGAAGGAGCTCGGGCACGGCACGACGATGGGTCTGACCGGCTCGGTCAATCAGCTCAATCAGAACGCTGGCCGCTCTGATGACTCCAGCGAAAGCCCAGCGCCATCAACAGGCGGCGGCGGAGCTTCGAGATAAGTTAGCCCAAAGCACTGGATGCAAAAAAGCCGACCCGTAGGGCTCGGCTTTTTTAGTACGTCTCATTTCTAGAGATCAGATCTTGTAAGGCTCGCGCTTGTCGCCCCAATTCATGGCGAGGTAGAGTACAAGGGCGAAGGCGGCAGTCAAGCCGAGGCTAAGCCACGGTGTTGCTGTGCTTGCTGCTTCGTTGAGCGACTGCGCACTTGCAGAAGAAGCAAAGATAGAAATGGTGATTGTGAGAATCGTAAGTAGTAGTAGTACGATGCGTGCCATAAGAGTAACATTAGTTTTGTGATATAGACATAGGCAAGACGAGAGGTGAGCGAAAGACCTGACAGATTATTTTGCCGGCTCATAGCTCCTTAGGGGCGCCATCGTTGTAGCCCACCGCGTATGCGGTTGGTTTAGGGTTACACAAAATAGTCAGAGCCCCATCGGGGCGGCATTGCGAATACGCGGCAATGCCGCCCCGATGGGGCTCTTAATATCTATCTACTTGATTACCTACCGCTTACGCCGTGGGCTACAGATATGCCGTGTATGGCACTCAAAACCGTGTTAATGGATCAACGCTGCAAGCTCCTTCGCGCTTGATGCCTCAACATCTGCATGCAGCGAGTTGCCGTGACTATCCATCGTGCAGATACCGGTGAAGCCTTGCACCTGCAGGTGCCACATTGCTTCGGGCAGACCGAAGTCCATGTGATCGACGCCCGTCACCTTCTTGATAGACTGCGCATAGAACTGCGCGGCGCCGCCGATGGCGTTGACATAGATCGCACCGAATTCGCGCAGTCCATCGAGCGTCTTCTTGCCCATGCCACCCTTACCGATAACGACCCGCACGCCTTCCTGCTTGATGACATCAGCCTGATACGGCTCTTCACGGATTGATGTCGTTGGGCCTGCGGCTTTAATGTGCCACTCGCCAGCTTCGTCTTTGAGCACAACTGGTCCGCAGTGGTAGAGCACACCATCCTTCATGCTGGCTGCTGCTCCATGCTCGACAACATGCTTGTGGAATGCATCACGGCCCGTGTGCATCTCACCGTTGATCACAACGATGTCACCAACCTTGATCTTGCGCACCTGCTCTTCAGTGATCGGCGCTTCGAGAATCACCTCGCGGCCTGTTAGCGTAAAGCCCTCTGACTGCGCCATGCGCTTGATCTCGTTATCATCGCGATAGAGCCATGAGTTGATGTCGCCAGTGGTTGCATCGATCTTCACACCAAGTCTACGGAATGCCCAACAGTTGTATGCAACCGACACGAAGAAGCTCGCAGGCAAGCGATCGTATGCACCGATCTTCACACCGAGGCATGTGAGCGCGCCACCGAATCCCATCGTACCGATGCCGAGCTTGTTCGACTCTGCGAGAATATCGTCTTCGAGTTTCGCGAGTCTCTCATCAGGATTGGTGTCATCGAGCCGACGGAACAACTGATCTTTCGCAAGCGAGTAACCCGAAGTTCGATCGCCGCCAATACCAACGCCGATGAATCCGATCGAGCAGCCTTGTCCCTGCGCCTGCCAGATAGCATGAAGAATGCACTTACGTACACCTTCGAGATCGCGGCCTGCTTTGCCGACATGCTCAAGTGTTGCAGGCAGTGAATACTGAATGTTCTTGTTCTCGCAGCCCCCACCTTTGAGCACGAGCTTCGCTTCGATGTGGTCGTGCTCCCACTGCTCGAAGTAGACGACCGGTACACCAGGTCCGAGATTATTGCCGCTGTTCTTGCCAGTGATCGAATCAACTGAATTCGGACGAAGCTTTCCCATTTTCGTAGCCTCCTCGATCGCCCAGAAAATGTCCTTTTTCATCTCGATCTGATTTGCACCGACGGGCGTCTTGATCTTGAACGTCGGCATGCCCGTATCCTGGCAGATCGGAGAGACGTTGTCGCAAGCCATATCGATGTTGGTGCCGATCGTGGCGAGCGCCAGGCCCGCGTTGGCTGCCTGCTCCTGCTGCATCGCCTTCTGGAGGACAGTGCGGACATCGCTCGGGAGGTTCGTCGATGTTTCGGTGATCAGCTTGAGAATGGATTCGCGGAAATTCTTCATGGTATTTCGGAGGAGGCGTTACTGCGGATTTGGCGAGCTAAACGAGCCGAATAATTGGAGGGTTCGTTAAAGTCGTCGTACGGCCTTTCTGCTTTTCCATACGGTGGAATTTAAGTCGCCTGAGACCTCTTTCTGAGCTAGCTTTTCAGATACCATCTTCCTCATGCCCAGACTTCTCCTTCTCAGCAACTCGACCAACCTCGGCGAGCCATTCCTCCAATATCCGAAGCAAGAGATCAAGAACTTCCTCGGCGGTCTGACCGAGATCGCCTTCGTACCCTACGCCGGTGTCAAGATCTCGTTCGAGGATTATGTTGCCCGGGTCCGTGAAGCGCTGTCGGAAGTTGGATTGAATGTGAAGGGTGTCAACGAGGGTGACCCAAAGCAGATCGTTGGTGATGCGCAGGTGGTAATGATCGGCGGTGGCAATACTTTCCACTTGCTGACAAATCTGTATCAGAATGGCCTCGTCGATGTCATTCGCGAGAAGGTGCAGGGCGGTGCGCCGTATGTCGGCTGGAGCGCCGGATCGAATGTCGCGTGTCCAACGATCAAGACGACGAATGACATGCCTGTCATCGAGCCGCCTTCACTTACGGCGCTCGGATTATTCCCACATCAGCTCAATCCTCACTACACCGATTACCGGACACCAAATCTTGGCGGTGAGACCCGTGATGATCGCTTGAACGAGTTCTGCGAAGTCAATAGACAGACGACGGTGATCGGGTTGCGCGAAGGTACGATGCTGCGTGTTGAGGATGCGGACATCAAACTGATCGGTCCTCACAAGGCGAAGATCTTCCGTTATGGCAACGTGGCAGTCGAGATGAGTGCGGAAGAGTTTGCGCTGTAGGGTATAGTACCTATGAGTCCAGTAGGACGTATAGGTACTATCTTACTCGATCCCCAGCAGCTCCTTCAAGCGCGCATGCTTGTTCGGCTCCTGCGATACCGACCACGCATCCTTCGACAAGATATCATAAGCCCGCTGGATATAGGGCTTCCACACGGATTCATCTCGCTCAAGAGCGATCGAGCACTCGCCGAGTTCTTCAAAGACGTAACCATCATCGTCGACAGCAGCTGCACCCATCTCCGCTTGTAACGTCTTCTGCTCTTCGAATGCTGTTGCAGGATCACCAAGCAAGCGGTGCATTTTGGCGATCGACCAACGCGCGATGCGCGCCTGATTCACCAGACTTCGATCTTCATACCACTTCAGGTCCTTCTCGAAGTACTTGAGTGCAACATCGTACTTCTCCATGTCGTGGTAGGTCCAGCCGATGTTGTTGTAGAGCGCACCGAGCCAACCCTTCGCCTTAGGATCCGAAGCGGCTTCTGCCATTGCTACTGCTCTTTCATTCCAGAGTAATGACGCATCGCCTGTTGTGGCAATGCCTAGCATGTGCGCAGCATCAACTGCGAGATTCTCTTCGCCAAGCTGATTGGCCATTTCCAAGGCTCGCTCAAAGTGCTTGCCCGCCTGTTCTTTACGCTTGGACGAATTGAATGCTCGGCCACGTTCAAGCTCATACCGAACCGATGCGCGGATCGGCTTATCGGTTGACAGTGAGGAGAGTTGCTTCTCGACGTCATCGAGTGTCTTGTGCGCGTCATCAAACTTTGTCTGCAGCCCCTGCGTGCGTGCGATCTGTGTGAGAAGTTCTAGCTTGTAATTCAGATCAGCCGTGCCCTCCGATTGAGAAAAGACCTCACGAAACTTGATCTCCGTCTCCGCTGGCTTGCTGTAATCCCACAGCTTATCGAACAACGGCAACGTCGATTCAAAAACCTGCTTTGCTGGTGTTGATTGAGCGAGCGTATCGGAAGTCATAGCGAGCAGCAGTAAGAGGATGATGGATCGGAACATCGCTTAAGCAGCTAAGCGCGCATCGCCCTCGGCGACCTCGTGTACAAACGAAGAACGGATCGCACCAAGAAAGCTTGTGAGCATCAACGCGAAGACGATCGCCCAAACGATCAGCAGAAAATACTCGTGGCTCACCAGAATTGCAACACCGCAAAAGAGGAGTATGCCTTCGAGCATCGCCATCTTGATGATGACTGCAGAGCGGTACCGCATGAGCCGACGGTTGATATCAGGGAGCGACTTCGCGGCCTGGATGCCCTTCCTGTACATGACAAAAGCGAACGGCACAACCATCGCCGCCATCGCAGGGATCACGAGCCGGAAGGCTTCCCCGGACGATCCGCCGCCCGGATCCTGATCGAGCAAAAATAGCACGACTAGTAGAAATGCTACCTGGCTAAGCAAAAGCATGATACCGATGATCCGGATCTGCTTGATCGATAGCTCTGTCAGATTGTTCTCGGCCATACTAGTTCGGTAGATTAATGATGCTTGAAATGCGCTCTGTCGCAGAAGTCAACACGATCACCTGCGGACCTTTTGGCAACTCCGAAAGCACGATCTTTATTCCTGTTTCTGTCGGCTCGGTCACGACGTTTTGTCTCGCGAGTAGATGACCGGCTATCGAGTACGATTCCAATTGAATCTGAGAGGGCCGCTCATCGAATGAGCTGGTCTCAAGCCAGTACTCACCGGCACTCGAAAGAATGAGCTTAAGCTCTGGACGCTCCCCAAGCGACGCCTCAACATGCTTGGTAGGATCGAAGCTGATACGAATGACCATCCTCGGCTTGCCTTCGGCGGTAACGTAGAGCGCACCGTCTCGGCCTTCGGTCATCCCATGAGGTCGTCCCCAGAAATCGTACTTGTTGGAATCGGTCAGGAAGCCAGCGCAGAAATCCTCGAGGCGCCACTGCTGCGCAGCATCCTGCCAAAAGCGCATCATTTTGTAACCGACAGGCTTGCTCGATTCTGACGATCCTCTGACACAGACATAACCGGTCCTAAACGCCTCAGGAAATAGCGAGCCTTGATAGAAGTGAATTCCCGCTGGTGTTGCATGTGCAGGAATAAAAAGATCTGCTACTTCCATGTTCGCAACACGCTCGGTATCGGCTTTACTTAGCGGTAGCATTGAGGTATATTCGCTGTCGATCGAGAAATCAACCCACTCACGATCGCCATAGGCATAAGGCCAGCCGTAAAATCCGCCATCACGAACCCTTGTGATGATCTCTTCCGGCAAAAGGTCACCCATTTTGTTGCGATCCGCATTCGTTGCCCATAAAGTGTTGCTCTTCGGATCGATCGCGAGACCGAGTGCATTGCGCAAGCCTGTTGCGAAGATCCTCCTGCCAGATCCATCAAGGTTGTACTCCAAGATCACAGAGCGGTATTCGTCCGACTGTCGGCATGCGTTGCAGCTTGTGCCCACGCTTACCAACAGTTTCTCAATAGCTGGATCGATCACGATCGTGCGAGTCCAGTGGTCGAAAGGTCCGCCAGAATGCAGATCGCTGATACACTTGTGCTCCGTCTCGTAATAGCCATCCAGGTTCTCATCGCTGAACTTGCGGACCGAATCGGTCTCAGCCACATAGAGGAATCCCTTGTAGAAAGCGATCGAATTACTTCGGCCCACACCCGTGCGAGCAGCTAGAACTGTATCGGCTACTCCATCCGCGTCACGGTCCGGCAACGCGTATATCCCGCCAGCATCCATATCTGCGACATGGACGACCCCGGCTGAATCCGTGGCCATCATTCTCAGCCACGCACCCTCAGGCCACCGGAATCCCGTGGCGAAGACCTGCGCTGTGAAGCCGGGCGGCAGCCAGAGCTTCCTTGCAACGGTGTCGCGAGGGCCGTTTAGCGACGCGGGCCACACCAGATCGCTCGCCACGAGATGGGACGCCTCTAAGGGCGTTACGAGCGACTGACGCTGAGCAACTGCAGGCTCCAGGCAGGCAAACAGCGTGACCAGACCAGCGAAAACAAATTTGATCGACATAATGACTCTGTTTCAGTGAAGAACCTTGGATTGCGCCAACTGTTACACAACGGTTACACGACAGACCGCTCACAGTTGCAACACATGCACTCACCCGTTCTCGCTACAAAGATACATCAAGCTCGCACGCTTTCCAAGCCGCAGCCTTCGGCTGAGACCCTGCCGTACCAGAATATTGGCGAGATGCTCTTCAAACAGGCCAGAAATTACGACACAAAGCCCTTTCTCGTATTCTACGATCTCGAGGGTTCAAGGATCGAATACGGCCATAAGGACTTCTTTATGCTCGTGCAACAATGCGCGAACATGATGCGGGATCTCGGCGTGACGAAGGGCGATCGCATTGTGACGATCTCGCATAATCATGCGGATACGGTCATTCATTACTTTGCTTCGTGGTTGCTTGGTGCTTGTGTGGTGCCGGTGAGCTTGTCGGAAGATGATGACCGTATCCAGTACGTCATCCAGAACAGCCGTGCGAAGCTGGCCTTTCTGCGTGTCGATTATGCCGATCGGATTCTGCCGATCCTCAAGAGCTCAAGCGATCTGGAGGCAACACTTATCACTGGCGAGCGCAGCGAGAAGCATTCGAGTGAGCTCTACTTCGATGAAGAGCTCGATCGCTCCGATGTGATCTTCATCTCCAATGATGCGGTAAGACAAGAAGATGAGGCGCTCATCGTTTACACGAGTGGAACAACGGGCAACCCGAAAGGCGTGGTGCTCACGCAGCGCAACCTGATGCTCGATGCGAAGGGAATCAGCGAGTGGCATGGCCTGACGAACAGCCAGCGCATGATGTGTGTCTTGCCGATCCATCATGTGAACGGCACTATCGTGACACTTGTCACGCCGATGTACTTTGGCGGTACGATCGTGCTCAATCAGCGCTTTCAAACAGAGCACTTCCTTTCGCGCATTGCGAAAGAGAATATCAGTGTCGTGAGCGTCGTTCCGACGCTGCTTGCGTTTCTCATCGAGCAATACAAAGCAGACCCGAGCACAATACCCGCGACGCCAAGCTTACGCCATATCATCTGTGGCGCCGGCCCGCTGACGGTTGAACTCGGCGCGCAGTTCGAGGATATGTTCAAACTTAAGATCCTGCACGGTTATGGCTTGAGTGAGACAACCTGTTACTCTTGCTTCCTGCCGATCGATCTCACACCAGAGGAGCATACGCACTGGATGCGTGACTTCGGCTTCCCTTCGATCGGTGTGCAGTTGCCGCAGAACGAGATGATGATCGCGGATGAGAACGGCAATGAGCTAGCCTCCGGCGAGCGTGGCGAGATCGCCATACGTGGCGTCAACGTGATGAAGTACTATTATGAGAACGAAGACGCCAACGAGAAGACCTTTAGCTATGGCTGGTTTCGCTCTGGTGATGAGGGCTTCTATCAATTCGACGAGCACGGTAGGAAGTTCTTTTTTATCACGGGCCGCTTGAAGGAATTGATCATTCGCGGCGGCGTGAATATCTCCCCGCTGGAGATCGATGAAGTGCTGGCGCGCTGCCCGCATGTCAAGAGCGCGATCGCAGTCGGCTTCGAGAATGATTTTTACGGGGAAGAAGTCGGCGCGTATGTGCAGACCATAGAAGGCGCCCTGCTAACAGAAGAAGATGTCCTTCGCTTTTGCAAAGAGCACCTGCCGCACAACAAAGTGCCGAAGGTCGTCGTATTCGGTAATGATATTCCCGTTACAAGCACAGGCAAATATCAGCGTAACAAGTGCAAGCACTTGTTCACGCAGTGGAAAGCCGCGCAGTTCAGGAAGGCCTAACTCTAAGAATTTAGTCTTCGAGAAGAGATCAGTCCTCGAGATCCATGATCGAGAGATCGCTTGCTGCGGTGCGGATGCGTGTCGAAGGAAGCAGATCCTGATTGAAGGTCACATGAAAGCGTGACTGCTTCTCGGTGCGAAGCTGCTGTTGAAGCCTGAGATAGACGATCTCCTTCTCGTTGATTGCGAGCTGATCGACGTAGATAAGAAGGCCTTCGATTGTGACAGGTTGTTCCATGGCAAATGGGTTTATACCACGAATATACTACAATCTTTTCGCTCGCATAAAAACCGGCATAACTTATCTCCAGCTCAACTTATCCTGCGCTGGTCTTGAACTCTACGGATGATCGCGGTGATCATCTGTCGAGGCAGGAAGCGTACCGCCTGCACGAACATCTTATTCTTCATGCCGGGAATGATGAGCCGCTTGCCACGCATGAGTCCCTTGTAGCCAATACGTGCGACGGGCTCAGCTTGCATGCGCATGTTGCTATTGACCAGCTTGGATGGCGAGATATTGGCGCGCTGATGGAATTCTGTATCGGTAGGCCCTGGGCACAAGCAAGATACGCTCACGCCAGTGCCTTGCAGCTCATTTGCTAGCGCTTCCGAGAACGAGAGCACATAGGCTTTCGTAGCGTAATATACCGCCATCAATGGCCCTGGCTGGAATGCCGCAGTGGAAGCAACATTTAGGATCCTGCCGTAACGGCGCTTCACCATGTCGGCTGCAAAGAGCTTGCTTAGCTCGGTGAGCAAGGTCATGTTGACCTGGATCATCTTCTGCTCCTCTTCCCAGTTCGTCTGGATGAAAGGCCCAAATGCGCCGAAGCCCGCATTGTTCACAAGGATATCGACATTGATCCGCTGCGATCGCAGCAACTCATAAAGTTCGTTGGCTGCATTGGGTTCGGAGAGATCTTTGGATAGCGGTATCGCTTTGATCGAATACTGCTGCTGGAATTCGAGCGCCGTGTTCACAAGCTTGAGCTCGCTTCGCGCCACGAGCACCAGATCGAATCCATTCTTCGCAAAGATCCTCGCCAGCTCATACCCAATGCCGCTGGAAGCACCGGTGATGAGGACGGTTCGTCGCTTCTTCTCGTAGGTACTCATAGCTTCTGTACGTCTGCACTCATAGCTTCTGCACGTATCCTATTCTTGTGTCTCGGGCATTGCGAAGCTGCACGATCTTTTCATCGCCGACCAATATTGGACCGCGATAGATCATATAGCCTTCAGTCTCTGCTTGGCTGATCCTCATGGAAAGATCTTCGGTCACAAAGTATGGCACAGCACTACCCGGCTTCGACTTTTCGTCCGCCGGATGAAAGCCGATCGCAAGCTCGCCCACATGCAGCACGATAAAGTTATCTCTACGCTCAATTGTCGCGTCAAGCAGCTTCGCATGATCGGCAGCCGCAGCTTCAATGTCATCGACAAATAGCACGAGCGTGTGCAGAATGGCCTTATCCAACGGTCCTCAGTTTCTTTGCAATTAACTTGAACACGCCGATGAACTTGCCGCGGTCCTGCTTGACGATCTCGACCAGCTCGTGCTCATCCTTGCGGTTCTCGAAGTCACGAATATACTCATCCAATATGACGTCGCTCTCTTTTAGCACATTTGCTTCGAGTATCTTTACCTTGCCGGATGACTCCCATAGCGCCTTCCACCACTTGACCGAGTGCATCTTGCGAAAGAGCGTCTTGAGCTTCCGGCGCAAATACCCCGGTGCTTTGCTCGGATCATCTACTTCTCGTTTGAAACAAGCGTCCAGCACTGCGATGCGGCCCTCCGGCTTCAGGAATTGAAGAAGATACGGTAGATACCGCTTCTTCGTACCGTAATACATATAGGAATCCACCGCGATCACAACATCGAAGAATTCCTTCTCGAAGGGAAGCTGGCCGGCATCTGTCTGAACTGGTGTTACTCTGTCATCCACGAACGCCGAGCGAATGCGCTTCAGATTCTCCTGAGCCTCGACGGTGTTGTCGACAGCCCAAACCTTGCAGCCATACTCCCGAGCGATAAAGATCGAGCTTGCCGCATTGCCGCAGCCGAGATCGAGTACGCGCATGCCGGGCTTGAGCTCCAACGACTTCGCAAGTGCCTCGGTACTGTAGAGTACATTTTCCCCAAGCGAATTCTCAAGCACCCACCGGCGGTCGTACTTTGAAGCTCTGGGAAATAGTCTGAGGATCATTGCTCTCATGCGGAAAAGTATCCCAATTAGCTTGCCAAAAATAAAGAAAGGCTTGCTAAAAGCAAGCCTTTTGTGATCTCCTGTTGAGCAAACCTCTACTTTACATGCCGCGATAGGGTCGTCATCTCGCTTGGCTGCCAGGTCTTGGAAGCCATGCTTGCAAGGAAGATCCTGCGGTTCTGCTCCTGCTGCATGAGATAATCGATCGTGCCCGCTGCGACACCCGAGAGACGACTGTTCGGGCTCACTAGTGCATCCATCATGTTGCGCGCACTGGTCTCGTTGACGAGGTTGAGCTTCTTGATCGAGTTCAGCGCGTTCTGGCGCGTCCAGAACTCATACGACTGCCCGAGATAGGCAGAGAGAGAATCGATCGCGACTCGATCGCCCTTCATCGCCATCAGCTCATAGCGCTTGATCCGAACACGGTTGCCCGGGCCATACTCGTTATCGACCATTTGGATATAGCGATCAATGTTCTGCGGATACTGATCAGAGAGCTTCTCTAGTGCGTTGAAGATATTGTTATAGGACGAGTCATCGAGCATTGTCTCGTAATCAGAAAGCAAGTCCTGCGGGATGCGATTGATGTTCGTGATGACCGCCGAGCGCACTTCTGTTGCCGGATCCTTCAACGCGCGACGAAGCATAGCGATCGACTCTGGCGAGTTATCATTAGCGAGTTGGCTTATGATCTCTGCCTTGACCGCAAAATACTTCTCACGATCGAAGACCTGCATCATGAGCGCACGCTTCGCTGTCATGTTCGTTGAATCGCTTCGCAATGCTGCGATCGCGTCATAACGATCGATCATGTTTGGCGCACCGAGCGCCTGTGCGCGAAGCTCTTCAAATTCCTTGTTGAACGTGACCTTCTTCAAGATATTGCTGCCGGGGTCGAAGAGCACGAACGCGACCTTCTTGCGTCCAGGATTCGGCACAACGACCACTTCTGCCTGCTGCTCGATCCATTCGCGGACTGCATCCTTCGAGCCATCCGAATAATGCACTTCGATCACGACTGGCATCTTGAAGAGCTTGACGAGATCGTTCGTCTGATGGATCTGCTGCACCATCACCTGCGTCATCGTCTGTCCGCCGAGCGTTGCGTCCTGATAATTCACCTCGTAATGAGGCTCACCGCCGCGATAGAGCCACTGATCGAAGAACCAGTAGGGTGCAAGTCCTAAGGTATCCTGGAATGACTGATAGAGATCGTTGGTCTCAATGTTCTTATATGCATGATGCTTCAAGAAGTGATGTAGCACTCGGCGCACCTGGTCCTCGCCGAATGTATAGTGCATCATCTCGATGACTGTCGAGCCCTTGCCATACACGCGGGATGTTCCGCCCTTAGTATGTGCTACAGGATAGAGATCAATCGTTGAGGCTGCGAGTGAGCCATTGTGCTCGCCGCGTCGATTCCATTGATAGGCATCTTCGCCCATGTACTTGCGAGTGAACATCTTCGGGAAGAATGTTGCAAAGCTCTCCTGCATCCAATGATGCTCGCCGCTGCGGGCGGTGACGAGATCACCGAACCACTGGTGCGCAAGTTCGTGCACATTCACACCGATGTAATTGCGGTCGAGAAAGATGCGGTCGTCAACATGATAGAAATCGCCGAAGACAGTGGCGGTCGTGTTCTCCATTGCGCCGTAGATGAAGTCCTGCACCGGTATCTGCGCATAGCTCTCCCAGGGGTAAGGAATGTTCACCCAATCCGCGACGAAGTCGACAGCTTCTGTTGAATACTTATATGTTGCGTCGTAGCGGTTCGCCCAATCCGGATAATACCAGAGATGCACCGGCACACCGGCTGTTGTCTTCTCCGTCTTGATCGCGTAGTCACCAATACCGAGCATGAGCAGATATCCGGCGTGCGGCTTTGACATCTTGTAATGCCAGGTCTTCGACCCGTCCTTGTTCTCTTTCTCGGATATCTTCAAGCCGTTCGAGAGTACCTTGTATTGCTTATCGATCGTGGTGATCGTTTCGGTCGTGTATTTATCGCCAGCATCGTCATACATCGGTATCCAGTGGCGGTTATCGATGCCCTGGCCTTGAGTCCAGATCTGCTTGCGCGACATATTGCGCGGGTCATTCCAACCGATGAAATAGATACCACGTCGTGGCGTTGCCTCGTACTCGAAAGTGATCTCCTCCTTCGTGCCCCACGTCAGCGATGGCTCAGGAAACACTGTGACAATGCTTCCGTCATTGGTATAGCGTACGTTCTTGCCACGCAGCGTTGCGGACTTGATCGTGAGCCGGATCGCATCGAACTTGATTGAATCGACCTTCTGCTGCAATGGCACGAACGTGTGCGTCACACGGCCCTTGACGAGTGAACGTGTTGGTTCGAAAGAGACCTCGACTCGCATGTTCTGCATGTCGACAGGATGTTCTCTCGGAAATTCCTTCGGGTCGCGGAGATGCGTCTCGGTGTGAGGGATGAAATCCTGAGCAAGCGCAGACGTACTGAGGAGAAGGATCGAGAAAAATAAGGCTCGGCGGAATAGGGTCGGCATTCGGTTGACGAGGAAAACAGTAATGAGAAAGGACACGTCGTGATCGGACAGTACCGTGGCCAGTACACGAATTCGGAAATATACGACCTAAATTCCCTCGTTCCATCACTCGGGCCCTGACTTTGGGAGCAAAGGCCATTTCGCCGTGTTCAAATTTGCACGTCCGCCGCCACTGCCCCCACATGTGGTAGCATGCCCGTTCGTCAACTATAGGCCTGTTCCTCTGACTTAATCCTGTTCTGTGCGCCGCTCTTCGATCATCGCCTTTTTCATTGCTCTCACCCTTTGCTTGCTCGCTGGCAACGCCTCCGCACAGCCTGGGGAGACCTACCAATCCAAGGTTGCAGCCTTCGAGGACTCTCTGGTGGCCGTGGACGCCGGCCTGCCACTATCGGATTCAGCCGATGATCGCCCGACCTTCACGCTCGACGGGCGCACCATGATCTTCGGTAGCGAGCGCTTCTCAAAGGATCCTTGGAGAACTCCGAACACACTTCGCAATAAGAAGTGGGATAGTGACATCTGGTACCGAGTCCTGAGCGATAGCAGCTGGTCGATCCCCATCAATATCGGTCCGGGCGTCAATGATGCGAATGGGGCCATAAATCCGACCGTCCATCCTCGCGGCGACATCATCTATTTCGTTAGAGGGGGCCGGATCTGGCAGGCGAAGCTCGTCAATAACAAGTTTCAGGATCCGAAAGAGATCCCTGGCGGCATGAATAAGCTCTACGCTAATCTGGGGACAGCCCATTTCATGTACAAGAATAACATCCTCAATCAGATCGTCGCAGACATGCGCGCCGATACTGCGATGGAGGAATTGCGGACCCGGCTTCCTGACGCGTGGGAATTGCACCGCGTCGAGCGTATCTACAAGCGGATCAATACCTGGGGAGAAGCCGACTTTTGGGAGGGTTTTTTCCGTTGCGAGAACACCATCTCGCCCGATGGACGATACGCCATCTTCTCGGAGAACTTCGGCGAAGACAGCACCAGCAAAGAAGGCGCTTATGGCTTTGGAGGCAAAGGCTGGGGTGATCTATGGCTATGTACAATCAGCCCAAATGGTGATTGGGACACCGTCAAGTATCTCAAGGGAAGTATCAATTCGGAGTTCAACGAGACGTATCCCTTCCTGGCTGCAGATGGCGTGACGCTCTATTTCACCAGCAACAAGCCTTGCCCAACCTGCCCAGCGGGTACTTCGGGCAGCGACGACATCTACGTAACTCGGCTTGTCGATAGCGGCTGGAGCGATCCGGTGCCGCTCGGTCCGCCATTTAATTCACCGCGAGGTGATTACGGCTTTAGCATTGGGCCCGACGGCGAGACAGCGTACTTCGTCTCCAACCGCAGCGGCCCCTCGAAGCTCTATAAGGTCAAGCTTCGTCCGCAGGATTCGTTGATCAAGCCGCTGCCGGTATTCGTGGTGCAAGGCTTAGTCTATGACCTGCTCACGAACAAGCCGGTCAAGGCGCAGATCTTTGTCGACAACCTAAGCGAAGAGCAGACCAAGTTCAGTGTCGATAGTGATAGCACAAGCGGCCACTACGTGCTTGCAGCGCAGCGTGGTTCGCGGTATGGCCTCCAGGCGGTCGCCGAGGGCTATCTGCCACGCTCCGAGCGCGTGATAATCCCAAAGACCGGCGTATTCGATAGACGTCAGCTGGATCTCGGCTTAGCGCCGATCAACGTCGAGTCGTCGGTTGAGTTGAAGAACGCCTACTTTGATTTTGGCAAATCGGTGTTGCTGCCAGAGAGTAGGCTCGAACTTGATCGCATCGTGGACTTCCTGAAGCTGAAGGGTAAGACCATCAAGGTAGAGATCCATGGGCACACGGACGAGAAAGGCTCCGACAAATTCAACATGCAACTTTCGAAGGCGCGTGCGCAAAGCGTGCTGAACTACCTCGCATCGAAGGGCATATCCAAGAAGCTGATGAAGGCAGTGGGCTTCGGTAAGACGAAACCTGTCGACACAGCACCCACCGAAGAAGCACAGGCGAAGAACCGTCGGGTGGAGCTTGTGGTCAAATCGCTCTGATCGCGCAGGGATAGTGGTAAGTTTGTGATATGGAGTTATTCAATGTTCGAGGGATCACGCTAGCAGCCAATCTCCAGGGAGAGGGCGAAGAGCTCATCGTGCTCTTACATGGGGTAGGGGCAGATAAGTCGTGCTGGAAATTTCAGCTAGAACACTTTAGCAAGCATGGCTACAAAGTGGCCGCGCTCGACATGCGTGGCACCGGTGATTCGCAAGCTCGCGATGCAAGCGGCGAAGTGCTGAAGATCGATCGTGAAGAATTCGCGAAGGATGTCGATGCAGTGATCAAAGCGTTGGGATACAGCCAAGCGCATTGGGTCGGCAATTCCATGGGCGGTGTCATCATTCTCGAGGCCATCGCACAGGGGCTGACGACACTTGATAAGATCGTGCTGAGCAACACATTCGCGAAGCATCCTGAATCAGTTAACATCTTGCCGCGTCCAGCAAAAGCGCTCGCAACAAAGTCGTTGGCAGAATTTGCGCGTGAGCGTATTCCGATGACGCTGCGTTCGGACATCGACAAGGAGACTCTTGATGAGGCAATCTACGCAATGTCGCGAAAAGATGTTGAAGCGTATCTTGCAACGTGGCGCGCAACGTGGAGTCCTGATCGGAGAGACCTGCTTTCGTCGATTACGAACAAGACGATTGTCGTTGGATCTGACAAGGACATGATCACGCCACTTCCGCTGTCCGAAGAGCTCGCTCACGGTATCCCGGGCGCTCGATTGGCTGTCATCGCGAATGCCGGACATATTCCGAGCCTCGATCAGCCAGAGCTATTTAATGAGATCGTACTAGAATTTTTGCAAGAAAAATGATCAAGAGATCTGTCATAGCCCTTCTGTTGCTTTGTGCGTTCGGTACTGCGCATGCGCAGACAAAAGTGAATCTTTCGCCTTATCTATCGATACGTGGCGCTGGTGCACCCTCGCTTAGTCCTGATGGGAAGTGGGTCGTCTTCGGTACTGGCGTTTCTGGTACGTCGCAGCTGTGGAAGATACCAGCGAAATCCACGTCCGATGGCCAGGCTTATTGGCCTGAGCAACTTACGTTCTATAGCGACGCTGTAGGAGGCGGACAATGGTCGCCGGACGGCAAGTGGATCCTGTTCTCGATGGATGCCGGCGGCAATGAGCGCAGGCAGATCTACATGATCCCATCGAATGGCGGCGAGGCCGACACGATCACGAACAATCCGAAGGCGATCTTCGGCGGCGGATTTTCGCACGATGGCAAATCGATCATCTATCAATCGAACGAGCGCAATGAAGCATACTTCGATATCTACAAGCTCGATCTTGCTACACGCAAGACAATGCTCCTGCATCAATCCGATCATCAGAATCGGTTGGCAGGCCTGAGCCCGAACAACCGTTGGCTGATCATCGTGAGGGATTCTGGTAACGCCAATGAATTTGTCTATGTGAAGGACCTGCAGAAGGATCAGCCGACCGATCTATTGCGGTTGCTGATTCCACATTCGACACCAGCAACATTTAGCGGCTTTCACATTTCGAAGGACAACAAGCGCCTCTATTTCTTCACCGATCTCGACCGCGAGTTCGCCAATCGTGCATACGTAGATATCGAAGATCCGAATCCGACGGTTCGCTACCGTGAGGAAGTGAATTGGGACATCGATCAGTCGATCTTCGATGACAACGATGTGATCGAGGTGATCACTCGTAATGTCAACGGCATGAGCGAGCTTTCGATAGCGGATGCGAAGACGGGCAAGCTACTGCGCGCGCCGAAGCTGCCGGAGGGTGGATTCATCAGTAATCTACAGGTATCGCGAGACGCATCGAAGATCGCCTTTAACATGACCAGCCCGACCGAGGCCGGAGCCATTTTCGTCTACGATCGCAAAGCAGACAAGCTCGAGCGCATCACGCAGCCGAACCTTGCTGGCATCGATCCATCTACGTTTGTTGCTAGCAAATTCATCACCTACCCATCGTTCGATGGCAAGGAGATCCCTGCCCACCTTTATCAGGCAAAGACCAGTGGCAAGGCGCCTGTCATTGTGATGATGCATGGTGGACCGGAAGGGCAGGACCGTCCGTGGTTCAATTCGCTTGCGCAGTATTATGTAGCGCGTGGATATCATGTACTGCTTCCCAACGTACGCGGCTCTACTGGCTATGGCAAAAGCTACATGACGGCCGACAACACGACGAACAGAATGGTCAGCGTCCGCGACATGGAATACGCGGGACATTGGCTCGATAAGCAGCCGATGGTCGATCCGAACAAGAAGGTGATCTACGGCGGCTCGTATGGAGGCTTCATGTCACTCGCTGCGATGACCATGCAGCCCGATATGTGGGCAGCGGGCGTGAACATGTTCGGCATTGCGAACTTCCACAGCTTCCTGCGCAACACTGGTGCATGGCGCGCTGCCAATCGCATGGCGGAATACGGACATATCGAGAAGGATTCTGCTTTCCTCGTGGAGATATCTCCTCTGACGCACGTTGACAAGATCAAGAATCCTCTCTTTGTCTATCAGGGTAAGAACGATCCTCGCGTGCCCTATACCGAGGCAGAGCAGATCGTAGAAGCCGTGAAGAAGAAGGGAATCCCAGTAGAGTATATCCTTCTCGATGATGAAGGCCACGGACTTTCGAAGCGTGAGAATCGCATTCGCGTGGTGACCGCGATCGTGGACTTCCTCGACAGAGTATTGTAGGTAGAGTATAATAGCTGCATGTCAGAGATCAAGCGCAGGTCCTTCGACCCCTCAACGATCCCCTTTCCCGAGACACATCGGATCTTGCTATCCGGTGTGGCTCCGCGGCCTATCGCATTCGTGGGCTCGCAGGATCGCGATGGACGGGTCAACCTGTCTCCTTTCAGCTTCTTCAATGCGTTCGGAGTCAATCCTCCAGTGGTCTGTTTCAGTCCTGCATTTGCGGGCAAGACTGGACTGCCGAAGGACACGCTACTGAACGTCCTGGAGACGCGCGAGTGTACGATCTCGATCATCTCGCATGATATGGTGCACCAGGCGAGTCTTGCCTCGGCACCATACGCTCATGGAGTTGATGAATTCGAGAAGGGCGGCTTTACGAAGCTCCCCTCAGAAAGGATATCACCTCCAGGCGTGGCTGAGAGCCCATTCGTGATGGAGACGAAGCTTCTCCATCATATCGATTTTGGCGGCAAGCCGGGCAGCGCTAATCTGTTGATCTGTGAAGTGCTCATGATGCACGTCCGCGATGACGTCTTTCTTGAGAATGGGAGCATCAGTCCTGCTTTGATGGATCACGTCGCTCGTATGGGAGGTCCGTGGTACACTCGGGCGAAAGAGGGCGCGTTTCAGTACGCGCAGCCAGTCACTCCAATGTTGGGTATTGACGGTTTGCCAGTGCAGTTGCGTAATAGCACGGTGCTTACTGGTTCAGAGCTCTCAAGGCTCGCAGCGATCCCATCGTTGCCCGAGATCACTGCTGATCTCTCAGACCAGTCGACGCACGTCAAGCTACGCGAGCTCCTCCGTAGTGGATCGCCTGTAGAAGAGATCTGGAGGATGCTTCAGTAGTATCAATCTATTTGTAAAGTAGAAGAGGCCGCGTCGATCGACGCGGCCTCTTCCGATTTGTAGTAGGCTGAAGCCTACTACCACACTTCTCTTGTGGGAAATTCGTATAAAAAAGAACTCCGGGCTTGTAGGCCCGGAGTCTGAACTCTCTCTGACGTAAGAAAAATTTTCTAGTCAGGAAATCAGCAGGAGGCGAGTTGCCTCCCGCTGTCCTATAGACTTAGTTACCGTGGTTGATGATCATGTACTCGATCTGGTCACCAGCATCCCACAGCGCTGTCTTAACAACAGTGAAGGTACCTGCAGCCTGAGTCGATACATACAGCTGACCGACAGTGAATGCACCACCAGATGTGTTCTTGTAGGTCACGATGATCGTGCTGTTAGCGCGAACCACCGTATTGTTGACCACAACTCCAACTCCAGTACCTGCGACACCGCCCGCCTGCGTATCAGCGAAACGACCACCGATTGCTGCAGTAGCGTCAAGGCCACCTGCAGTGATATCGATAGCTGCTGCACCACCGCCCGACGTTCCGGTTGCACGGACAGCCTCTGCAGCTGGGTTTGTGCTAGCGTTGGTAGCACGAATCGCAGATCCGGTTGAACCTAGATCAGAGATCGTAGTGACAATACCGCTACCGCCACCGCTTGCACCAAGAACGTTGATACCTGTTCCTGAGCCAACTGATGATACATTCATACCAACACCGGTCGAAGCAGCTGTCATTGCCACGCTGACGCCTGTACCGGCACCGACGTTTGCAACTGATACACCATTTGCGCCCGAAGGAGCGGTGTTCATCTCAACTGCAAGACCCGTCTGTGCAGTTGCGCCGTTCAGAGTTGCCTGGTAAGCTGTTGCAGCAACGTTGTTAGGGTTAGATACCGTAACACCATTGATCGCACCCGTAACCTGCAAGCCTGTTGAGCTAGCAATGCTGTTCGTGTTGATCGTCTGACCGATAGGCGTCGTACCACTTACGTTGACATTGATACCACGATTCTGCGTACCACCGCTGACCGTGACATCGATACCATTGTTTGCAGCCGTCGTGTTCGTTGTCGAGACAGCGAGACCAGTACCGGCCGATGCGCCTGATGTATTGATGCGTGCGCCTGCACCAGTGGTGCCGACAGCGTCGATCTGGAGACCGTCGAAGGTTGCAGGTACGTTGTTGATCGTGAATACGTCACCAGCTGGTGTCATACCTGATCCGTCAGCGATCGTGCGACCGTTGATCGTGTTCAGTCCGAGATCGTTACCGAGGTTCAATGGACCACTTGTAGGCTGAACGTTAACTGCACCATTGTTACCACCGACAACCTGAAGGGCTGTCTGTGCACCAGCGAAGCGGGTTACATTAAGCGTGCTGTTATTGACATCGATCCAACGTGGCGTTGCAGAGAATGGAACTGCGTTCGCAACTTCGCTACCGAGCTCATAACGGCCCTGAACAGCATCCCAGCTTACGCCTTCGTTTGCTGTGCCAGAGAGTAAGGTAGTGCGAACCTGGTTAGCGCCATTGAGTGTGAGCCACTGAGTTGGTACTGCATCAGCGATCATGTTATTCAACACGAGGTTTGATGCGCCAGCAGGCTGAACGTTGATTGTAACGTTGCCGCCGGCTACCGTACCAAGAGTCGTTGTGCTGCCTGCACCAGTCGAAAGCGTTGAGTTGCCGCTATTCGTGATGTTGTTCGCTACGTTCAATGCGCTTGGCGTATTGATCGTACCGTCGGCTGCCTGGATCTCGCTCGTCGCTGCGTTCGTAGCGAGAACGACCATATCGCCAGCACCAAATGTACCCGTCGTTCCTGCATCGAATGCCGATGGAGTGTGGACGATGTTATCCGCAGCAGAGATGTCATTAGTTGCTCCTGTGCCGATAACAGTGTTGTTGCCTGCACCTGCTGTTACCGTGCCTTCTGCGTCGATATTGTCAAGCGTGTTGACCGTACCGTCAGCTGCGTCAACCTCGTTCGTACCGGCTGTGCCGATTACGATCATGTTGCCTGCGCCTGAAGTGACTGTGCCTTCTGCGTCGATATTGTCAAGCGTGTTGACCGTACCGTCAGCTGCGTCAACCTCGTTCGTACCGGCTGTGCCGATTACGAT
>JBKJTP010000159.1:0-7491 GCA_046590195.1 Kapaibacterium sp. (SeqCode) | reverse complement strand
ATATGGAGTCAGATACGAAGCCCATCACAGAAATGCGCGATGGGATGCTGGTGAAGTTCAGAGCTGCGCTCGATGAGCTTTATATTAATGGCCCGGATCCATTAACAAAGCCAGAATGGCGTTTGCCAGGCAACCTTAACATCAGTTTTGCGTATGTTGAGGGAGAGGGCCTGATGATGGGCATCAAGGAGATCGCAGTGTCCTCTGGAAGTGCTTGCACTTCAGCGAGCCTCGAGCCTAGCTACGTTTTGAAGGCTTTGGGTGTTGGTGACGATCAGGCGCACTCATCGATCCGTTTCGGTATCGGCCGCTTTAATACGCAGGAAGAGATCGATTACACGATCGAAGCGATGATCAAGGCAGTCTCGAAGTTGCGCGATATGTCGCCGCTCTATGAGATGGCAAAGATGGGCATCGATCTGAAGTCGGTTACGTGGCAGCCGCACTAGGGAGTGCTGAGATGAAAGTGCTGAGTGCTGAGTGGGATTATCATTTTGAATTTTGCATTTTTAATTTTGAATTCCCGGATCGATATAGAGCCGTTGAAGGAAGAGCCGGAGATCCTGCTCAACTTCATGCGCGAGATGAGAAAAGCAGCGTTCTACAATTCGAATATTTTCTTCCGCGATGTGCAGTTCATCCTTCGAGATTACTTCGAAGCGGAAGAGGGAAAGTCGATCGCGGCACCGCAGGCAGAGAAGCTAGCCTTCGAGTTATTAGAATCGTGGCAGGAGCAAGGAGTGGTCAGGCAGGTGAATAAGCAAGCGTACTTGCTGCTTCACAAAGATTACCTGACGCCAAAGGAAGGGACGGTAGGATTGCTCAATGTTCGCATTGACGATCTTCCAGCATCAGCGATACCATTTCCAGGTGGGATGCCCGCAGATGCAACGGCAGTAGCGCCAACACCGATCGAAGAGATCGAGCGCAGAGACCGTATTTAAAGTGTAGCACATGCTTTAGCTTGTGTGATAAAGAGATAAAAAGACATGGCATATTCAGAGAAGGTCATCGATCATTACAATCATCCGCGTAACGTCGGTACGCTCGATCCATCCGATCCAACAGTTGGAACAGGGCTCGTCGGCGCGCCGGAGTGCGGTGACGTAATGCGTTTGCAGCTCAAGATCAATGCCGAGACCGGCATGATCGAAGATGCGAAGTTCAAGACATTCGGCTGTGGCAGCGCGATCGCATCAAGCTCGCTTGCAACCGAGATGATCAAAGGACGCAGCGTCGAGCACGCGCAAGAGCTCAAGAACACGGACATCGTGACTGAGCTCAATCTTCCTCCGGTCAAGATCCATTGCTCGGTCCTCGCAGAGGATGCGATCAAGGCAGCGATCGAGGATTTCCGTAACAAGCAGGCCGCGCTCAAGGGCCAGCAAGTTGAGCAGCACGCTTAAGGTAAGAGTAGCGAGATGCTTAAACGACAAAGTTTAGAAACAGGAGAGACAATGACAGAAGTAACAATGAACACGATGCCTTCACTGGAGGAGACGACAGTAGAGAAGGCGTTCCAAAATCTTAACGAGGAGATCAGCTTTACCGAAAAGGCAAAGGCAGAGGTCAAGAAGATCATGGAGCAGAACAAGATCCCTGATACATACGGCCTTCGTGTCGGCGTTAAAGGCGGCGGCTGCTCAGGCTTGTCTTATTCTCTCGGCTTCGATGCAGAAGCACGCGAGGGTGACAAGATCATCGAGAAGGAAGGCATTCGCCTCTTTGTTGATGCAAAGTCGTTGTTCTATCTATCAGGTACGAACCTCGATTTCACCGATGGCTTGAATGGCCGCGGTTTCGTATTTAACAACCCACAGGCTTCAAAGACCTGCGGTTGCGGCAGCTCCTTCGGAGTATAAGCAATTCGTGATTCGCGCGCTCTCGTTTTGAGGGCGTGCGATCATTGCTTGAGCCATCTCACCTCGTTTGTTGAACAACCTCACTTTGATCGATCACTTTCAGACTTTTGGCATTCCGCGGCTCTTGACCGCCCTTCCCGCAGTGCTCGAGCGTCGCTTTCACGAATTGCAGCGTTCGTATCATCCGGATAGGCATGTTTCGGCTGAAGAATCCGCAAAGTCTGAAGCGCTTGATAAGTCCAGCAGTATCAACCAGGCGTACCGCGTGCTTCGCGATCCGCATCAGCGGATCAAGCATTTGCTTTCGATCCATGGACTCACAGCCGATTCGCAAAAGCAGGTGCCAACAACGCTGCTGATGGCAGTGATGGAAGTGCAAGAGAAGCTGGCGGAGCTGGAGTTCTCAAAGGATCCTAGAACGATCGCGAGGGTCAATAATGATCTGGCGCCGTATGCGGACCAATTCGAGGAGATGTCAGAAGTAGTGGATACAAAGCTTGAGACGTTCTCACTACAGTGGGATCAAGGCAACGGACCGATGTCTGAGCCTGGCAAACTTGAGGCAGAAGACACAGCGAGACTCGAAGCGATGAACAAGCTACTCGCTGAGCGTGCGTATCTTCACACACTAAGACTTTCTATCGGCGCAGCCCAGCGTGGTGAGCCCGCAATGATCAAGCACTGATCGCCAACTCAACCTTTTCTGGCGTGTCTAGACAACACATACAAGCATCTCTTTCAGAAGCAGCGCAGTGTCTGAGTGAGTTCATGTCGAACGACGCGAACATCGCACTCATTGATCAATTCGTCGTCCTGCTCACCGAGTCATTCAACAACGACGGCCGCGTGTATTCTGCTGGTAACGGCGGTTCGCATTGCGACGCGATGCACTTCGCGGAAGAATGGACCGGACGCTACCGCAAGGACCGCGAGCCCGTACCTGCGCTTGCGTTCAGCGATGTCTCGCACATGTCGTGCACGTCGAATGACTACGGTTTCGACCACGTCTTCGAGCGCATGGTGCAGGCATTTGGCCGCAAGAACGATGTCTTTCTCGCAATAACAACCTCTGGCAATAGCCAAAACCTCGTCTTAGCAGCGCAGGCCGCGAAAGCTAAGGGCATGAAAGTTGTCGGATTGCTAGGCAAAACTGGTGGCGCCATCAAGGATCTTTGCGATCTCGCCATCATCGCACCAGGGAACACGAGCGATCGTATCCAAGAATTACACATCAAGATCATCCACATCGCTATTGAGTGCACGGAGCGCCGCCTCTTCCCGCACCTCTACGAAGAAGCCGCACTCGCGTAAACCAATATGCCCATTCAGATCTCTCTACCAGGTCAGGAAGATTCACCGCAAGGACGTGTCGTCGGCATTGACCTCGGCACGACAAATTCGCTTGTCGCTTATGTGGAAGATGGCGAAGCGAAGGTCATTCCCGGTACTGATGGTGGGATCGTGCCGTCGGTCGTAACGATCGACGATCACGGCAACGTCATGGCTGTCGGCCACAAGGCGAAGAAGCAAGCGTTACAGGATGCAGAACACACAGTTTATTCCGTAAAGCGTTTGATGGGTAAGTCCTATCAGGATGTCAAGAAGGACTCAGGACTGCTCTCGTACAAATTGTCGCAAGTAGATGAAGGTCTCGTGCGCGTGCAGATCGGCAACAAGCTGTACACACCGATCGAACTCTCCTCATTTGTACTGAAAGAGTTGAAGCGCCGCGCCGAAGATTACTTTGGTGAAGCAGTTGCGCGTGCAGTCATCACGGTACCTGCGTACTTCAATGATGCACAGCGCCATGCAACAAAAGATGCTGGACGCCTAGCAGGGCTCGATGTTCTTCGCATCATCAACGAGCCGACTGCCGCAGCACTTGCATACGGACTCGATAAGACCAAGCAGGGGATCGTAGCAGTTTATGATCTTGGTGGCGGAACATTTGATATCTCGATCCTCAAGCTGACGAATGGCATCTTCGAGGTACTCTCGACAGGTGGTGATACCTATCTCGGCGGCGATGACATCGATCGCCGTTTGATGGAGATGTTCCTGACGCAGCTCAAGCATCTCAATCCGCATTTCCATGCGTCATCTGAGGATCTGCAATTGATCCGCTTGAAGGCGGAAGAAGTGAAGATCGATCTTTCAACGAATGTGAACTGCATGATCGAGCTCGACTTCCCGAAGTCGGATATCTCGTATCGCAGAAAGATCTCGCGTCAGGAGTTAGAAACGATCTCAAAGGGCATCATCGAGCGCACACGCAAGATCTGCGAAGATGCGATCAAGGACGCTGGCATTGATACAGATGATATTGATGAAGTCGTTCTCGTTGGTGGCTCAACGCGGATGCCTTCAGTGAAGGCACTCGTAAAGGATATCTTCAAGTGCAAGCCGCACGATGAGCTAAATCCAGACGAGACCGTTGCGCTAGGCGCAGCGATCCAGGCAAATGTGTTGGCTGGCAACAGCAAGGATATTCTCTTGCTTGATGTCACTCCACTCTCGCTTGGTATCGAGACAGTAGGCGGCATGATGTCAACGATCATCCCGCGCAACACCACGATCCCGACAAGAGCGACAGATACGTACACGACATTCGTCGATAACCAGACGGGTGTGGAAATCAATGTCTATCAAGGCGAGCGCGATTTCGTTAAGGATAATCGTAAGCTTGCAGAGTTCACGCTGAAGGGCATTCCGCCATTGCCTGCCGGTACAGCAAAGGTAGAAGTAAATTTTCTCATCGATGCCGATGGCATCTTGCATGTCACGGCAAAGGAAGCATACACGGGTATCGAGCAGCAGGTCGAAGTGAAGCCTTCTTATGGCCTGACCGATGAAGAGGTTGAGCGCATGTTGAAGGAGTCGATCGAGTATGCAGGCGTGGATATCCAGGCTCGCCGTATCACTGAGTCGAAGACCGAAGGCCAGCGCTTGCTCAATGCGACAGAGAAGGTCCTTGGACAGCTTCGCCGCGGGCAACTCGCGATTGCATCAAATGTTCTGCAGTCGCTCAACGTCGCAGCGATCATCGATGCACTGTACGCGCTCCGTAAGTCCATTCAGAGCGAAGATGCGAATGTTATCAATGAGCATATCAAGGCGCTCGAAAACGCAACTGAGCCGCTCGCTCATGAGATCATGAATGCATCGGTTGCTGAATCGCTGACCGGCAAGACTGTTGAACAGGTCTAAGTTATAACCATCAGAAGTGTTTTATCTCACACCGCGTTTTATCAACGCCTTTTTGTCTCCTAAGTTATGAAAGCATTTGAATTCAAGCTGCGTCAGCGTCCCTACTCTGATGAAGAAGCAAAGCAGCTACTCGCGACTGTCATCGACGCTGAGACGACAGACTGGCATTACAATACGCACCACAAGGGCTACGTCGATAAGCTGAACGAGATCGAGAAAGCGCTCGAAACAGCAGACCCAGCAAAGGCGAACGGCAACTACTCCGAGATCGGCGAACTCAAGCGCCGCTGGACATGGAATCACGCAGGCAACATCCTGCATGAGATCTACTGGGAGAATCTCGGTGGCTCCGGCGATCAAAGCCAGGGTGCAGCGCTGCTTGCACAGATCGAGAAGGACTTTGGCTCGTTCGATGCGTGGAAGGCTGACTTCAAGGCAGCATCGCTTGCAGCGAAGCTTTCGGGTTGGGGCGTTCTCGTATTCGATACACTCGGCTCAGGCCAGCTTCGCAACGTGCTCGTCGATGAGCATCACTACGGCGCAGTATGGGGCGCAGTGCCGATCATCGCTTGCGACGTATTCGAGCATGCATACTACCACAAGGATGGCCCGAAGCGCGCAGCATACATCGACAACTTCATTAACGGCATCCATTGGGGCCGCGCAAACGACCGCTTCACGAAGTACGTCGTTCGCTAATATTCTTTCTTTACATGTCATTGCGAGGCCAACGATCAATGCCCCCAAGCATTGATCGTTGGCCGAAGCAATCCCCTCGTGGATTCCGCGGAGTAGACGACGCGATGATCTAATGCAAAAACCTTCCTCTGGAAGCTTTTTGAAGTGGTTCATTGTCGCTCACGTTCAGGATCGTGGGCGATCCTGAACGTGAGCTCCTCGCAATGACAGCCATTTGATCGGTCTCTCTTATTCAATGCCTCAGATCACGTTTCTTCCGATGAATATCACCTGCGAAGCACTCGTTGGTGACAACATCCTCGACGTAGCACTCGCGAACAATATCGACCTGCAGCACAATTGCGGCGGCGTTTGTGCGTGCTCTACCTGTCACGTGAAAGTGCGTGAAGGGATGGACAACCTCACCGACCAAGACGACGAAGAGGCTGATCAGCTGGATGAGGCAGAAGGACTTGCGCTTAATTCACGGCTCGGATGTCAATGTAAATTGTTAGGCGATAAGGATATCGTCGTCGAGATCCCGCAGCTGAATCCGGCGATCGCAAAGTACTTCCACGAAGGCGCACACTAACTCATTGCTCTAATGACCTGGACAGATTTCGAAGATATCGGCATCGCGCTTTACGAGAAATTTCCCGACAGAGATCCGCTCTCTGTTCGCTTCACAGATCTTCGCCAGTGGATCGGCGAGTTGGAGGAGTTCGAGGACGACCTCGCTATGTCCAACGAGAAGAAACTCGAAGCTGTGCAAATGGCATGGTACGAGGAGTGGAAGGATAATCAGCCAGAGCAACTCCAGCAGGAGCAGCCTTAAAGAGCTTATATTGTATTAATGGCTGAGACAACCCGCATACCTCTTTTTCCCCTGGGAGTAGTTCTATTCCCACACTCGCGCGTGCCGCTTCACATTTTTGAAGAGCGGTATAAGAAGCTTATTGACGAGTGTGTAAAGGAGGGTGGCTCATTCGGTATTAATTACATCGAGGAAGACCGCTTGCACTCGATCGGCTGCACGGCGAAGATCATCGAGGTGACGGAGAAATATCCAGACGGCAAGGTCGACATTGTGACCGAAGGTGAACGCCGTTATGAGGTTGTCGAACTCGAACAGAACGGACCCGACCAGGTATCCTTCGCAATTGTCCGCTGGCTCGATGACGTACCTGAGACCCGCAACGAAGAACTCGCCGAGAAGACGATCGAGCTCTTCAACGAGTTGACCGAAGTCGCGTATAAGGGAAGCATCGACCCGATCGACGAAGAGATGTATAAGGTCGAGGGTCAGTACCCAAGCTTCATGATCGCACAGAAGTCGGGGCTCGAAGCGCCGCAGCGTCAAGCATTGCTTTCGATCGTGAGCGAGAACGAGCGATTGGAGATGTTGAACAAATTCCTGACACACTTGCTGCCGAAGGTCCGCGAGATGGAGACGATCAGCGATCTCATCCGCAACGATGGCTATATCCCAACCTGGAACAGGAAGCCGTGAGAACGGGCCCCCAATTGCTGTGGGAGGGAGTGGAGCCCAAATCGGGAGTATTTGTCACAAACCGCCCGTTCCCCGGATAGTATTGCCCACCCATTGCCTCGCATTTAGTTGCCCCGTCTTATGAAAACATTACGAAACACCATCGCGATCGCAGCGCTGTTTATTATTGCAGCAAGCTCTGTCTCGGCTCAGTCGATCTTTATGTCTGTCCGTCGAAATGATATTCCGGCTGTA
>JBKJTP010000112.1:0-7164 GCA_046590195.1 Kapaibacterium sp. (SeqCode) | reverse complement strand
CATAGTTACCCGCAGAGCTGAAATGATCGACGTCGCTGATCTGCACCGGTATCAATCGACCCTGTTCTTTGACGAGCAATCGTTCAACATACTTCTGATCGCTCGATGAGTTCTCTTCAAGTGTCACATGCTGTTCGTTCGATTGATTGCCAGCATGAAGCAGCTTCTTCGCGCGCTCGATCGCGCGGCCAAAGCGGACATCATCGTAAGGCTTGAGCAAGTAATCGATCGCTTCCAGCTCGAATGCTTTGACAGCATGTTGCTCATACGCGGTGATAAAGATCACGTAAGGACTGTGAGCGCTCTTTGCTGACTCCAACACTGCGAGGCCATCCATTCCAGGCATCTGAATATCGAGGAAGAGGAGATCGACATCGTTCTCTTCGATCATGCGAAGCGCCTCGTCGCCAGACTTCGCTTCAGCAACGACCTCGAACTCGGGATATGCGGAGAGATACCTGCGGACGCGCTCGCGAGCCAATGGCTCATCATCTGCGATGAGCGCAGTGAAGCGTTCGCGAAGCTGCTGTGGCTGCTGGTGCGACTGCTGGTGCTGCTGCGGTGAAGTTGTGTGGGACTGAGAATGTTCTACCATGTACGAAGACACATCAAGTGTTACACATCACGTGTGAGAATGGCAGATGTTGTCGCTTTCTATTACGCTTATTTTATTCCGCTGGTATCTCGATCGAGATCCTCACACCACCGAGCGGATTGTTCTCGATACGGAAGTTATGCTTGCTTCCGTAAAGCTCTTTCAATCTCGCACGGGTATTCGTAAGACCGATACCATGATGCTTCTTTTGACAATCCTCAGTCGCAACAGATATCGTTGAATGAGATATCTCTGACTGAATCGCTGGCGACAACCTACCTGCAGTACCAGCGTACGCCATGCTCTCACGGAGTTTCGCGGGTTGGGATGAGCCGTGTGAAAACGAGTTCGAGTTCTCGCTCGACATATCACTATCCTGAGCGTAAAACCCAACACCCGTATCGATGACCTCAAGCGTGATCCGTCCTTGAGACGAGAATGCATGTAGCATCACTGCACCACCATCGATCGATGGTGCAATGCCGTGCTGCACGGCGTTCTCGGCGACCGGCTGAAGCAGCATGTTTGGGACGAGTGCGTTCTCGAGTCCGGGCTCGATCTCCTTGACCACCGTGAGTCTATCGCCAAAGCGCATTTTCTGGATCGCAAGATATTGCTCGACGAACTCCAGCTCTTTCGAAAGCGGGATCTTCTGCTCGTTCAAACTAGCAAGCGACGAGCGCAACAGATCGCTTAGCGTCATGACCATTCGCTCTGCGGCATCCGGGTCCTTGTGGATCAATTCGGTGATCGCGTTGAGCGTGTTGAAGAGGAAGTGCGGGTTGAGCTGCATGCGGAGCGATTGCAGATTCAGCTCAGCCAGTTCGCTGCGCAAATTCGATGCGCGCAATTCTTCGCTGCGGTAACGGCGATAGTAATTGATCATGTGGGCACCGGCAAGGATCGAGAGATACACAATGACCTGTGTATCCATCAGCGCGCGCATGTACGATTCGAGGAGCTTGTCGTAGGCTCCGAGTTTCAGCGCTCGAGGACTACCCACAACCCACTGTAGCGTGACGAACGTGACAAGGTGCAGGCCCATGAAGATGAAAGCGCTGACGATGTGGATCGGAAGATTGCGCGCAAAATTTGGGCGATCTTCTAGCCTGTATCGCCTGCATACTTCTTTAATGGCGGGGAAAAGCGCCGCCCATATATAGAAGGCGACGAAATTCCAGATCAGCATGCCCCAAAACGATGGGGTCGGCTTACCTTCAGCAGTATTAAAGACTGTTGTAGCAGCAAAGAAGCCACCCATGAGGGTGGCTGCTGTAAAACTCCAGAGGAATGCGCGGGCGATGTTCTTCATTGACAATTGTCAGGTCCTACGATCGGAGCCGACTGTCAACTGACAACCGTACGATCATTTAATGACGTTGATCTGCCGATAGACATTGCCCATGCTAGTCGAAAGCTGCAGCCAATAGGTGCCGCTTGGCAGATCGAGCGCGACAGTCTCAGAATGTGGTCCCGTCTGCTTTAACTCCCCGTTGGTGCTCCATACAACACTGCCCATCACATTCTTGAGCTCGGCCTGTACGATCGTGCTCTGAGGGAGTGTGTAGTTGAAGCTGAACTTGCCCTGCGAAACGGGATTCGGATAGGTCGAGAGATCGAGCTTGAGAGCAAGCGCATCTTCGACATCGGCGATCTGTGTCGCTGGCAGCGGAACGACGATCTCGATATCGTCAAGGCCAGCTTCAACAACAGTACCATAAGCGGAGCTTGCGGTAAAGCGGAATTTTACGTTATTTGTGGCAGTCGCGCTCAGCGTCAGCGGCACGATCGTGCTGGTCCAGCCCGGATAGACTTCTGTGCTGCCATAGACTTGGCGCCATGACGAGCCGTTGTTCGTCGACATGGATACGCGGAATTGATTTTGCGCTGCCGAGAACACCTGCTCTGAGCGATGATAGTACCAGAACTTGAGCATCGGATTCTTGATGCCGGTAAGATCGATCGTCTCTGTCTCGAGTGTGGTCTTTCGAGTAACTTGTGAATTGAAATCGAAGAGTGCGTCATCGAGTGCGTCCGGCGAATCGAGATTGCCCGTCACGTATGCGCGCTTGCCGAGTACGGTGTGATCGGTGTCCTGCTGGAAGTGATCTTCCATCCAGAATGTACCGACAGGATCTCCGCGCTCCCAGATGCCACGAATAGCATTGTCTGCATCGATGCCGAACTTGTGATCGCGATCGTCCTCCGCGTCATCGGTATAGACCTGGCGGAAACCGACGAGGAACGTATAATACCCTGAACGTGGGCTGCGAACAGTGCCACCTTGCTCAAGTGTTGTGCGGGCGGTCGAATAATAACGTACCATCGAACCTGCCGGCAGCTTCGGAATGCTTGCGTTGTACTTGTCACCATTCTGGTGAGGTACATTGATCATCGCGTATGGGCCGCTATTGACCGAGTAAAAAAGCTTGACGCTATCCTGATCGATCTCGCCGATAGCACCGGAGTACGATGCGAGTACGTCGACCGGGTACGCAGTCGCAATCGTATCCTGATCGGCAATGCCGACAACCTTAAGCGATACCAAGTTGCTAAGCCCAATGCCATGATCTTCGAATGCTGTAATGATCGCAGTGCTGTTCGGCGTGCCGTTCGAGAAATCGTTATCATCGTCATCGGCAAGGAGGAAGGTCATGAGTACGTCAGTGAATGCTTCGAGCACATCATCGGCGGTTTCGCCGCCGCTTGATGCATCTGGCACCGCCTTGAGTGACTCGTGAAAGAGATACTCGGTCTGTGGCAACCCGATCGCCAGACGAAGATCCCAGACCGCGCCAGTCAGGATCTGACCAGTGCTATGCGGATCCGCTGCGACGTCAGACGGCCACCTGAACTTGTTCTTGCTGTTGCGAAGGATCGTCGATGAACCACTGAAGCCTTCACCGATGATCGGGTTATCGCGAATGAAATTGCTGAGAATATCTGCAACGGCCTCTCCTAGCGCGCTGCTCGTGACCTCTGTGCCACGCTCGATATAGCGGATGTGATGGTAATGATGTCCATACTCATGATAGACCACATCTGCGATCTCCGCAGTGTTGCTGCAATCGCCTGCCTTCGGGAAGAAATTTAGCGTACGCTCATTTGGCTGATAAAAAGCATTGCAGGAGCCATTCACATTGATGTTTACGGTGATCTTGCTATCAAGATCGGAGAAGCTATCGTCGAAGCTCTTGACATACTGATACACACGGTGGACCGAGTTATATGCAGAGCGCTCTGCACGAATACCCGTCTCGGAAAGCCAGTCGATATCGCCGAGTCCAGATGTGATCGTCGATGTGAGCTTTCCATCAGCGCCATCCTGGCGATCGATCTTGAAGAAACGGCTCTCGAGATTCGAGGTGATCGCCAGAGGATACGTAACGTCGGAGATCGAGTAATTACCATCCTTATCAGCGTAGGTCGTCTTACCATTGACGACCACCTTGATGAACGGCATGCCGACCGTTGTGTCAGGCTTGAACGGGTTATAATAGAGCACATTGCCCTTGACCTTGCCGCTCACGGTTGCTGCTGGTGCTGCAGGAGCTACTGGCGCGTCCTCGAAAGCATCGGCCTCGTGGTCGTGTGAAGGGTTCGTGCAATTCATGACCATGTCCTTCTTCTCGAGCAGTGCACCTGTCGTTGCATCGAATGTGTAACGCCATGCATGCATCGGCTCTGATACTCGGACCTCATAAGCCAAACGAACTACCTGGTTATCGCGGCTTGCGATGTAGATAAGCTTTGGCTGCTGACTGATTGTCGATGTCGGGGTGAGTGTCGGGTCGATCTTGCTCAGGATCGCTAACGCAGAGATCTTTGGAGTCGACGTGTTTGGCTCTATCGCTGGCAAGTTGTTGCGCCATGCGAGAAACTCGCCGCTTTGCGCTCCGATCGCAACGCTCGCCCGGCGTCCGCGAACAGGGATGCCGTTATAGGAAAGCGTCAGTACCGTGTTGAACGACTGACCCAGCGTGCTTGCATTCGTTGCGCTGACTTCTGCATCTGCTGGAAGGAAGCCAAGCGATGTTGCAGTCGCAGTGAAGAAATTGCGGGTGCGCTCAGCGATCATCGCAGGCGTCATCTGCTTCGGCTGTGCAGCGACGAGTGCGCTTCCCTTTGTACCGAGCACGATCTGTGGCACACCATTCTCTGCTTTGACGAGTTTCGCACCGGTCTGCATCTGGATCGAGCCAGCAAGCTCTTCGAAATTAGGTGTCCTCGTGCGCGACGCCTGCTGGGCATCGGCATTGCCCGCAACTAAGAAAGTGCAGGAAGCCATGGCGAGCGCGGCGCAAAGCGCTTGTGTACTAAGTGCTTTAAAGAAGCGAGCTGTCATGAGAATATTTCGAGTTCAGAAAGGACAGAATTCCTCTGGTGCCCTGCGCCGGGGGAGATGCGTGGGCGATTCGTCCATTTATAGACACATTATCACCATTAAGGTTGCAGTCGGCCCCTGATCGAGTACGGCTCGGAGGCCAGAGGTTACGGACCGGCATTTCGGTGATAAATGCATACTTGTCGCAACGGAAGGCATCGTGGCAGGATCTCGAAATTTGGCGGATGCGGAGCACCACCCGAAGGATTGCCACCGGAGCTACGTAGCTCGAGCATTGGAGCAATGCAATCCTGGGAATACCCGGTCGTGCATTTGCATAAGTAGGGCATTGGAAATTGCCAAAACATTTGAGCGAATGCCTGCGTACAACGTAGGGCCACTCGGCAGAGTGGGCCGAAACGCGGCAACCACACTCAAGAATTCTTATCGAACTCGTGCGTGGCACGAACAGCGGATCGCGTCTCACGCACAGCCATCTTAAGCGGACGAAAGCGACTCAACCGCATTTCGGCCACTCTTCCGAGTGGCCCTACGGGGACTCCCGTAACTTTGCATCACCACAAAGCACTACATGACCAAAGGTAACATTCTCTGGGTCGACGATGAGATCGATCTACTCCGTCCGCACATCATGCTGCTTGAGCAGCGGGGCTATACCGTCACGACCGCCAACAACGGCGAGGACGCCGTTGCGATGGCGCAGGATGCCGCACCGCCGTTCGATCTTGTCTTTCTCGATGAGAATATGCCTGGCATGGGTGGATTGCAAACGCTTGAGATCATCAAGCAGCAGTCGCCGGATACGCCGGTCGTCATGGTGACAAAGTCCGAAGAAGAGGACCTGATGGAGCAGGCGATCGGTAAGAAGATCTCGGATTATCTCACGAAGCCCGTCAACCCGACGCAGGTCTTGCTCGCCGTCAAGAAGTTTTTGGAAGGCCGACAGATCCTTGGCGAAGCAGTCTCGCGTGACTACACGCAGGAGTTCGCGCGGATGTCCGGGCAGATCATGATGGCGAGTACCGCCGATGACTGGATCCAGCTGTATAGCAAGCTCGTCGCATGGGAGATGGAGCTCGATGAGCATGGCGGCCTCGGCCTCGCGCAAACACTCGGCGAGCAGAAGAAAGAGATGAACTCCGAGTTCGGCAAGTTCGTCGAGCGCAATTACAAGAACTGGGTCAACACGATCTACACAAGTGAGAACGCTGCGAACCGCCCTGCGATGTCGCCAGATGTTGTAGATGAGTGGCTGTTGCCGGAGCTAAGGAACGGCGATGAGAACGTCATCTTCTTCGTCATCGATTGCATGAGGCTCGATCAGTGGCTGATCATGGAAGCAGAGTTACGTAATCTCTTCAAGATCACGCGCAACTATCACTTCAGCATTTTGCCAACTGCTACGCCATACTCGCGTAACTCGATCTTCGCTGGACAATTTCCGCTCGAATTCGGTAAGGCATTTCCGCAGACGTGGTCGGACTCGAACGACGATGAGCACAGCCACAACAAAGACGAGGCGGAGCTGCTGAAGCGATTGCTTGAGCGCAAGCGCGTGAAGCTGCGCAACGATCTGAAATACATCAAGATCATCGACCGCGATTTCGGCGCAGGCATTGCACAGAATATCACAACGACCGCGCGCAATCATTTGACGGCGATCGTGGTGAACTTCGTCGATATGCTTGCGCATACCCGAAGCGATTCGCCAGTGTTGAAAGAGATCGCACCGGATGAGAGTGCGTATCGCTCGCTAACGAAAAGCTGGTTCCAGCATTCGAGCTTGCTCGATATGTTCAAAGCGCTTGCAAATGTGCCGAACATCAAGATCATCGTAACGACCGATCACGGCTCGATCCGCAGTCTGCGCGGCGCAAAGGTCATTGGCGACCGCGAAACATCAACAAGCTTGCGCTACAAGCATGGCCGCAATGTGAAGGCGGAGGAGAAGCAAGCGATGATGATCAAGAACCCGGAAGAATACAAGCTTCCGAAGCGCGGCGCGACCTCGAACTACATCATCGCGAAAGAAGACTTTTACTTCGTCTATCCGACAGACTACCACAAATTCCTAAACTACTACCGCGACACCTTCCAACACGGCGGCATGTCGATGGAAGAAATGATCCTGCCCGTGATCAAGCTGGAGCCACGTTAAGACTAGCACATGCATCAACCGAAGTGTAGCACATGCTTTAGCTTGTGCGAAAAAAAAGCCCGCGAT
>JBKJTP010000251.1:0-6889 GCA_046590195.1 Kapaibacterium sp. (SeqCode) | reverse complement strand
TATCTCGAAGATGAGATCGAGTACAAGCGTGCGCTCAAGCAGCGCAACTCGATCCTGACCGATGCACGGGCGCAGAAGCGATCGATCTCGTGGCTCAGGCCGATGCTCGAGCCATGGACTGAGATGCTCATCACGCTTGGTGCACGCATCATGAAGCGCAGGCTGGAATTCACACGCGAGTTCACCCCTTTCCTCCTCGATGCTTACCGTCTGCTATCGAATAGCCGTGAGACGCCAGGCATTCAGTATCAGCCGATGGGGATGGATTCCGAGGTCTCAGACTTCGCGCAGCTCATACGAGAGCAGCAGGCACAGATCGAGATCGATGAATTGCGACGTGGAACATCGCTCGTCGGTCCGCATAAGGATGATGTGATCCTCGAGATCAACCCTGGGCATGAAGCGAAGCATTACGCGTCGCAGGGTCAGCACAAAACGCTGCTCGTCTCGATGAAGCTCGCGGAATTCCGGTATCTTCATGAAGCGACCGGTGAGACGCCGATACTTTTGCTCGACGATGTGTTCAGTGAGCTGGATAAACTTCGCGCTGAACAGTTGCTCGATCTCGCTGAGAATGGCGGATTCGGTCAGACGTTCATCACGTCGACCGACCGTACGATCTTCGAATCGAAGATCGATTTCTCAAAAGGCTTTCACAAGTTATTTTTGGTCGAACGCGGACAGATCACTTACGCTTACTGAGCATCAACAAACTGTATTGACTACCTACGCTACATGGCTCGCATCGTAAAACTCAACGCAGTCATGCGTGACACACTGAAGGAGTTTGGCCTCGACAAGAAGGCCAGAACCTATGCCGTGATCACGAACTGGCACGAGATCGTTGGCGAAAGCGTCGCTGCTGTGACAACACCCGAGAAGCTTGCGAACGGTGTACTGCAGGTCAAGGTAACGAACTCTGTCTGGAAGTACGAGCTAACGATGCGCAAGGCAGAGATCCTTGCGAAGATCGTAAAAGCACATGGCCCTTACGAAGTCAAAGACATCGTCTGGAAGTAACGAATCAGAATTAGCAAATACAAAAGGCTCGGCAGTTCTGCCGAGCCTTTTCTTTGCGACTATTTAGACGCTGAACGCTAGCTAACGTCACTTCGTGATCATAACTTGCCCTACCGCCTGCACATCAGCAGCACGAACGACGAGGAAGTAGCTGCCTGCTGCGAGGTTCTGCGCATTCAGATCGAATGTCGAGGTTGCACCTACATTGAGCTTTGATGATGCCGACCACACTGCTCGGCCTGTTGCATCGACGAGCTCGAGAGATACGTTCGAAGTCTCAACACCATTGAGCGAGATGACCGCTGCACCTTGTACTGGGTTCGGCGCCACGCTGAACGTGAAGACTTCCTGGTAGTCGCGAGCGACAGATCCTGCATCTAAATCGCCAGTACCGGTGATCGTCTGCGTGAGCGACTTATCGGTATCCCACGTCACAACGAACGAGCTTGTCGTTGTACCCTTTACAGTCGGTGTAAATGTGACATCGAACGTTGCAGTCGCATTTGGCGCAAGCGAAAATGCATACGGAGCAGTAGCACCTACCGAATTCGCTGTGATCGTGAACTCCGGTGCTGAGCCGAGCGACACACCAGTGATATTCGCATCGACCGTACCAGTGTTGGTGATCGTGAACGTATTGGTCTTTGTTGCCGGCACCAACACAGTACCGAAGTTGATCGTATTCGGAGTCACCGTGATCACTTGCTCTGGCTCAGGAATGATACCCGTACCATCAACGAAGATCGGCTGGCGCTCTTCTCGAGCCTCATCGTTGTAGAGCAAATTGATCTCGCCGGAATTCAAGCCGTACTCGAAGATCGCGGAGCTCTGTGGACGGATCGTCACATCTTCTGGAAACTCGCGTGTCACGAAGATGAGCTTCGAGCCATCACGACTGAACATCATGTCGCCACCATTGCCTTGTTGTGGGGCTTCAGAATAGACGTCGCCATTATTGCCAGTGTAGCCCGTAAAGAAATCCAGGTTGCCAGGAAGTGCAGAGCGTGTGATCGTACCCTTCACAAAATTTGCATTGAGTACTGGGTTCGCAACATTCTGGATCTCGTAGATCTTGATCTCGTCGTTGTTGGACTGCGTAACGACAGCGAATTGCAACTTTGCAGCATCTGTCGAACCGACACCACGAACTGCAAATCCGAATGCCTTGTCCGTGACCGGTGCACTACCGCCGATGACGCTGTTCATCTGAGCGGTCAAGCTCCCATCCCCTGTGAACGCAACTTCTTCGCCAGGCACCCAACGCCCGATACGTGCGCGGTTGAGGCCACCGCTTGTCAGCTTATCGACAACGACAAACAACAGCTTCACGCCGTCCTCGGTCGTCGTCAAGTTTGACATATGGTATCCAGCATCGAACGCAGCGGCACCTGTGACGACGGCAGAATCGGTCGTCGTAAGATCGCCATTCTGATCGAAGCGGCCGTGATAGACTGTGAACGCAGGATTATTCGGAGCCGACGACATCCATGTGCCGAACCAGCGCTGTCCATCTGGTGTGATCACGCCGAGAGGCAGGATCTTGGTTGCATCTTCATAAACCTGACGCAATATCTTACCTTGAGTGAGCAACGTTGTATAGTCGAGTTGCTTGCCGTGCTCTGGGATCGGAATGCGGAAGAAGCCCTGTACCATCGCTTGTGCACCGCTACCGATCGCTGCATAGTAGATCTGGCCAGCAACAAGCAGCGACTTGCCATCGCTCGTCGAACCTAGCACTGCGATGCGCTCTGCTCTGAACTTCTGTGCGGGTACCGGTAAGAACAACGTATCCTTCTGATCACCTTCGTGGATAAAGATCAGGGTGCGCTCTTTGTTGACGAATGCGAACCTGGTCGATTGCGCGAATGCGCTCGAGACTGAGCCTGCCATGACCAGCAGGATCAGCACACTGAATAACCGTAGCGGATGCTTCATGAGAGTTGTAGATAGTTGATGACGCCCTGGAGGGAGCGGCTGAATGATCTGTGTAAAAATAAGAATAAGGCGGGACACCCCTACGAGGCAACACCTAAGCCCGCAGGAAGAACCGCGAGCTGGGCTAGAACCTCAGCCGTTCGGGGGTCGTCGGGACCCACCGCATTGAGCAAACACACCTTCGCCTGCTCCAGATACAGTTTTGCTTTGGCAGGTTCCCCGAGGGCAGCGTAGATCTTCCCAAGGCTGAGCTGCGTATCGGCTGTGAAGGGGTCTTGGAGACCCAGATCGCGCAACCGTATCTCGAGCGCCTCCTCAAAACAATCGCGGGCAATCGGTAAATCCCCTTTGGCCGTCTTAACCCTACCGAGCCAATTCATCGTCACCCCAACCCGAGAATGTGTCTTGTCGATCACTTTGAGCAGGTTTGCCGCGCGGCTGAGCACCAGTTCGGCCTCATCGAATCGCTGCGATCGGTAATGCGTAGCACCGAGCATTATCATCGTAGCGATCGTCTCCGCGTGCGTTTCGCCGAGTATCTCTTCGCGGAGTCGCAGCACTGTCTGAAACCGACTGCCAGCCTCTTCCAGTTCTCCCTTCGAAGAGAGGAATGCTGCGTAGTTATGCAGCGCTGTTGCAGTCTTCGGATGTCGCGGTCCGTGCAGCTTGAACTCAAGATCGATCGCCTCTTCGTAGAGTGGCTTGCATTCATCGAGCTTGCCGCGATCTCTCAGTAGTACTGCGAGATTACCAAGTGCAGTGCATCGGTTCGGATGAATCGGTCCCAGCATATCGGTCAATATCTTCAGCGATCGACGTGCTAATTCTTCTGCCTCATCGAGCCTTGTTGTGAATCGACGGAGGAACGTCCCCAAGTCATTCATCGCTGTTGCAGCAGCAACCGAATGCTGACCCTCTGTTAAGATCCGTAGGTGCAAGACATCTCGTTGGATCTGCTCTGCCTCTTTGTGCCTACCGAGCTCACGCAGCACATTGGCCAGACCCATCTGCGCTTCGATCGACCTTGAGTCCCGCTCACCAAACAATTCGACAAATGATCGATACGCTGCTGCGGCGATCGGTTCAGCCTCTGCATATCTCCCAAGCTCGAACAATGTGTGAGCGTGGACGTATCGCACATCTGCACCCGATAGCAGATCTTGCGTCTCGACTAGTTGCTGTGCGATCTCGATACTAGAAAGGGCGGCTTTCAGATCGCCCGCTAATGTAGCTCCAAGCGCATAACTTCTGAATAAACTTGCCTGGTCTGTCTCAGGCACATGATTTATGGAAGCAAGTTCAGTAGCAAATTGCAGAAGTTCTTTACCGCCTTGAAGTCTGCCTGCATTGACGAGATGCATTCCTAGCTTGCCAGCTACCGCAGCGTCACTCCCAGTTTCGAAGATGAATTGAATTGTTTTGCGATACTCACCTTCCATTGTCACTGGAAGACTCTGTTCGAGGCGTTGCCAGTAGCGATGCGACTCAAACTCATGCGCAGTGCTGGACAGGATGGGCAAGGCTTTGAGATCGGTCAACAGCGCAAGTTGATCGGCAAACCTATCAAGCGTGTCGTAGAGATGTGCTAATTCTCGGACAGACCGTTCTTCGCTTCGATCCGGAAACAGCTTCTCGACAGATCCACCAATGTGCAACTTCGCATCCCGATCGGACAGATATCGATCGTGTGCTGCCTGCTCAATGTGCGCGTGGAAATAGCCGAGCAACCCCTCGCGCCGGATCAGATGGTACTCTAGTGCATGGACCAATGAGGTGATCGCTAGCGGATCAACTGCCGTACTATCACCTGAGGCCAACGCTTCGAGTTCATGCTCAGTCAATCCTCCACGGACGATAGCAAGACTTCCCATAACGGAGCCGACCAACTCAGTGGAAAAATCACTTTCTAACCTTGTCAGGACAAGCGTTAACAGCTCACGGACACTCTTTGCGGATAAGTATTTCTGTGTCCGTGACGACAGCGATTCATGATCGCCAAACAACCTCAGTTCCTCCAGAAGGATCCGAAGATAGATGGGATTTGAGGTTGCTTCGGCATGAACAATTTGCAGCGCTACTTTCTGCGGCAATTGCTTGGCATACCCTCGAAAATACTCCTCGATGATAAGTGCTTTGCTCGAGGCGGGCAATGCGCCCAGTTCGATCAGGGCCTCCTGTCGATACTGAAGCTTGTGCTCGAAGTGCTGAGCCGTACACGTGATCAACACTCTCACATGCTTTGGCAAGACTGCGGGAAGCCAATGCAATTCTGATTCGATCAACTGCAATTGATCGACCGCGTCAAGTAGGAGAAGCGTTGGCCGTTCGATCTGCTCCAGCGAATTTTGCAAGGAAGCGGCCGGGTCCATGGCTTCATTCCCAATCGGATGATCAACGCCGACCTCTTCAAATTGCGATCGCATTCTGGACACGATCGACCGCAAGGAAACACTCTCGAGCGAGGCTCCTGCAAAGTGGGTAAAGACCCGTAGCTCAGGAAAGAGTGTACTTGCATTCGCCTGTAGGAATGCAGAGAGAGAGCTTTTCCCATATCCTGATTCAGCGCGAAGGATCAGACTCTTCCCGTCGTTGAGCGTTTGCGCAATCATCTCCACCTTCTTGTAGGGAGGAATATACGCTCGGAGACGATTCTTTGCGAACGCTTCGTGTGCCGCGGCTTGTGGATCGAGGCGCTCTACCTGTTCTTCAACAGAATGAATGATGTCGAGCCAATCGGCGCGGATGAGAGTGCCCAGTTCTTCGGGCGATCCAAATAATGCTACACTGTGGCCAGCATCCTGGATCTTGTTGTAAAGCCTCGTTAGCTCCGAAGTTATCGGCTGCTTTGCATAGAATCTTGCGACTCGGTCATTGCCAGTATGAGAGTCTAGATTGTCCGATAGCGCACCGAGATACATCTCCGATTCGGTCACGCTCCATCCTTCGAGCGCGGCCTGCTCGAGCCAGGGATACTTCTGGATCAGTAGCGGATCTTTACGAATATCATCGATCGTTGGCACCCAACCAAAGCGGTCACCAAGTATACCGATGAAGAATGGGCATCGCTCTACTTCTTCAAGACACAGCCTAATGACGCGTCCGTGCTCAGCATCTTCGGTTGTCAGCCCCCATCGCAAATCGATCTCGGTGAATTCCGCACCGGCTTCCCGAGCTCGCTGACGTAGTTCAGGAAAGATCCTGTTAAGCAGATGCGCGCGCTCTGCCTGAAGATCGCGAAACGTGGATGAGATGAATACCCTGAACTCATCCATCATCTTACAGTGCTCAGTGGATGTAAGGCATGACAGTCACAAAGAACGACTGATCATACGACTGGATCGGATCCACCGACACGTTGCGAAGGACGACCGTCACGTTTCCATCGGAGTTCGTGAAGGCGTATGCGATGATCAATCCGTCTGGAAGCCCATCGATCGGCGAGACCGTAGCTGTACCCTCGGACGGGATCGTTGACAATGAGATATACGCATAGCCGCTCTCATTTGGAAGGAGCGTCGGGATCGTCACGGCATCAGCTCGGTCGGTCACTCGTACCCAATCAAGCGTGGACGCGACCTCAGACTGATTTTGATTGTAGCTTACGGAGGAGACAAAGAGTGTCGCGCCAGGCACAGGATCGTTCGCTGGGAGCATGAGTTGCTGGTCCATTCCCACATCGCCTGAGAGCATCCTGGTTTGAAACCCGCCATCGTCTTCGAGTTCAAGACCACCCGTACTGAGGTTGCTGGTGAACACCATTGGGATCGGTGCACCTTGCGTACCAAAGCTGCCATTGGGTCCAAGATTGAATGCACCACCCAACGTGATGCCGCCGGGCACCCTCAGGTCACCCTGTCGCGAGAGCGAAAGCATACGCACACCTAAATTGCCGCCTGTGCCACCTGTGACCAGGAGTCCATCAAAGCAATTAGGG
>JBKJTP010000284.1:0-18085 GCA_046590195.1 Kapaibacterium sp. (SeqCode) | reverse complement strand
TATGTCACCTGATCCGGTGTGATGCCAAGCGCCTTCAGCGAATCGAGCAGAGTGAACCGCGAGTTGTCGTACTTGTAGATCGACCGGGTCTTATCATCGTATTTCTCGCCCATGCCGCTGTCGATCAAGATGATCTTGTCATCAGAACGCAAGAGGAGTGCCCGCAGCGCCATATCGATGCGGTTCTGCTCGTCGGCTGGGTTCGTCTTCGACCAGAGATTTTTAGGCACCACTCCGAACATCGCTCCGCCATCAAGCGCGAAGCGCCCAGTCTCGACAGCATGAAGCTCGTACGATCCGATCTGTAAAGGCATATCAAGTCTCAAAAAACAAAGCCGGCAGAGTAAAGACCCAGCCGGCTTGAATAAAATTCAGAACTCAGAACTCACAACTCGGAATTCCCGGAGCTAGCGTCGGCGACCTGGATCGACATCGTCGAGCCACGTCTTCTTCGCTTCGAGTTGCTCTTTTGGCTCGACCCAGTTCGGATCAGGCACGCAGCAATCGACCGGACATACTGCCGCGCACTGTGGCTCGTCGTGGAAGCCAACGCACTCGGTGCACTTATCAGGTACGATGTAGAAATAGTCGGACGAGAAAAATCCGACCGCTCCGCTTGGTGCCGGGTCGTTGGGGCCATAGGTCTGGCCAGCGAGCGTCCAGTTCGCAGCACCTTCGTAGATCGCGGTGTTGGGGCACTCCGGTTCGCATGCACCGCAATTGATGCATTCCGTCGTGATCATGATCGCCATTAACAGTCTCCTTCGGTATGTATCCGCTGGTTGCGAGTAACCTCTCGTGGCAAGGCCGCAGTCCGGATAGGTGTTCTTAAAAGTTGGCCCTCAAACACGCGCGTTAAGCGGAATAATTCGCCGATATGTGATCGACCTTATACAGACTTCGGCCTCGCAGCGAGAATGTCGCGGATCTCTGTAAGCAAACTCTCTTCTTTCGTCGGAGCTGGCGGCAACGATGGCTTCGCCTCTTCTGTGCGACGGATCTTGTTGATGACCTTTACCATCATGAAGATCGCCAGCGCCACGATCACAAAATTGATGATGTGATTGATAAAAAGTCCATACTTCAGCAGGACAGGCTCACCCTTGACATTTGTCGCGAGTTGGTACGCCAGATCGGAAAAGTCGATATTGCCCATGACCGCTCCGATCGGTGGCAAGATCACATCTTCAACAAGGGAGGAGATGATCTTTCCAAAGGCAGCGCCGATGATCACTCCGACGGCGAGATCGATCACGTTGCCGCGAACAGCGAATTCTTTGAATTCCTGTAGCATTGAAGAACGAGGGGCTAAGGGTTCGGCCATGAGAACAAACGATAAAAGTTGAACAGGGTAGGTGGGCTAACGAAACGCTCCTTATCGTAATAATCGTTTATGTGTCCAGCTCAGAGTAGGGTGCAGGCGTGGAAAAGTAATCTCGCATGGTTGGGGAAAACGGGAACGGATGGGGCACAATCGCCCGTTTAATCGCCCGCCTAAGCGATGGAGCCAACTTGGCAGAGCCCCTGGCAGAGCCAAGTTCTGAATGCCGGCTTTTTGATGCAGGCTTCGGGGCCTATAGCTCAGTTGGTTAGAGCGTCCGCCTGATAAGCGGGAGGTCAGTGGTTCAAATCCACTTAGGCCCACTTGTTTGGAATTTAGAATTAAAAATAAGATTTAAGAATTAGGGCTCCCTGATTCCATTCTTAATTCTTATCTCTCAATTCTTATATTGAAATATGGGCCGCTAGCTCAGTTGGTAGAGCGATTGATTTGCATTCAATAGGTCAGGAGTTCGACTCTCCTGCGGTCCACACAAATGCAACGCGCCTGATGCGCAATAAAAAAGCCTCGTCTTGCGACGAGGCTTTTTTATTTTAGCAAGATTCTTTTTTCGAAGATCCTTTTGCTAGACTACTCGTCGACCCTGGATCAGGCGGATGAGCAAGATGACGACTGCGATGACGAGCAGCACGTGAATGAAACCTCCCATGGTGTAGGAGCTTACCATTCCGAGCAGCCAGAGCACCAGCAGGATAATAAAGATCGTCCAAATCATAGTATCTCTCCTTTATGGTTCTACTGTATGGTTCTATAGGTAATGCTGCAATAGACCGTTGCTGCTCCGTCGCACTAGCACCTAATTCTTGCGAACCTACATGCTTCGATGGAGACGCACATTCACATGCAGCGTGAATGATCTGTCCAGCTTTTCTCAATTACCATACCATCTGCAGGAAAGCTCAAGTGCATTTCCGAGGATAAGCTCTTCCGTATCCGCATAAATCTGCGATCTCCATTGGCTATCGCTACTTTTTTAGGAAAGAAAAAACTCTAGGACCAACGATAACCTGATAAGAACCCGGTGCCCAGTCGGACACATCGACCGAATATTGCTCAGCTCCGATGCTGTTCCACACCGGTCTTCCGAGAACATCGATGATCTGAATTGATCGAAATGCTGCGCCGAGCGCTTCGATCTTTAGCTGAGATGTGACAGGGTTTGGATAGATGCTTACGATTGCATCGCTGAGAGCCTCATCGAACACATTGGCGGAAGCATACTCCACTGCGCCGATCGAACGAGGGACTGAGAACAGCCGGCTGTAATGATCTCGCTGTGGCTCCGTTACTTGGGCGCCAGCCGATCGTGCTGGTGAACCTGGAGACAAATGGTATTGCTGGCCCGCGAACTGTGGATCTTGATTGAGGATGCGGCCTGGCTCGGACACAGGTGTGTTCGGCCCACTCCATGTAGAGTTAGAGGGATTGAACCACAAGTTGTGAGAGAAGGTAAATGTCTCAGGTGCAGTGTTGCTGCCGATGTTGATCGCGGGTTGCGTTGAACTTGTGACGACGATGTTGTTGATGAATCTATTATTGCCGCACGGCTGAAAGCCATCAACGCTCTCTTGCAATATCCGAATCGCCCATCGTTCAGGACCAACGATCGTGTTGCTGATCACTCTCGAGTCGATCGCACCGACGAACGCGATTGGTGCAACACCGCCAACGAAGACGTTCGAGAAGACATCAATGCTGCGCGCCTCATAGGTTGCGCCCAGTGGACGGAAATATTCGAGCCCTGTGGATCCGCCGATATTGATCGCGCGTTGCCCACCTCGCGTAAAAGTATTGCGCTGAATGACGATCTCGCTTGTGCCGCCTTTAGCCTGGATACAATTAGATCCGGCATCCTGAAATACATTCTCGACGAACTCGCCCGAGTGGCATCCGACCATATCGATCATCGAGCCTCCGGCAGCCCCATTGCTGAATTTGCAATTGGTAACTACGAAGTCATCGATACCCGACATCTTAAGCATGTCGTTGTTGCCCGTAGCATTAATACTCCGCCACTCGCATCCATCAATGATGATATGATGTGCTGGCGATTGTACCGTTCCACCGTCATCGAGGTTCACGCCGTTGCCCGTCTGTGCCTCGAATACTAATCCTTCGATCCTCAGGTAAGCGGCATCGGTCAATTGGAATCCGTTCGAGCCTCCTCGAATGATCGCACCCAGGTTGCCGTCGCCGCGAAGTGTGATCCAATTTTCCGGGGTGCCTTGAAGATCGGTGACGTGCGCGCCGCCCGCGTGAATACCGGTCGCATAAGCAATTGTGTCACCAGGCTGCACCGCTGCGGCCGCTGCATTGAGATTTGCGAACTCCTTCCCCGGGCCGATCTGCAAAGTACGGGAGGAGGCAGTAGCTACCGTTAAGACAAGAAAGGCGAGCGTGCAAATAAATCGTAGCATCGGCGTGATCGTGAAATTCCGAGACAAAACACCGTTGCAAACATACGATGTGATCCCGTTACTTGCTTGCGCACGAATTAGGCGAAACGCCTATGGGAGATCCACGATCGCACTTCCATTGAAGTAGACAGGGATGTGATCCATCGGCTCAGTGATCAGCGTTACATCTGTCGCGTAATTTCTGTCCGCTGCATGGATGATCACTGTTCCACCAGGAGTGCTAAGCGTGTCTCCAGCAGCTAGCGCTCTTTCCCTCGCTGTCGACCCTGCAACGATCAACTCAGGCTGGAGACGAGTTGAGCTGTTTGTTTGTACTGTAACTCGATACTCATTGGCACCCTGTCTCGTGACGATAATAGGCGAGAAGCCCTCATCGGGATCAAGCGCAAGCACCAGCAGCCCATACTTGTGATCAACCGTGAGTCCGCTAGCGTCGGCGTACCTGATCTTCGCTGGCTGAAGCACTTCAGCCTTTGCTTGCAACACCAGCCTTGAATTCGATACCTTCATCACGGAGCCGCCACCGATCTTCGAAGGCTGTGTAATGAGGAAAAATGGGGCGTCTGGGTTTTCGGCGATCAGGTGCTTGTAATCGCTCTTGACATCCTGAAGTAATTCAGATGCAAGGCGCCAACTCTGCTTCTCTTTTGCTGCTCGGTAGATGTGGAAGCTGATGAAGCAAACAAACAGGAGCCCCAGCAGTCCCCGTGTGATCCGAGTGCCCTGCCTCCAGATAGCAACACTGATCAGCGCAATGATCGCGAACAGCCCTACCGAGGGTGCGTACAGTCTCCATCGCTCGAAAGATTGAGCAACAGTTACGGCGAAGAATAGAGCAAGCACTGCAGGTAGAATAAGATCGCGATAACTGAAGGACACTAGTGATCGCTTGGCCAGCAGAGCGATCGATCCGAAGACGATCACTGCCAGGATCAATGCTTCTGTCTTGTATCGCGTGAGGATGGTGCTGGCAGTGGAGAGATCAAGGGGTACAAGAACATAGGCAGCACCATAGATCATGTTCTTGAAGGCTGTCAATGGTGATCCCATGCCTTCGCCGAGCATTGGTTGGGCTTCGGTCGCAGGTACAGTGAACTGGCTGCGAAGTACAAAGTAGACAACGGCCATCATTCCGAGTGCGAGCATCACTGTGGCTGCCTGCTTCCACTTCGCAGAGCGAGCTTCGTCGCCTTTAAGCAGAATACAGACTGCTGCAACAGGGATCACCATCATCGATAGCTCTTTTGAGCAAAGCGCCATGAAGTAGAAGATAAGCGACAACGCCTGAAACGGGAGGCGCTTTGAGTCGAGCAGAAGCAGCGTAGTGAGCGAGAAGATCGTCGCGAGAATATCTCCACGTGCAGCGATCCATAGCAGGTTCGAATCGTGTCCGGCACATAAGCCAAAAAGGAGAGATGCTAATGAAGCTGCTCCTAGCTCGAACGAGAACAGTCTACGGCAAGTCACGAAGACTAAGGCAGTCGCTATCAGATGCAGCAACAGATTGGTAATGTGATAGCCACCACCTTTGAAGCCATAGAGGAGGAAGTCCGCGCTGAGCGTGGCGTTCGAGACCGGTCGCCAATACTGAGGATTTGCATCTGACTTTGCGAATGCCTCGGGGATATCGCTCAGCCCATCGAGTGGTGCTAAATGTTGGAGGTAGTGATAGTCATCGGTCGCGAGTCCAATGTATACGCTGCCGCACCACTGCAGCGCAGTGATGACAAGGATGATCGCAAGCCAGTGTGTAGGGGAGCGTCGAGAGAGCAAATGTTACGGACAATACATACAAATATAGCCTACGAGATCGCCCAACGCTTAGGGCATCGCTATATACCTTGCCCGTTGCTCTTTCGTTGGGATAGGGCAACTCTCCTTTTTACCAAAAAGGCGATACCTGCTTTTTGCCACGAGATTATAGAGTACATCGCGTATCGGGGGTGGGACGACGCGAAAGACAAGAGCCAAAGCATGAAATCCTCCGAGGTAGGTGGATATCCTGAGGGCCGCCGCCGAGCGAGCATAGACAGTTTCCACATCCTCGTGTCGCTCAACAACGAGCATGGAGTCGATCGACTTGAACTCGGGATGGCGATCAAGCACCGCTCTTGCGAAGTCGCTTTGGAGCGGGGCGAACATCATCGTTGCCTTCTTGTCGTACTTGAGGATGTGCTGCACCGATCTGTCGCATAATCCGCAGAGCCCATCGAACAGCAGGACAAGCTCTGAAGTCTTCGTCTGCGTTACGGGATTCGAGTTAGCAACAGTGTTCTCTGTGATCGTACTTACCATACCTATGCAAAAACAATAAAGATATCAATAAGGTACCCTGCGGAAAACTGCCAACCTGGCTATATTCACAGAAGAATTCAGGGTAAGGTTTTGATGAACAGAAACACATTGTGGATGAGCAAATAAATGCCCCGTATCAGCCTTAAAACGTACGTTTTCAATGACCTAATACTAACGAATACCTAACCCTTTACTTCGTTATACTACCCGTCAGGATCATGCTATTTCACTTAAACATATCTGGATGCAGGTAACCGAAAAGATCACACAAGTTTTAGACGAGACTGTTCAGCAGCCGTTCGTCAGGTTCAAGAAGAAACATCAGGTCCTCGCAGGATTCGTTACGATCTTCGTAGCACTGATGATCGTAGTTATTGCACTCGTTTCGGGTAAGACAAAGTCGGCTCATGCTGATGCGACCACGCAGATGGAAATTGCTGCACCGGTGATCGCAACCGCAGGAGACCACGAGAGTCATGACCACGGCACTGAGGCTCCAACTGCACAGTCGTTCGAAGTACCGATCATGAATAATGACGGTCTGCAGCTGACCGCAGCAAGTCACCTTCCAGCCGCACCGGTTGGTGTGTCGAAGCGCCCAGAGGTTCGTCTGACCGGCGACATGGCAAAGTTGATGGACAACATTGCCAAGTTCATGGCAAAGAACAATCGCTATGCGATCGTCACAAGCGGTGTTCGTTCGGGTCAGAGCCAGCTTGCGCTCATCAAGCAGCGTGTTGAAGAGAAGGGTGGCGAAAAGCTTCACGCCGGTATCTTCAGTGCAACCTTGAAAGACTCGAATGTATGGGTTAAGGCATGGAGATGGTTGGCCGCGAAGCGTGTACCGATCAATCCACCAGCCGACATCGTAGAGAATGGCCGAGTGGTCAAGAAGAGCTCGGCACACTTGAAGGGCAACGCGATCGATCTGATCTCGCCAAACCTCAAGGACCTTCACCAGATGCTGACCCGCTATGCAGCATCGAAGGAAGCACGACAAATTGATGTCAAGATCCGTGGCATCGTTCTCGAGCCATACTGTGTGCACATCGTAGTCGGGTAACCGGGCAGAGAGTTTGACTTTGAAAGCAGTCAGTGATCAAGAGACATAGCATAGTACGCGAAAGGGGTCGAGACGCACCATTGGTGATCATCGACCCCTTTCGCGTTTATACGATCTCTGATTAAAGTATCTTCTTTCCCTGGTATAGCCGCACGATCACAAGGATCAAGGCCACGACGATGAGTATCGGGATCGTCACGGAGATCGCCCAGCCGATCAGCTTCAGCACGATGCCGATGATAAAAAGCGCGAGGATGATCGCGATGATCGTTGCGAAAACGGAACCGGTCGACTTTGGAGTGGGGGTGATCTCGTTCATCATAACTTCTTGCGTTATAGGACCTAACGCATGAGCTTCGAGAAAGTTACCACTGCTCAATTCGCCACAACGGCCTCGCCCGTTGCGATCAAAGATGCGGAGTATCTTTCGAGCAGGTCGGCCGGATCGCGATAGATCGCGATGCATCCGTTTGCTCGTAGATCGATCTCGAGGAAGCCGCCTGATAGCACACCGATGATCGGGATGCCTGCGCCCTTGGCTGCAATCGCATCGTACGGGGAGTCGCCGACCGTTATGATCTCGCTCTTCTCCTGAGTAGCAGCTTTCTCAATTGCTGCGAGAAAGATATCTGGTTCTGGCTTTGACGCATCAGCATCATCGGCGCTGATGGTCTCCTCAACGTGGTCTTCAATACCCGCAATATGCTTCATCGCTTTAAGATCGTCGGCGTTAGACGACGATGCGATGATGATCTGCTTGCCATCAATTCGCACACGCTCGAAGAGCTCGCGCACCATCGGGAATGGCTTCAGATTCGGGAGGTAGTTGTGTCTGAAATGCTGCTTGCGGTAATCCGAAAGCTCCTCGCCGAACGCCTCAAGTTCAAGCTTGCTAAAGAAGACTGGCAACAATTGATCGCCGCCTTTGCCGATCTGCGCGCGGACGTCCTCAAATGGCAGATCTTTACCGAAGTATTTGAAAGACTCCTGCCATGCGAGTGCATGCGCGTCTACGGAATCGACTAGTGTTCCGTCAAGGTCGAAGATGACTGTTTTGATCATGGAGAACCTCCATTCAATACTCATGCCTCGGTTGTTCTCTTGGAACATCAATTGCTTCAGTCAAGTCATCTTAATACATTTCTAATATGGGATTACTCGATCAGATATTGAATGGGGTGACTTCACTCGCGGTGAATAACAAAGCAGACAACAGCCATACAGGCAATAATCCGACATCGTCGAACAACCCTGGTTCGAGTGAAGGCTTTGGTGGCCTAGGCGGGCTTGGTGATATCGGCGGAGCCTTATTCGGCCGTGGAGGTAAAGGGCAGATCCTGAAGGTACTGCTGGGTATGTTGGCCAGCGGCAAGTTCGGAGGACTCGATGGATTGCTGAACAAGTTCAATAACAACGGCATGCAAAATCAGCTTGCCAGCTGGGTGAGTACCCGACCCAACGAGACAGTTTCTCCCGCGCAAGTCGAGCAGGCTTTAGGCGCTGATACGGTGAAAGAGATCGCGCAACAAGCTGGCATCGATCAAACGCAGGCCGCGCAAGGCCTAGCTGAGGTCATACCGCAACTCGTCGATAAGGTCACGCCGACTGGCGTCATGCCGCAGCAAGACATTGTATCCGACGCTATCGGCAAGCTATCACACCGCTTCTAGTGCGACGAGCGTGTGAAAGCAACAAAGGCAGCCAATGGCTGCCTTTTACTTTTTAGGTTCTATTGTCAGGATGGTCGCGCTTCGCGGGTAGGGCCTTGGCCTGCAACACTCGTAGGACCCTCCTTACGGATCGGCTCCTGTCCGTTGCTTGGCTCACCGCCTGTTTGCGATTTATGCTGTGCTGCCAGATCGCCGTGCTGCCCTATGCCGAAGCCCTGTCCATAGAGCGGGCTCTTGTCCGCGATCTCGCTCTCCGGATCGTGCTTGTTTCCCGGCTGCTCGCGCCCGATGCTTGAGATCTCGGAGAGATTCTCAGGTACATCCTCTGAGCCATCCTCGGTAGGGGTTTCGATGCCATGTTCATTAATGCCTCGTTGCACGAACAATCGTGACTCGTTATACTCGTCCTCTCGGTCGTCGCGTTTCGGTTTTTGATTTTCCATAAGTGTTGTTCATTTACAAGCAATGACTCAATACTCGTGCCCCGAATTGATTTTCTTTCCACGTGCAACACTTCACCCGATACAAAGGAGATTTGCGCACTCATCCTGCAGATGTCGTATTTTGCACAATAATCTGTACATCATGAGCGAACTGGCTAAAAAGCGGATCCTTCTCGTTGACGATCACATCGATACGATCAATGCCGTTCGCGTTCTACTCGAGCGGAGAGGCTACGAGGTAGAGACCGCGAACTCGGTCTCGGACGCAAAAGCGGTTTTTAATAGCGGCACTTTCGATCTGCTCATCAGCGACATCGGACTGCCTGACGGCACGGGCCACCAGCTGTTGTCCGATATCAATCTCGATCGTCCGATCCGTGCGATCGCGCTTAGTGGATATGGCACTGATCAGGATAAACTCAAGAGCCATGAAGCCGGCTTCTCTGAGCATCTCACTAAACCATTCAACTTCAAGCATCTGCATGAAGTGATCGAGCGAGTGTTGAACGATCTCCCCATCGCATCGGGAGGACCACTTCATGTTTGATCAGTGAACATCTTTAAAACGAGAACAGCGCCATCTGGCGCTGTTCTCGTTTTGAGCGTACCGACTCATTGAGAGATTAATCATCATCTCTGTCATCGTGGTCGTGGTCGTGGGCGTTGTGTTTCTTGACCGCATCGCGACGTTCTTCAAGCCCATGTGCTGCGCGTGCATGCTTGTGGTCTTCCTTCCACTGAGCCTTGCGCGACTTGCGTAACTCCTTTGCACGCTTCTTGTCAGCCTTACGGATCTCCTTCATACGCTTGCGCTCTGCCTTCGAGATCACGCCATCGCGATTAGTGTCGTAATTGCGATCGACAGTTGTCTGCTCCTGCTGTTGTGGTGCTGGACGGTAGACCGGTGCTGGATTGCGTTGCGTTGTAGGTGCGGGTGCTTTGTCAGGCACCGGCAATGGGATCCCTGGACCGGGCACGCGAGCGCTGCCATCCTTCGTACCTGTCGAAGGAGAAGTCGTGCGTCGCGGAGCCTCCTGTGCGAATGCCTGTCCGAACGAAATGCCGACGGCAAGCAGCGAGACGAAGAATGTGCGTAAAACGGTAGCGGATCTCATAGGCGTAATCAGTTAATACAATCTTGTAATGCAATCTTGAACCTGCGATTGGGATTGATCAGATCGATCTCTGATACGATGTTCATCAAGTGCAGGTAATTGTCAATTGCTAGTATATTGTACAACTGCTCAGCCATCTTTCCTCTTCGCGACGTTAATTGGGTTTCATCGCTGCTTGAGGTACGATTCTTGAGTTTCCTAGGGGTATACCAACTAACTTAACGAATTATGCACCGGGCAAAGCAACGCATTCTGTTTCTCATCGCACTCATGATGCCGTTGGCATTCGCGGGCTGCGAACTCATCGGGGACATTCTCAAAGTCGGCTTTTGGGCTGGCGCCATCTTCATCATTCTCATCGTACTAGCCATCGTATGGCTAATGAAGAAGATGAAAGGACGGTAAGATTTCTGATACATAGTTAGTAAAACGAAAGAGACCCGCTTCCGCGGGTCTTCACATTGTTTCTTGCCTATTCGCCCCGCCACTCTACACCGTTGATATCAGCGGCTCTCTGATTTTTTGGAGGTACCGATTCATTGGGAAGCCCCTGCGTTTCGGTATCATCGCCAGCACCTTTGTGCAAATTGATAATGCCTCCACGATACATGCGCTTCTAGGTGCGCTCTTCCTGAAAACGATCTTCTTGTGGTAAGTTGCTGATGATCTCCATCAGCTCATCAGTCGTATTGCATACCCTCACCAAGCTCATGCTTTCTGCTGAGATGAACCCTGCGTCATGCGCTGACTGAAGAAATTGAAGTAGGGGAGTGTAGAAGGCATTTACGTTGAGCAATATGCATGGCTTGTTATGCAGCCCGAGTTGAAGCCAGGTTAGCACCTCGAAGAATTCTTCCATTGTGCCGAAGCCTCCAGGCAGTGCAACGAATGCATCTGAACGAGCGGCCATCTCTGCTTTACGTTCGTGCATCGACTGAACGACGATGAGTTCTGTTAGCCCATGGTGTGCTACCTCAAGATCGATCAGAAATTGCGGGATCACTCCGACGACTCTTCCTGATCGCCGAAGGGCCTCGTCAGCGAGAATTCCCATTAGCCCGATATTGCCGCCACCATAGATGAGCGTCGTGTTCGCCTGAGCGAGCTGCTTCCCCAACTCGAGAGCATAAAATTCGTAATGCTGATCGCCTTTAGCGGAGCCGCAGAACACGCAAACGGAGCGGTGGGTATTTGTCATAACTGTACGAATTTAGGGCAGCAGTGTATGATAACTGTGCACTTCTTTGCGCCTCGCATAGTAGAATCTAGGATCGCACATTATTTAATGCAAGTTCTCCGAGATGTAAGGAAAGTGGGGAAACATAATAGCTGACACAGCTATTACCTCATCAAGTCTCCTCGCCAAAGGAGGCGAGCGTGTTAAATTTTCACAGCCCAGAGCTGATCCCTCTCTCGTATGAACCTGTACATTGCGGGTCAGGCGAGAGACAATTACGGTCCCTTGCCCGGACCTTTGCCAAAATATCAGAGCGATATGCTCCAGTTTGCCGCCAACAATCGTCGCGTCATCAAGACGCTAACGTGGTTGTTCCTCACCCTCGGGTTTGCAGGTACAACGATGTTCCTGTCGTCAACGCATCACTCCCGCTTAGCTCTTGAGAGCTATAAGCCTGTTCAGGCTGCATCGCTGTATGCAGAGTTGCCTCCGATCCATGAGGTGACTGCAAGTTCGATCGGTGAAGTAAAGGCGATCCTTGAGCCATTTAACCAGATCACTCGCCGATACGATCTTCCGATCGTCCAGTCCGATTCTCCCGAGGAATGTTTGAATGCATTCGCATCGGGCAGAGTGATGGATTGCTACGGCATGGCACTCTCTTCACATGAAAAGCTTCGCGAATATGATGTCCAGTCTCGCATTTGGAATTTCACTGGCACAGATGGCTTCGGTGGAAATGGCCATAACGTGATTGAGTACTTCAACGCTGTGTCGTCACGCTGGGAGATGCTCGACCCGAATTACTCGTGTTACTTCACTGTGAAGGGTGATGAGACCGTGCTTTCTGTCGTGGAACTGCGTGAAGCATTGCTCGCGAAGCCGCAAGAGCTTGAGGTAAAGTATTATCAGAGTGCAGTCGCTCAGCGCAGCGCGGAATCACTCATCGAAGAGTTTCGATCACTCATCCCATCAGCCTCGTTACTCGCAACCACCGATTACAGCGAGAGGTACCTGAACCGCTACGCATTCCTTTCGCCGCTCGCTGGTGTCTTTGACCAGCTCCCACTTGCGGCAACGCGTGGCTTACGCTCATTCCTCATGGGCGCAAGCGATCCGAAACTTCTCATCGCGGATCGCTTCACACCACGGTACCATCTTACGCTCTTGAAACCACTCTGGTATCTATCACTTACGATGCTCGTGCTTGGCCTTCTCTTGGCCGTAGCATTATTCGTTGGCAGAGGGTCGCACCTTGGCCTACGTTCAAAGAGTGTCGCTTCGTTCAGAGTGAAGTTGTTTGCCACACTTCACGGTCTTCTGCCTCGAACTCATGATGGTGTATCATTCGATGCATCCTCGGCTTCTTCTCGTGGATTGCCCGCGCAGAGCACAGAAGCAACAGTTAAAGCTCGATACGCAAAGGTCTAGTATCTCTTGCAGGATAGAGGAGTTCGTTATGCTGCTCCATCTTCGATCGGCAAATTGTGAGAAACAGAAAGGGACGCTTGCTAACGCAGGCGTCCCTTTTCTATAGTAGAATTGCTATTTACTTAAGCTCGAACTCGTTCGAGATGTATTGGCCCGAGACCACAACGCGGAACCGGCCCTCATCAAGCAGAAAGTGCTTGATCGTAAATCCCTTGCCAGCCTTCATCGTAGCAGGCATGTTCGTTTGACAGATCGATGAGGTGTTGTAAATGGATATCCATGCATCGCCTTGCTGCTTCTCGATCTTGTAGAAGACCGTTGCCTGCTTCTGACCGGTGCAGAATGCGACATCAAGCGTGGTGTCGCGTTCGATCGATACCTGGATCGTATCACCCGGACGATAGAACTTACGAGGCGACTTGAACACCGGCTCTGTGTCCGCCGTTGCGAAACCGAAGGACAACGCTGCGAGAGCGAGAAACAAATACTTTGACATCATTTGTCGTAAATTTGAGGACTGCAACCTAACCACCGTCCCTGCATCCAAAGTTGCGCAATGGCATTCTAAGCACGCGCACGTGAGTTTCTGTTCATCTCTACTGTCACAATGATGTTCTCAAAAGCCTGCCTACTGATGATCGTCGTGCTCTTCGGCCTATCCTCTTGTGGTGATATGTTGGAATCGCAGCTGAAGCAAGGAAAGTATACGATCCGGTATTCTGACACAACTCTCAAACCTCTAGTCGAGAGTCTTGCGCAGCATCTCGATTCCACAGAGTCACCATTCACCGAGTTCCGGTTGAACGGATCGGCAGCGCAGCATCATTATCGAATGGACATTGCTGTGAGCCGAAATGGAGATCTCACAGACGAAAGACGGGCGATCCTGGCATCAACGATCGCGCGGGGCTACTCCAGGAAGTTGTTCAACGGGGATACCTGCACGATCTATCTCTATCCATCGCTGACACCGAAGGCCCGATTCCACACAACAGGTACCAGTGTGGATCCGAGACTCGATTCTCTTGAAATGACCAAAGCTGTATCCTGATTTTCCGCTACGCATGAATACTCGAATTCTGCTCTGCCTTTGCGCGCTTCTTCTCTCTGGCTGTGGTGATCTCCTCGACACCGAGATCCACAGCGGTGACCATACCGTTTACTACCACGAGTCCGACAACACGGAGGGTCAGGCAAAAGCACCACTTACGTATATGGACTCAACTAAAACGCCATTCACCGTGGCGAGGATCTTGCCTGCGAATGGGGCGGCCGACAGCACGCTGAAAGGCGTGAGCGTTTTTGTCGAAGGGGAATTCACGAATGCGAAGGATCACGACGAGCAACGTTTCTTTGCCGCTCGCTTAGCCCGGCGATTGTCGGAGGAGGTCTTCGACAGCATCTTTTGCAGCGTGTCGCTTGTCAGTTCGGTCGATGCCGCGAGTGGCAAAGGCAACCTGACGGGCAGAAGCAATGACCCACGATTACCGTAAATCGGTCGCTTCTTGATCAGGTCTGAATAACGCCGACGTTGAACGGCGGAATACTTGGCGCATGGTTCGCCATCTCGATACCTGCGGATACGATCTTACGGGTGTCACGTGGATCGATGATGCCATCTGTCCATAGGCGCGCAGCTCCATAGAGCGGCCCCGTCTGCTCGGTATAACGGTCGGCGATCTCCTTCAGCATCTGTTGCTGCTTCTCGTCCGAGATCTTCTCACCGGTCTTCTGCAAGCTCGCGATCTTGATCGAGAGCAATGTCTTCGAGGCTTGTGCGCCGCCCATCACGGCAAGCTGCGCCGTCGGCCAACTGAAGATCAATCGGGGATCGTACGCCTTGCCACACATCGCGTAGTTGCCTGCACCGTATGAATTGCCGACGATAAAGGTGAACTTCGGCACAACCGAATTCGCAACGGCATTCACCATCTTTGCACCATCCTTGATGATGCCGCCATGCTCGCTGCGCGAGCCGACCATGAAGCCCGATACATCTTGCAGGAAGACCAGCGGGATATGACGTTGATTGCAATTCATGATGAAGCGTGCAGACTTATCAGCCGAATCTGAATAGATCACACCGCCGACCTGCATTTCGCCCTTCGCGTTCTTCACGACCGAGCGCTGGTTCGCAACGACGCCAACCGCCCAGCCATCAATGCGGGCATAGCCGCAGATGATCGTCTTGCCGTAATCGGCTTTGTACTCATCGAACTCCGAGCCATCGACCAATCGCGCGATCACCTGATACATATCGTATGGCTTCGCGCGGTCTTGTGGCACGATCGTCAAGAGATCGTCAGCAGGGTAGAGCGGATCGACTGATTCGATACGATCGAAGTGATCGTGCGTCTGCTTGCCGATCTTGCTGAAGATCGAGCGGACCTTGTCGATCGCTTCCTGATCGTCCTTCATCTTGTGATCGGTTACGCCAGAGATCTCGCAATGCGTCTTTGCACCACCAAGAGTCTCGTTATCGATCTTTTCGCCGATCGCTGCTTCAACAAGCGCGCTGCCGGCAAGAAATACGTGACCGGTCTTCTCAACGATTATCGCCTCATCGGACATGATCGGAAGATACGCACCGCCGGCAACGCAAGGTCCCATGATCGCAGAGATCTGAATGATGCCCTTCGATGACATCACTGCGTTATTGCGGAAGATGCGGCCGAAGTGCTCCTTGTCCGGAAAGATCTCGTCCTGCATCGGAAGATAAACTCCGGCGCTATCGACGAGATAAATGATCGGCAGGTGATTCTCCATCGAGATCTCCTGCGCGCGAAGATTCTTCTTGCCGGTGATCGGAAACCACGCGCCTGCTTTGACAGTCGCGTCGTTCGCGACGATGATACATTGCTTGCCGCTCACCCAAGCCAAACCGATCACAACGCCAGCGGATGGTGCACCACCTTCAGTTTCATACATCCCATGAGCGACGAAGAGCCCGATCTCAATGAAATCCGAGCCAGGATCGATCAGCTTCTCGATGCGCTCGCGGGCAGTCATCTTACCCTTCTCATGCTGCTTGGCGATATTCTTCTTACCGCCGCCGAGCTTCACCTGCTGAGCCAGCGCGTCGAACTTACGAAGGAGGTCTTTGGACTGGTCGAGAGCCGACTGATACGGGAGTGAATTGCTATCGAGCTTTGAGCCTAGGATTGCCATGAAGGGAGAGTGTTCTGCTCTGGGATTCTGTGATGAGGACGAGCCTTCGTAACGAAGGCTGTGCAAATTTACGACTGAATAAAGGGCCGGGTATGGTCTGACTTATGGCTGGGCGGGCTTGCGCTCGAACAGATCCAGCGAAATGAAGTGCTTTTTGAGCTGGTATTCCTGCGCGAAGCGTGGGCTTGTCGCTACCACGCTCGGAAAGTCGCTCGAATTATGGGAGAATGAGACCACGGTGGCCGCAGCTCCACTTCCGTAGAGTAGAATGTAATCCGGCTTCTGATCGAAGAGGTAATTCGCGTCCAGCGGCAGCTTCTTCTTTTTGGTATGCGCGATGTAGTGATCGAGTAAGCCATAGAGATCGATCACACGCATGTTCGGATTGAGGTAAGCGATCATGCCAGCCTCACCAGTAGCGATGGTGCGGCGGCCATCGGTGCTGTCTGCAAACCAGTTGCCGATCTCTTCATGCCAGCCAACAGCATGTCCTGTGATCTGGCTGTAGCCGGTTGGCATCGTTTGGATCGAGCCTCTAACCATCTGCCGCGCAGCGAAGACCATACCCGAGAGGATGATCAACGTAACGACAGCGAGCGATGCCATTGCGCGCCTGTCGGCGAGATCGATCTTTATTGCAAAGCTCTTGATCGCTTCCACACCGAAGAGCAGTAAGATCGGTGCAAGCGGCATGATGAAGCGGAAGCCAGCCATCCAATCGCCACTGCTATAGCTAACGAAGAACGAAGTGCTTGCGATGAGCGCCACTGCTGCGCGAACCGTGATATCGGACTTGATGCCGCGTGCAATGGTAAGCGGTATCGCCAGAATGAATGGTCCTGCGATGAAGATCATACCTGCAAGCAGATACTTGATGCCAAGCACATAGCTCTTGAGTCCGCCTGTCGTCTTCGCGTAGAACGTATTCGGCAGCAGATCGTGATACGTGAACCAGCGCCAAGCAAAGAACATGGCCATGAGCACGCCATACGGTATCAGCGTCTCAATGAGCAATGCTTTGCGATCATCCTTCGCCACTGAAACGAAGATCACCAGCAACATCACGCCGCTGTGCATCAGAACTTCGGGCCTCGTGATCGACGCGAGAAAGAGAAGGATGCCAAGGTGGACGAAGTACTTCGTGTCGGAAGTCTGGCGATACTTCTCTAGCAACAGCATCGATGCTATAAGCAGCATCGCGTAGAATGTCCCTTCGAGGCCGCCACACATCCAGAGCACGAATGAGCCGGTGGCAATAAGTGCCAGCACCGTCAACAGCGAGAAGAACGACGAGCGCATGCGAAGCTTCGCGACGCGATAGAGCAGCAGCAGCGTAGCGAGTCCCGCAACGAAGCTCAGGCCCTTCGCGACCCACATCAATGCGTAAGGCTGATCGTAGGATGTGCCGAAGACCTTCGCGATGCCCGCGATCATCACGGTCCAGAGGAAGTTCGAATATCCCTCGACCCACTCGCCTGGATTATAGACGAGGCCTAGACCATTCGCGGCGTTCTGCGCTACGCGAAGAGTAATGAAGACGTCATCGACTGCGAAGTTGATGTAATCGATCGCCTGCAGCAGTAGCAGGGCGGCACCGATCCCGCCGAAGACGATGAGCCAAAGGGTGGAAGAGCGTGTGCGAATTTGTGTTTGAGAGCTATCGAGTTCGAGCAGCAACGGAGAGAGTAATTTCGGGCGCCTGACTACAATCCTGAAGGTGCCTGGCTATAGTTGAGGTAAATGCCCTGCGGTGGCCGTTCGTGCCCAGAGGCCGACATTCATGCACCTTGGCTCAGCAAGGACATGATTTTCTGGCTGAATGTTCAGTGCTAGAACCCGGTTAGTTTGCAATGCGATATTTATTCTTGGTGCTTTTCGTAGTCGGATTGGGAAGTTGCTCCGACGAGCGAACTAAGGAGGTGTTGAAGCAAGGTCAGGACTTTAATGGACAGGTGCAGGCAGAG
>JBKJTP010000105.1:0-5877 GCA_046590195.1 Kapaibacterium sp. (SeqCode) | reverse complement strand
TGGATGTGCGCGGTCGGTTGCTCGCGTTTGATCGCTTCGATGACAGGCTTTGCTTGCTCCAACTCACCGAACGATGCGACGTGGATCCAGATGCGTTTGCGGTCAGCCGTGATGCTCTTGTAATGCGCGTCAACTTCTGCTTGCATTCCACGACGTCCTTCGAATCCACGCTTGGCCTTTGGATCGAAGAGGGACAATAAACGAAATGCCCCCTTCAGCAAAGGGAGCACTGCGTTATTGTAAAGCCAGTTCATTGCGGACGCCTTTGCCATTTAAGTTGCCTGTCATTGCGAGGAGGTATCCATCGCCAAAGCGATGGAGCCGACCGGATCATCGGTGATCCGAGCAATCCCCTCGGGAAGAGCACGGAATACTGAAGCAGATTGCTTCGTCGCCCTCGCGCTGGATCGTGGGCGATCCTGCGCTCGAAGCTCCTCGCAATGACAGGCGTAGACAAACGTCCTCAGAGCTCATCACTCAGGCCTTAAGCGCTGAATGCTCGTGTGCATGATACGAGCTGCGGACAAGCGGGCCTGCTTCTACGACGCGGAAGCCGAGATCAAGGCCGATCGACTTCAGCTCAGCGAATTCATCAGGATGCAGGAAGCGTTCGACTGGAAGATGATTCTTCGTCGGCTGCAGATACTGCCCGAGTGTAAGTATGTCAACCTTCACCTCGACTAGATCGCGCATCACCTGCACAAGCTCCTCGCGCTGCTCCCCGAGCCCAAGCATGACACCGGTCTTTGTAGTGAAGCCTGCTTCCTTCGAGCGTTGCAATACTTTCAGCGTCCATGGATACTTCGCCTGAGGACGCACACGGCGATAGAGGCTCGGCACCGTCTCGGTGTTATGATTCAGAATATCTGGCTTTGCATCGAGTATCCGATCGAGGCTCTCCTCTTTGCCTTTGAAGTCTGGAATCAGTACTTCGATGGTCGTCTTCGGATTGCGTCGGCGAACAGCACGGATCGTCTCCGCAAAAATGATCGAGCCGCCATCAGGGCGCTCGTCGCGATTGACACTGGTGATGACCGCGTGCTTTACTCCCATGAGTTCGATCGCCTCAGCGACGTGCTCGGGCTCATGCTCATCGAGCAGCATGGGTCGGCCTGTCTTGACCGCGCAGAATCCGCAGGAGCGCGTGCAGGTGTCACCCAGGATCATGAATGTCGCGGTGCCCGAATTCCAGCATTCGGCCATATTCGGACAGCGAGCCTCTTCACAGACGGTGTGGAGGTTGTTCTCGCGCATGATCTTGTGCAGCCTGGAGTAGTTTTCCCCAGACGGGATCTTGACCTTGAGCCAGTCCGGCCTTGCGGTCCGGGTCTGCCCGCCTGTGGTCTGAGGTGAACTTGGGAGAACTTCGAGAATCGGGAGATCTAACGTCATCTATGGCCTAACTTTCGTACGTGCACCCAAACATTGCGTGGAATATTAACGTTTACCGCGCGGCGCTAATGTCACACAGCCAGATATCTGGCCGACGAAGCTCGTAAAGGCGTATTTTTGCAGAGAACCGCTGGACGAGCCCCTTAACCTACACAGCACGATCATCGACGATCTTTTGAATAGCAACAACGGAAATGCAGCGGGACAGACCGAATCGCAAGCTCAGACAGATGCGGATCTGCCTGCGCCGCCTGTAGTAGACGAGGTCCGTAACATCCGGCAGATCACGCTCGCCAATGAATTCGTCCGCAAGGGCATTCATCTGGGGTCGCTTTCCATTCCAGTACTCTACTACTTTATTGACCGATCGCTGGCGCTCTGGCTGATCGGCGGCTTCGGTGTCATATCTCTTTTCATCGATATCGGAAGGCATCGCTTTCCCGGACTAAAGGTCTACATCAATAAGGTGTTCGGTGCGATCCTCCGTGAGCACGAGCGTGACAGCAAGCGGATCCTGCTCAGCGGTGCTACATGGGTGATCCTCAGCGCTTTCCTCTGTGTGCTCATCTTCCCCAAGCTGATCACGGTCACCGCCTTCTCTGTCCTAATCATCTCGGATGCATCCAGCGCTCTCTTCGGCCGTGCATTTGGCAAGCACAAGTTCCTCGACAAGAGTCTCGAAGGCAGTCTTGCATTTGTTGTGAGTGGATGGATCGTCGTCGCCGTGACCCCCAAGGCGCTCAATCATGTTGCCGAATATGTGGCAGCAGGGATCGCGACTGTCGTTGGTGGCATCGTCGAGGCAGCCAGCGTGCGGCTCAAGCTCGATGACAATCTCTCTGTTCCAGTATCGATCGGTATTACGATGTGGCTGATCTTGTGGTTGCTTGTGCAGTTCGATCCTGCGAGCTACACGGCGCTCTATCAGAGCATTCTTGACTTTAAGTAAGCATCGTTTTTAAGTAAGCATCGCTTCGACAACGAATGCGGCGAGTTCTTCCCGTACTGCTCTTCCTGTTCTTTCCGATCCAATCCTTCGCGCAATTCTATGGCGCGGCAGGGCTTGGCGTCACGTCGTCGTCGAATGTCTCAGGGCTAGATAGCAGCGTGCCCGATGTGATCCTCGATCCAAGTCTCCTCCTTGGCTATGACTGGAACATCGATCACCGGTTTCGCCTCGGCGTCTCGGGTGGCGTGTCGCTAAGCGAGTACATGTCGAACGTTGAGCGATCGTCGTCCAGCATCTTCCTTGGTGTGACACCAACGTATTACCTGCTCTCGAACAACACCTTCTTCGCAACGGTAACTGACAAGGATACGGCGAATGTGGAATCGAGCACGGAGGTCGGTTCAGTCTCCGAGCGCTTGCTGAAGCTTGAGAACTGGTTGATCACTGTTCGGCCCAAGCTCCCAAAGCTACGAGGCACGATCGATTCATCGCAAGAGCTGATCGGCGTTACGCGAGAGCTACTATCGACAACAGCTTACACCACAAGCGTGAAGGAGATCGTGGTATCAGAGTTACAGGCGCAAGTTATCCGGATCGAACGCCACAACTCCATAGAGCTAGCCAATATTACTCGCGAGTGGAAAGCGCTTATCTCGAAGCTCGAATCGATCGAAGAAGATAGCGACTTTCTGCCGACCGATGAGATGGATATTGGATCCGAATACGATGAGCCTGCACCAGCACTCGCTGCTTCGTCGCAGCTCGCTCCGCTGACAACGCTGAGCACAACGCATCAACGATTCCGCAGCCTCGATGCGAGCGACTTCTACCTTCTTAAGGATCGCGGCATCATTTCCGAGCGTACCATCGCAACTGCTATCTCCTTGCCGATCAGCTGGTCGAAGCAAACGAACTCGGAGACGTTCGAGAATTACTCCAACAATCAGCTCTGGCTCAGCCTTCGCGCAAGCGGGTTGCCATCAGAGAAGTTGCAACTTGCTGGCAGTATCGATCGCATCGGCACTGTGCATCCGCTCGACTCGGTCTATTCGAACGTCGAATGGCGTGCGAGGGTAACGGGCAAACTCGTGATCGACGAAAGCTCTATCATCGGGGGCGAGATCGGTTATGGCAGCCGTTTCTATGCGCATCCCCTCTCATTCGATGCTGACCCACATCCCAACAAGCGCGAGATCGTAACTGTAGGATCTGAGTTCACACAATATAGTATTGGGGCGTGGTATCAGCATTTTGTTTCTGATAAGTTCGTGATCGGCGGAGTCATCGCAGCAGCCATCAGTCCAGACCTAAAGGCGTATGTTACTTCGATCAATGGCAATCAGACAGGTGCTACGGGAGCATTGGACGTTGCTGACGAAGACTTTAATTATGACCTCATGTCGATCTCCGGCTTCATCAACTCGAATCCGATCGAGGAGATCGAAGCGACGATCGATCTCTCACTCCAGAAGCGTACGTACGGCGCGATCGATCTCGGCACGGTCCGCAACCAGGCAGGTAACTTCGAGATCCAACGCCTGATCGCCAGCGCTTCAAGTGCCGAACGCACCGAAAATTGGATCACCGCTAGTCTCTCTGCGTCTCGATTATTTCTCTTTGATGAGAGGTTGCTCACTGCGTTCTCCGGCATCGGTCTAGAGGCCACGATCAGCCACACGAACGTGAGCTCGTCGGTCTCGACCTACAGCAATACCAACACATCGTTCTCGCTCTCGGCAGCGGCTTATTTCTGATGCCTTCGCCGCTCAATAAGACGATCCAACTTACCGAGGCCGAGCTTGAGATCGAGCCGCCGCAGTACACCGGTCAATTTGACGGACTGTTTCTCGGCGATGCGATCACCGCGCTTGATCTCATGCCTGAGCACTCATTCGATCTCATCGTCGCTGATCCACCCTACAACCTTGGCGTTGACTTCGGCAATAACAGAGACCGCTGGTCGCGCAGCGATTACCTAACATGGATCGAGAGCTGGATCACCAAGTTGCCGAATGTATTGAGCAAGACCGGCTCGGTCTACATCTGCTGCGATTGGAAATACTCGGGCGATTACCAGGATGCGCTTGAGTCTGCTGGCCTCACAATAATGAACCGCATCACGTGGAAACGTGAGAAGGGCCGTGGAGCGAAAGCCAATTGGAAGCAGAACATGGAGGACATCTGGTACGCGGTTGCTGACCCAACTTCGTACACGTTCAATCTCGAAGTAGTTAAGATAAAGAAGAAGATCATCGCGCCGTACAAGGTCGATGGCAAGCCAAAGGACTGGCAGGAGCTGGATGGCGAACGCTTCCGATTCACGCATCCTTCGAATATCTGGACCGACATGACCGTCCCCTTCTGGTCGATGCCGGAGAACACACCGCATCCAACGCAGAAGCCCGAGGCGCTCATCGAGAGGATCATTACAGCATCGAGCAATTCGAGTGATCGTGTACTCGATCTGTTCAGTGGCTCAGGCACCACATCTGTTGTTGCAGAGCGGCTTGGCCGCAAACCATTGGGCATTGAGATGAACCCAGAATATGTCCGGCTTGGACTCAAGCGCTTATCCATGCTCAGCAAATGAAGATCGCAGCGATACAGACCAACCCGAAGCATCTCGACATCCAGCACAATCTCGACGCGATGCTCGCAACGATCAGCTCAACCGATGCGGAGTTGCTTATCTTTCCTGAGCTTGCACTGACAGGCTATCTCTTTCGTACGAGAGAAGAAGCCGTGCCCTATGCCTTGCCTATCGAGTGTGATGCGATCACGCAACTGCGCAACGCATGTGCTACTGCTCGTCGGTCTATCTTATTCGGGCACTTGGAGTTGGCGGACGATCATCTTTTTAACAGCGCTGTGACGATCGACGCCACCGGCACGATCATCGGCCTCTACCGCAAGACCCACCTCTTCCACTTCGAGCGATCGGTGTTTGAGCCTGGAGACACTGGCTTCAAAGTATTCGATCTGCCCACCGATTCTGGCATCGTAAAGCTCGGCGTCATGATCTGCTACGACTGGCGCTTCCCCGAATCGGCTCGCTCCCTTGCGCTGCTTGGCGCGGAGATCATTGCCATCCCATCAAACATCGTGACCCGTACAGGGATGCTGCATAGCGTGCTTCAGACGCGGGCATTCGAGAACAAAGTGATCGTCGCATTCGCTGATCGCGTCGGGCAGGAGGAGGATCTCCTCTACCGCGGCGAGAGCTGCATCATCAATTATAACGGCGAGATCCTGACGCGGCTGGACAACACAACGACCGGAATAACACTGGCAGATGTCACACCTGCCGAGACTCGCAACAAGTCCTTCAGCGACCTGAACGACATTTTCCAGGACCGTCGGCCAGAATTATATCGCTAAAACGCGGCACAATCGCCAGTTCTCGATTTATTTTCGACTTTTTTGTGCTTACCTCTTGACTTTGCGCTTTTTATTTCGTATATTTGCATCACCTTAAGATGACCACCATACTCGCCTCCCTCATCGATCGACAATCTACCCTAAGCCTGTCATCCACT
>JBKJTP010000076.1:0-9172 GCA_046590195.1 Kapaibacterium sp. (SeqCode) | reverse complement strand
TTCGACCTTGTTGCTACCGACCTCGCATTCCCGATCGAATCGGGCTACGAACTGCTTAAGCAGATGCGAACCCACAGCGCAGTCCCGGCCATTGCGATCACCGCACACGGCCAGTTGAAAGACCGCAAGCTGGTCTTCGACGCAGGATTCAACGCGCACGTCCTCAAGCCGGTCAATGCCGATGAACTTGAGCGTGTTATCACCAAAGCTCTTGCAGGAGGGCTGATGGTTGAACCGGTTTCCGGCATCGAAAAAGACTGAGGCCGGGCACCAGACCAATCCAAGAGGAACGTACGAATAACAAAATGCCAGCATTGCTGGCATTTTGTCGTGACAACGATTTTTCTCTGCACTACCGATAGAGGATATTCGTGTTTGAACGAGGATCGCGCACTCATCACCCGGAAGAGTATGAGGAAACTACCTACGCTCAGGTTGTCTTTTAGGAGGACGCCCAATTAATCTAATCGTCTTACACAGTTCTGTCCTTAGGCTTTCTGCTTTAGGCTTTTGTCTTTACAGCTCTGTCCTGACCATTACAATATGCAAAAGATTGCCCTGATGCTTTGCGCATCAGCCTTGCTCGCGGTCGCCGCCGCTCCCAGCTTTGCTCAGCTCGACCCAGGCTCGCTCAACAGGGTACCCAAAGCCGACACCTCGAAGCGCGCGCAGAATGCTGTCGGTGTCACGACAGAGGTGCTATCGAAGCACAGCCTTTCGCGAATCAATCTCGGCGCAAAGGTCAATTCAGAGTACAGCGATCTTTTCCCGATCATCACGCCTGATGAGGGCCTGCTTCTCTTCGTACGTAAGGGAGCGCCGCAGAACGCTGGTGCAGAGAAGCGTAAGGACGATGAAGATATCTGGTTCTCCGTGAGACAGCCAGACGGTTCCTGGGGAGTAGCGACACGATTAGAGGGACCACTCAACACAGAGGTTTACGATGGTGTACGTGCTATTAATAGCACGGCAACTAAGCTGTACCTGCAGAACGTCTATCGCGAAGATGGTACCCGAGGGAAAGGCTTCTCAGTATCGACCAAGAGTGCAGGCGGAGGGTGGTCGTATCCTGATTCACTACAGATCGACGACTATTACAACGACACAACGACGGCAGCGATGTCCATCTCAAGCGATGAGAAGACGATCGTCTTCTCGCTGCACCGAAAGGATGGCAAGGGCCAGCACGATCTTTACTTCTCGAAGAACCTTGGCGGAAATCATTGGTCGCAGCCGCAGGCGATCGCAGCTATCAATACGGCGCAGGACGAGATCTCCCCATACATCGCATACGACGATCGTACGCTCTATTTCTCCACGAACGGACGTGGCGGCATTGGTTTGCACGATCTGTTCGTGACGCATCGCCTGGATGACACATGGCAGAATTGGACTGAGCCTCGAAATCTTGGCGAGCCGATCAACACGCCATCGTTCGATGCATACTTTATGGTTACCGGAAACGGCGATAGCGCATACTTCTCTTCGCCGAGCGAAAGCCAAACCCGCGGCTTCGGTAAGTCAGACATCTGGAAGATCGGCTTACCGAAGTTTGCAAGACCTGGGTTCGATCTGCCAAGCGGACTGGCATCCGACGATCTAAAGAAGGAGGATGTGCAGGGACAGCTATTCCGTCTCGATAACGTACTCTTTGATGTTGGCAAAGCAACCATACAGAAGTCATCGCTAGCAATGCTCGATCAGCTTGTGCAATTGCTGAACAAATTCCCAGAGTTCGACATCGAAGTGCAGGGTCACACCGATTCCGACGGTGATCCAAAGATGAATCTTCAGCTTTCCGATCAGCGCGCGGAGCAGGTCAAGAAGCATCTTATATCAAAGGGTATTGCCGATCGACGCGTCGATGCTGTCGGTTACGGACACATCCGTCCGATCGCACCGAATGACTCGAAAGAAGGCAAGCGTCTGAATCGCCGAGTGATGGTGCTCGTGAAGGGCTCTCCTGAAAAGGAATTCAGATCGACCAACTAAGCATCTAAACTTCTGCGCGTGGCCTATGTCCTGAGCGATCTCTCCGAAGCGCACTACGCATACTTCGCTTCGTTGAAGGGGATCTCCGGTCATCTCAAAGATGGATTGTTCGTTGGTGAAGGCCCGAAGATCGTTGAGTCGATACTTGGGTCCGATGCCGCGGTACCGTTTGCACTGATGACGCAAGAATTCTTCGAATTCTTCAAGCCCATATTTGAATCACGAACAGGCGGCACAACACAGATCCATCTCGCACTCAAGCCAGCGATGGAAAAGATCGTCGGATATCCTTTGCATCAGGGTGTGATGCTCGCCGTGAGCATACCCCAGCAGCCTGAGCTTTCATCTGTCACATTGGGCGGGGCGCCAAAGACGATCGTAGTGCTTGAAGGTCTTGCCGATGCGGAGAATATGGGCACGCTCATTCGCACCGCAGCTGGCTTTGGTGTCGATGCAGTGATCGTCGATCAGACGTGTTGCCATCCCTTTCTGCGAAGATCGGTGAGAGTCTCTATGGGTACCGTCGTGAATGTACCGATCATCCGTACGCACGATCTGCCCGGTGTACTGCGATCGCTGAAGGAAGCTTCGTTCAAGCTCATTGCAGCTGCGCTGCGAGATGATTCGGTACCACTGACTCACGTAGAATGGCACGATAGAAGTGCGATCATCCTTGGTGCCGAAGGGACCGGTTTATCTGACGCAACGATCGATGCTGCTGACATTACCGCCATGATCCCGATGGCGAAGAACATCGACTCCTTCAACGTGGGAGTGGCAAGTGGTATCTTCCTGCACGAGCGATACTCATCGCTGATTTGGGAGTGAGCCGGTGGCGGCAGACGAGGAGGTGGGAATGTGATAACACATTCATATTCAGAGTTGGCCTGTTTATGGCGCATAGTCTTTGTACAGCTCAACAGTGTTCGCGAAGCTGTTCAATGTCAACCGTGAAGCTGTGAACAGTTAGGATTTAGTTACGTAAGGCTATGCTAAGTGTAGAAAGAAGTAGACTATTCGCTATCATACTCGTACCCATAGCTATGCTCATCGGTAGCTGCGCAAACGACTGGACGATCCAGACACCAGAGCTTGGCATGAGCCGTGAGGATGTCGAGCAGCAATTCAAGGGACTAACGAAGAACGAGCTTGCATGGTCATTCCCAAGCCACGAGTGGGGCAGAGAGGGAGCGTGGGAAGTGCAGTTCGATGAAGCGGGCAAAGTGCGCGAGGCTACATGGTACCACGCTTCCGACACCAAAGGCATGATCTACGCCTCGTATATCCATGTGCTCGGCAAGACGATGCGCGAGATGGGTGATGGCACCAACGATCAGCCAACGTTTGATACGTATCAGGTCTGGAAGCAGAAGGATGGCCGGTATGTGCTAAACCTCTCCAGCGATTCCTCGAAGCTCTATTTCCAGAAACTGCGTCCCGTCAATGTGCTAGCAGTTTACTGACCAAATAAGCTAAGTGCGAGCAGCAAGGCGCCTATTATGGCGCCTTTTTTCGTTTTGGTGATTCTTTGGTATAATACTTTCACCTTCTTTTAGATCAACACCGATCGATCCTTAGCTCATCCATTTGGACTTTTTCAAGCAACTTATAGAGACCATCCCGCAGATGGTTTGGTCCGTCCTGCCAGACGGCTCAGTAGAGTACGCCAATTCCCATTGGTACGAGTACTCTGGCCTCAGCGTTGAAGAAACAAAGTATGACTGGCACCGGGTGATCCATCAGGACGATCGCGAGACATTCTTAGCCTGGTGGCAAGAGGCTCTCAACGGTGAGAGAGCAGAAGAGACTGATGTAAGACTTCGTTGCGCTTCGGACGGAGTCGCTTACTGGCATCTGCTACACATAGTACCGCATCGCGATGAGAACGGCAACATCGTCCGATGGTATGGCTCTACGACGAACATCGATGAAGCCAAGCGCGCATCCGGGCGACTCATCTTCCTCAGAGAGGCGACAGAAGATCTGGCTTCGACGCTTGATTACGAGGGCACACTGGAGCGACTTGTACACTCGATCGTGCCTCGAATTGCCGACTGGTGCGCGGTCGATATGGTTGTCGATGAACGCACGATCAGACGGCTTGCTGTCGCACATGTCGACCCGACAAAGGTACAACTAGCAAAAGACATTGCGAACCTTTATCCTCCATCACCAGAGACATCACCCGGCACATTCGATCTTATCAGAACGGGCGGATCTGCATTCTTGCCCGCACTCACAGACGATATCCTGAAACAACTCGCTGTTGACGACAGGCACTTCGAATTGATCCTGAAACTCGGGATCGAGTCGGTCATGGCAGTGCCGCTCAATGTAGATGGGAGTGTCATAGGCGTGATAACGTTGGCTACATCGGAGTCGCATCGCCGATTTAGGAAGGATGATCTTGCATTCGCAGAAGAACTAGCGCATATCAGTTCGATCGCTATTCGAAACTCGAAGCTTTATCAAGAAGCGCAACGTGAGATCGAAGAGCGCAAGCAGGTTGAGCAACGATTGCTCAAAGGTGAAGCGCAGTTTAAGAGCTTGCTGGAGTCGAATCTTATCGGTATCATCTTCAGTGATGCAGAAGGCAGGATCTACTACACAAACCATGCCTTCACTGAAATGCTCGGATACGCGCCGGAAGAATTCCGAAGCACGGTGCCGACCCGTGATATCTTGACACCGCCCGAAGATCGTTATCATTATAGTGAAGCGGTCGATGAGCTGGAGTCGCAAGGCGTAGCGAAACCTTACACGAAGCGGTTTTATCATAAAGATGGATCGTTCGTCCACGCGCTGCTAAGCACTGCCTATCTCGGTGGCAACAAGGATCAGGTCGTAAGCTTTGTTCTGAATCTGACCGAGTTACATGAGGCCGAGCTATCACGGCTCGAGTTCGAAGCGCAATACAAGATCATCGCCGAGACAGCGAGCGATGCGATCTTCACGATCGATCGCGAGAGCAATGTGCTCTACGTCAATCAGAGCGTAGAAAAGATCTTTGGTTGGAAGCCGCAAGATCTCATGGGAGCGAAGCTCGATCTGATCATGCCCGATTATCTGAAGAAACTGCATTACGCTGGGGTGGAGCGCTACCTTGCAACAGGTAAGAAGCACGTTGATTGGAGCGGTGCTGAAGTGGAGGGTCTGCATAGGGATGGTCGTATCTTCCCGGTGGAGGTCACATTCGGTGAATACGTTCGGGATAATGAAAGGCGATTCGTCGGCTTTGTTCGTGACATTACCGAACGCAAGCGCGACGCTGAAGAACTTCAACGCGCCAAAGAAGCTGCAGAAGCTGTGAATGAGGCGAAGGATCGATTCCTCGCGGTGCTCAGCCACGAACTCCGCACGCCGCTCACACCGATCCTCACCACTGTGCAAGCGCTCGAAACGGACGCACTGCTGCCGCCAGAACTGATGCCATGGCTTGAGATCATCGAGCGCAACGTGCTTTCAGAAGCAAGGCTCATCGATGATCTACTCGATCTTACACGCATCTCAAAGGGGAAATTGCCGCTCACCAAGGTCGATCACGACCTTCACATTACGATAAGTGAAGTGGTTGAGATGTTCTATGGTGAGATCGAGGCAAAGAATATTGCGTTGACGGTTGATCTTGATGCAAAGTCTCACTGCAGTTTTGTTGATCCAGGTCGGATCAAGCAGATCATGTGGAACCTGACAAAGAACGCGATCAAGTTCACTCCGGAGGGAGGGCGGATCCGGATCTGCACGACCAATCCAGACCCACATCGCATTGAGATCGAGATCGAAGACACTGGGATCGGGATCGATCATGACATTATCGATCGCATCTTTGAGCCATTCGAGCAGGGTGAGCAATCGATCACACGACATTTTGGTGGACTGGGCCTTGGCCTGTCTATCAGTAAGATGCTGGCAGAGATGCATGATGGCCGCCTAAAAGCAGCGAGCGAAGGTAAAGGTCACGGAGCGCGCATGAGCCTGGAGTTGCCGGCGCAGGAAGTAAATGTGACGGCAAGGCCACGAGAGGTGAGGAAATCTCACGAGCATCCTGAGGCGCTTCGCATCCTGCTGGTCGATGATCATATAGATACAAGCAAGGTACTTTCGACGTTGCTTGCAAGACGAGGATACATACCTGTTGCGAGGCATCGCATCATGGATGCGATCGAGTACGCGAAAGAGAATGAGTTCGATGTCTTGGTCAGCGACATTGGTTTGCCAGACGGCACAGGGCTCGAGCTAATTGCTGCGCTACACGAGATCAAAGGCCGGAACGCATTCCGAGCAATTGCCATGACCGGTTACGGCACCGAGCAGGATATTGAACGCACACGCGATGCCGGCTTTTTGCTGCATCTGACAAAGCCATTCGACTTCAAAGATCTCTTCGCCGCGCTGGATGAGGTCTCAGCGCCGAAGTAGAAGAACAGGGAAGTTTTGCACCCCGATGGTGTTTGATGCGCTCATAGTCTTTTCTCATTAGCTCACTATAGCTCTCTAGGCTCACATGGCGAAGGAATTCAAAAATTACATCAACGGCGAGTGGCGCGCATCTTCAACTCGCAAGACATTCGAGAACCGCAATCCTGCGAATTGGGATGAGGTCTTGGGCACCTTCCCACTCTCTGGCCAGAAGGATGTAGACGAAGCAGCGGTAGCAGCACTGCGAGCGTTCAAAGAATGGCGCCTCGTTCCAGCACCGGAGCGTGGCGATATCATCCGCCGCGCTGGCGACATCATGGCTCGTCGCAAGAACGAGCTCGCACGCGTTATGACGCGTGAGATGGGAAAGACCTTCACCGAAACGAAGGGCGATGCACAAGAAGGTATCGACACCGCATACTATTGCGCGACGGAAGGCCGACGCCTCTTCGGCATCAACACACCAAGCGAACTTCGCAACAAGCTCAACCTCTCTTTCCGAGTACCTGTCGGCGTATGCGGATTGATCACGCCATGGAATTTCCCAATGGCGATCCCTACATGGAATATCTTCCCGGGACTTGTCGCTGGCAACACGTTCGTCTTCAAACCAGCGGAGGATACGCCAGAGACTGCTACGTTGCTCGTTGAGATACTCGAGGAAGCAGGGCTTCCTAAGGGCGTCTTGAATCTCGTGCACGGCCAAGGCGAAGTAGTTGGTAAAGCGATCACGGAGCATTCAGCGATCCAGGCAGTGAGCTTTACCGGTTCCACTGCAACAGGTGAGCTCGTCGCGCAGTCATGCGGCAAGCGCACAAAGCATGTTTGTCTAGAGATGGGCGGCAAGAATGCGGAGATCGTTATGGACGACGCTGATCTCGATCTTGCGATCGAAGGCGCACTCTGGGGAGCATTCGGCACCACCGGACAACGTTGCACAGCAACATCGCGCTTGATCTTGCACGAAGGCATTCACGATGAATTCGTAACGCGCTTGATCGCACAAGCAAAGAAGCTTCGCGTTGGCGATGGGCTTGATGATGCGACACACGTCGGCCCGATCATCAATGAGCAGCAGCGCAAGAATATCGAGAAGTATGTGAAGATCGGCAAAGACGAAGGCGCGAACTGCGTGCTCGGCGGAGAGATCGGATCAGGCGGCGCGCTCGACAAAGGCTGGTTCTTCCAACCTACGATCTTTACCGGCGTTACGCCAACAATGCGCATCGCGACGGAAGAGATCTTCGGACCGGTGCTCTACCTCAAGTGCAAGTCACTCGAAGAAGCGATCGAGATCAACAACTCGGTGATCTATGGATTGTCATCCAGCATCTACACGCGCGACATCAACAAAGCGATGGTAGCTGCACGTGATATCGAAGCGGGCATCACATACATCAATAGCGCAACGATCGGTGCCGAGGCACACATGCCATTCGGTGGCGTGAAGGCCACCGGCAATGGACACCGCGAAGGCGGCTGGGCTGTCTTCGAGTTCTACACCGAGTGGAAAGTCGTCTACATCGATTATTCCGGTAAGCTCCAGCGCGCGCAGATCGATAACGAGCAGGTGTGAGTAGGGTATAGGGTATAGGGTATAGGGTGTGCATCCTGAGCGAGCGTAGCGAGTCGAAGGATCTCCCTGCATTTTGTCAAGAGTCAGGGGGATCCTTCGACTCCGTTCCGTTCGCTAGCGCTCACTGCACTTCGCTCAGGATGACAATATAAGGTTTAGTTATGTCAAGAGCATTTGTAAAGGAATCCGACGGCGATAGCGATTGGCTTGGCGGCATTGAGCCAACCGTCGAAGCACTCGCGAAGTATCTCACAAAGGAGCACGGCGTTCAGGTCGTAGAGACCGGACGCAAGCCAGCAGCAGACGGGCGCGAGCTGATCGAGATGTCGAACGGCGAATGCTACTTTGTCGACGAAGAGGGGAGATGGAGACTCGAACTATGAGAAAGATCATCAGCATTCATCAGGTCTCGCTTGATGGCGTGATACAAGGTCCTGGTGGACCGCAGGAAGACACCAGCGATGGATTCAAGCATGGCGGATGGGTCGCGCCGTTTCAGGAGCCTGCGCTCGGCAAAGAGCTGAATGCACTCATGTCGAGCGACTTCGACTTGCTCCTTGGCCGTAGAACGTTCGAGATCTGGCAAGCATACTGGCCGTATCAAAACAATTACATCGCTGGGCCATTTAACAATGCGACCAAGTATGTTGCCACGAATACGCTCGATACATTCGAGTGGGAACAGACGCAGTTGATCAAGGGCGATATTGTTAGTAAGCTCCGCATGTTTAAAGAAGGTGATGGACCTGATCTGCACGTTTGGGGAAGCGGCAAGCTAATGCAGACATTGATCGAGAATGATCTGATCGACGAAATGAGACTCTGGATCTTTCCAGTCATCATCGGGGAAGGGAAGAAGTTGTTCGAAGATGGCTTGCCACCAAGCACGCTTCGCGCGATTGAATCACGCGGCACTCCATCCGGAATTCAGCTCTGCACCTTTGTGCCCGCCGGATCGCTCAAGACCGGTGCGATGAATGATTCGGCTCCAACCGATAAAGAGATCGCGCGGCAACAGAAGCATGCAGCAGAGGACGCGCGATCTGTGTAGCGGCGCGGTCCCCGCGCCTGGTGGGGCAAAAAGATAGTTAGGCGCGAGCACAAATTCCCAAACTTGTCATCCCGAGTGTAGTCCGGAGCGAAGCGAGGACGGAATCGAGGGACCTCTCAGCGGAGAGAATGGTG
>JBKJTP010000020.1:0-4997 GCA_046590195.1 Kapaibacterium sp. (SeqCode) | reverse complement strand
CTCACAGCTGATGACCGATGACCACCGAGAGATCGTCAGAAAGCTTTCGGCGATCCTCAGGATCGCTGACGGGCTCGATCGCGGCCACCTAAGTTTCGTCAAAGCGATCCAGATCTCGTTCACTGCGCAAGGACTTCGCTGTTCGGTCACGCCAGAGCGCTCAGCGCCACGCGATCTTGAGCTTGAGATATGGGGAGCGGAGCGAAAGAAAATGCTGTTTGAGGAGGTCTTCGGAAGGTCCGTTCAGTTCATCGACCTTTCTTCGGCTTCCAAAATTGCCCGATCTGGCTCTATAAAGCCACTTCTCGCCAAAATGGAGCAGCTTGGGAAAGCAGGTTCGAACGGCAAGAATGCTAAGGCATCTGCAAGTAAAAAGTCTCGATAGTATCGCTCCTGTTGCGCTACCTTTGGGTGCTGCTCGCTTCGGTTTGCCGCTCCACATTACCCTCTCCGGTAACTATGGACCGTTCTATTCGTAATGAGATCGGTCATGTCCGCAGGCATTTACTGCGGCAATTAACCCACGAGAATGATCAAGTTTTTAGAGAAGCTATTCGGCAATAAGAAGGAAAAGGACGTCGAAGGTCTGCTGCCGATGGTCGATGAGATCAACGAGTACTATGCGCAACTGGAGAACATCTCCGACGCAGAGTTACAAGCTAAGACTCAGGAATTCCGCGCACGCATCAAAGAGGTCACAGGCGAAGTAGATGCTGAGATCCACGAGCTTCGTGAACTACTCAAGACCGACGTTCCGCATAACGAGCGTATTGAGATCCTCGACAAACTTCCACAGCTCGAGAAGGAGCTCTATGAGTCAACGCAAGCGGTTCTAAGCGAACTGCTTCCTGAGGCATTCGCAGTTGTCAAAGAAGCTTGCCGCAGACTCAGCACACGCGACGAGATCATCCCAGGCTTCCGCATTCCTGGTGTACCATTCGATGTACAGTTGCTCGGCGCCGCCGTACTGCATCAAGGTAAGATCTCCGAGATGACGACAGGCGAAGGTAAAACGCTCGTTGCAACATTGCCAGCTTATCTCAACGCACTTCCTGGACGCGGCGTACACATCGTAACAGTCAACGATTATCTCGCTCGACGTGACTCGATGTGGATGGGGCAGATCTACAACTTCCTCGGCCTAACGACCGGTGTGATCCTGCAGACGATGCAGCCGTGGGAGCGTAAGAAAGAATACGCAGCCGATATCACATACGGCACGAACAACGAGTTTGGCTTCGATTATCTCCGTGACAACATGGTCACCGACGTCGAAGACATGGTGCAGCGCCCGCACAATTACGCGATCGTTGATGAAGTCGACTCTGTGCTGATCGATGAAGCACGCACGCCGCTCATCATCTCTGGTCCTGTTGATTCTGGCGATCAGAAGTTCGATGAGATGAAGCCGAAGGTTGACCGATTGGTCAATGCGCAGAAGTCGCTGGTTGCAAAGTTTGTTGGCGAAGCAGAGCGTTTGCTCGCGTCAGGCGACTCGAAGGACAAGAAGACAGCTGGCGAGCAGCTTGTTCGCGCGCATCACGGCATGCCAAAGAACAATCGTCTGATGAAGATGCTGGGCGATGGCGAGATCCTGAAGCTAAAGCAGACGACAGAGCTTGAGTACATGCGCGATCAGAGCCGCAACATGCATTTGCTCGATGAAGAGCTGTACTTTGTCGTTGAAGAGAAGAATCACAATATCGACTTGACCGAGAAGGGCCGCTTGTTCATGGCTGAGGGTCAGGACGTCGATATGTTCATTCTACCTGATATCGCAACCGAGCTTTCGCAGCTCGACGTGCAGGGATTCTCAGAAGATGAGAAGAAAAAGAAAAAGGACGAATTGCACCGCCATTACGCGGATCGCTCCGACCGTTTGCATACAGTACTTCAGCTTCTCAAGGCGTACACGCTTTATGAGAAGGACGTAGAGTATGTTGTGCAGGAAGGTAAGGTCATGATCGTTGACGAGTTCACCGGTCGTATCCTTCCTGGCCGCCGTTATTCCGAGGGCTTGCATCAGGCGATCGAAGCGAAGGAGAGCGTGCAGGTCGAGCGCGATACGCAGACGCTTGCAACGGTCACGCTGCAGAACTACTTCCGTCTCTATAAGAAGCTTTCCGGCATGACAGGAACGGCCGAGACAGAAGCTCCTGAGTTCTTCGAGATCTACAAGCTTGATGTTGTCGTCATCCCAACGAACAAGGACATCGTTCGTAAGGATAATGACGATATGGTCTATCGCACAAAGCGTGAGAAATACAACGCGGTGATCCAGGAGATCCGCGAGAATCGTGAGAAGGGCCGTCCGGTGCTGGTTGGTACAACGAGCGTTGAAGTGTCTGAGACGATCGCGCGTATGCTCAAGCGCGAAGGCATTCCGCATAACGTTCTCAACGCGAAGCAGCATGCTCGCGAAGCTGAGATCGTATCGAACGCCGGTATGGTAGGTGCGATCATGATCGCAACGAACATGGCTGGCCGCGGTACGGATATCAAACTCGGACCTGGCGTGCGCGAAGCTGGTGGTTTGCATATCATCGGTACAGAGCGACATGATTCGCGCCGTATCGATCGTCAGTTGCGTGGCCGCGCAGGACGTCAGGGCGATCCAGGTTCTTCCCAGTTCTTCCTCTCGTTGGAGGATGATCTGATGCGCCTCTTCGGCTCTGAGCGTATCGCAGGCATCATGCAGAAGCTCGGACTTGAAGAGGGCGAAGTGATCAAGCATGGCATGATCACGAAGTCCGTTGAGCGTGCGCAGAAGAAGGTCGAAGAGAACAACTTCGCCATCCGCAAGCGCTTGCTTGAATACGATAACACGATGAACTCGCAGCGCGAGGTCGTTTACGATCGCCGCCGTCATGCGCTCTATGGTGAGCGCCTGAAGGACGAGATCTTTGAGAACCTTGAGCAGGCGATCAGCGAGATCGTCGGGCTCCACTTCCACGAAGGCAACTTCACGGAGATGGAGGACGAGGTCCGTACGCGCTTCCTCATCGAAGTGCCGATCGACCGTGATGAAGCCGTCAAGCTCAATCCGGAGATCCTGACACAGCGTTTGTACGAAGAGGCCAAGGCATACTACGAGCGTAAGGAGCAAGACCTTAGCTCAGAAGCGATGGCGAGCCTCGAGCGCTTCGCTACGCTGAAGGTCATCGACGACAAGTGGAAGGATCATCTTCGCGAGATGGACGAGCTCAAGGAAGGTATCCATCTCCGTGCATACGGACAGAAGGACCCTCTGATGGAGTACAAGCAGGAAGGTTACCGCATGTTCCAGCAAATGCTGGTGCTTGTGCGCGATGGCATTCTTGAGCTTGTATTCAAGCTCTATCCTGTCATGGCAACACCGGATGGTCAGGTCATTCAGCCGAACCGCCGGATGCCCGATCAGCCACGCCGTCAGCGCATGACAGCGACGAAAGAAGATCCAGGTTCAGGCTTCGGCAATGTCCCGGGTCCTGCCGACAACGGCGAGGGCAACGGCGTACCGATCCCGCCGCGCGCCGCGCAGCCAGTGGAGACGATCACACGCTCGCAGCCGAAGGTTGGCCGCAATGATCCATGTCCATGTGGCTCCGGCAAGAAATACAAGAGCTGCCACGGGCAGGGGATGTAATTCTAAGAACATTCAAACGCAAAAAAGGGCTGCCAGTGATGGCAGCCCTTTTTGGTTTAGCTGGAATAGTGAGGACCGTTAGTGCTTCACGAATGAAGCTGACTTGCCATCGATGAGAAGATGATACACTCCCGCTGGTAGTGCACGAACATCAAGCGTTGATCCGTCCAACGTTACTTGATGAGTGATGCTCTGCCCTAGCGTGTTGTAAACTGCGATGCTCTTCGCGGAAGATGGCAGCTTCACGAAATCACTCGTCGGATTCGGATAGATCTCGATCGACTTCGCATCTTCATTCGATGCAACATTGCTAGCTGGCAATGCCATCTTCCATACGCCGAGCGTTGATGTGCCTGCATAGAGCGCGTTCTGATGCTCGATCATTGGAGTCGTCACTGTATTCGCAGGGAGTGTCGATGTGATCTCCGCCCACGCATTGTTCTCAAGCTTGAAGTTACGAGTGATCGTTTTGTAAACGGTGTCGATCCATTCATACTGCGTCGTAGAGATATGTGCTATGCCACGGATCGATGCAAAGCTCGTCACGGCTGCATAGTCTCGCATGAAGCGATCTGGCGCAGTGGCATTGAGCATTGTCCACTGATCGCCGTCGAGTGACTCATACCAGGTGCTGTCGGCGATCATCAGGAAGCGATCGCCGGTCGAGAATACATCCAGCGCGTTTCTGAACGGTGGGGGAGTGACGCGGTGCCAATTCGTCGAACCTTCGTTCGTGGCGAACATACCATCGGCTGTGTAGATCACCAGCTTGCCATTCGCGGCTGCTGCGAGATACGTTGGGACTTTCGTCCACAAGTTCTCTGGCAAATTGCCACTGATGTCACGCCAGGTTGCGCCGCCATCGGTTGATGAATACACACCGCCGGTCGTCCAATGCGTCTGCGATCCGTGCTCACCAGCAGAGACGAGTCCGCTTGTGAGATAGATGTTCTCACCGCTGGAGATCAGATCGGTCGGTGAAAGAATGAAATCTGCGAGTTGATCGTCGAGATTCAACCACGTGTTTCCTTCATCCGTTGTGCGCATGATGCTCGTGCCACGCACGACCATCGAGCCCTTTGCCGTAGCCATGTCCAGCGCATACATCGTCGAATTGAATTGCCAGTTTGCGCCGCCGTCCAACGTGCGATATAGGCCAGAAGCCGATCGCGCGAAGAGAGCATTGCCTACGCTGCCAAATGTGGTAACATTGGCATTGTAGATGCCTTGATCCATATTCGTGAATGTGCCATTGGCGTATTCGACCAGACCCGTGTTGGTCGCCATGTAGATCTTTCCATCGATCGCTTTTGCGTCATGAATGTGCGCCACGGGCACTTCGATCCATTGTTCATCGCGAAGCTGAAACGTC
>JBKJTP010000207.1:0-2618 GCA_046590195.1 Kapaibacterium sp. (SeqCode) | reverse complement strand
CCGTGGTGTTCACCTCCGCTCGCGCTGCTGCTAGGTATTGCGTTCGCAATAGCTCTCGGCAATCCATATCCCGCGCAGAGCAAGACCTGGTCCAAATATCTGCTTCAGATCGCCATCGTCGGTCTTGGCTTCGGCCTTGACTTTGGGAAGGTGATCGAGGCTGGTCGTGATGGCCTGCTCTTTACGATCATCTCGATCTTCAGCACCCTCGTTCTCGGGTGGTTGCTAAGCCGGTGGCTCGCGGTGCCGCGCGTCACGTCCATCCTCATTTCTTGCGGCACTGCGATCTGTGGTGGTAGCGCGATCGCTGCGATCGCACCAGTGATCGAGGCAAAACATGAAGAAATATCCGTAGCTCTTGGGTGCGTGTTTCTGCTTAATGCTGTAGCACTGTTCGTCTTTCCGCCACTAGGCCACGCACTAGGATTGACACAAGCAGAGTTCGGACTGTGGGCCGCAATCGCGATCCACGATACATCTTCGGTTGTTGGTGCTGCGCAGGCCTATGGCGCCGAGGCGCTAGAGATCGCAACGGTCATCAAGCTAAGTCGAGCACTCTGGATCGTCCCGCTTGTACTTGCATTCATCGCCATCGAACGACGAAGGAGCAAGAAGACCGATGCGCCACCGACTCCCATACCGATTCCCTGGTTTATTGGGCTCTTCCTACTTGCTTCCATCTTGCGCACGGTCCTTCAACTTCCCGGCGAGATCACCGAACCGATCGTGATGGTGGCAAAGCGATTATTCTCGGTGACGCTCTTTCTTATCGGTGCAGGGCTCAGTCTCGCCAGCATTCGCGCAGTTGGTCCTCGATCGCTTTCGCTCGGCGTCATTCTCTGGTTATTTATTAGTTGTCTGACGCTCGCAGCAGTGATGATCACTTAGGCGACGAGTCTTCCTGATTGTTGTCGGCATTCGGCTCCGGACGCTTACGCGTTGAAGCAAATGGCGAGATCGTCGCTCCCAGCATGGCACCGTAGCCGGTCATGATCCATGCATTGCTCGAAAGCGGGCACGTGCCGCTCGCGCAACCGATGAAGTAATAATAGGCATATCCACCGGCCGCACCAATAGTGGTCAGCGCGCTGAGAATGAGAGTGCTTTTCTTCATTTCTTACCTCGCTTGACCGGATTGCCTGCGGCCATCCAGCTTGAAATACCACCTTTAAGATTCATTACGGTGAAGCCTTCTGACGCGAGGACGCTCGCAGCGCTCCTGCTACGCATACCGCTTTGGCAATACGCAAGCACGACCTTATCTTTCATATCCGGTAACTCACCGATTCTTTGCCGGAGCTCGCCGACCGGGATCAGCTTTGCACCTTCGATGTGCGCATTGCGATATTCATCAGGACTGCGCACATCGAGCAGAAAGACCTCTGGAGTCTTGATCTTCTGCGCGGCCTCCATGGCGTTGATATGCGAAACAGCGCCGCCCCCCTTCGAGGCAGAAATCAGACCTAAGAGTTCGAGAAGTTTTCTGATCATGTCGTTAGACTAGATTTCGCACGTGAAGATGTTGTTGACGGACGTTCGACCGGAAGGCCTCTCGCGATCCATCCACCAGTGCCGCCGAGCAAGTTAAATACGCTGCGAAATCCTTTCGCAGTTAGTAGGTGTGCAGCTTCTGCTGAGCGGCCACCCGACTGACAAACGACGACGATCTCGCGATCTTTCGGCAACAGATCAAGCTGAGTTGCAAGCGACTTGCTCGAGATGTTGGTTACCCCTGGTAATGCCCCAAACGCTCTAAGCTCAGGCTCTTCGCGCACGTCGAGCAACAGCGTGTTCCGGTCCTTCTTCAACTTTTTAACTAGCTGCTCCGCAGAGATATCAGTGTATTTTTCAGTAGCTGTTTTCACGCGCTGTGTACCGCACTGAAGAACGACCTGTCCTTGGTCTCCCGCATCGGCGATAGGTGGGAAATACTCGCTGACGAAATCGACGAAATCGTCTTCATCCGTACGCTGAAGAAATGGATTGGACTTCAACTCATCGCTGAGAAGAGTATATTCATTACTCTCGTAGTCATGCCCGGGGTAGATCTTCGTGTTACCGGACAACGACATGATCTTATGATACAAACTATCGTATTGCGCGCGTGGATCACCGCCAGGCAGATCGCTTCGCCCAGCCTGACCAATGAGCAGCAGATCTCCGGTAAACACCGCATCCTGGACCAACAACGTGATATGATTGTCGGTATGGCCAGGTGTGTGCAGAACCTTCACTTCGAGTCCGCCAACTTTTACGACGTCACCTTCATCAATATATTCATCGACCTCGATATCTGCATTCGCGCGCAGTATCTCTTCGATGCCGAACGCCTTGCCAAGTTCTACGATCTTCCACTTGCCGTTTGTATTCGGATGCATGAGGTACGGTGCACCGAGTTCGGTTCGCAGAACGCAAGCCGCGCTCTTGTGGTCAGCATGAGTATGTGTATCCACAATTGCAGATACGTGCAGACCTTCGGCCTTGATGAGGTCGATCACACTGTCAACATCGCTGAGGTTCGCGTCAATGACCGCAGCCTGCTTTGTTGCTGCGTCCTCGATGATGTATGTTAAGGTACCGCTCTCATCGGTTGATGTGATCCTATGGATCTTCATGTT
>JBKJTP010000174.1:0-11355 GCA_046590195.1 Kapaibacterium sp. (SeqCode) | reverse complement strand
GGCAGTGGTCCATCCGACTAATGCGAATGAGATATTAGCGCTCGGACCAAATGGAGACCCTTATCGCTCGATAAATGGTGGCACCGCATCATCATTCGCGTTTGTAGGCAATCAGTTTAACGACGAAGCCGACTGGGATGCGCCGCTCAAGATGGGCAACAAGTCGCCATACACCCGCTATCTTGGTCGTGCAGATCTTTGGAAATCGACAGACGGCCAGAACTGGGCAAAGGCCTCATCTGCAGGGTTCACGAACAGTAGCCCGATCCGCTCGATCGGTGTCAATCCATACAACAACAATATCATTTGGGTCGGCGGATATGACAAGGTTGCACGCTCAACGAACAACGGCACAGCCTGGGAAACCACCGCCGGTGTACCAAGCGTGGTCGTCACATCGATCCAACTTGTCGGCAGCGATCCCGACTTCGCTGTGATCTCGCTCGCCTCATCCAGCACCGGCACTGCACGCGTGTTGTCTACGACGAATGGTGGTGATTCCTGGAATAACAAGTCTGGATCCGGCACGACTGGCTTGCCAGCCGCGATCTGCTGGTCGATCGCACTCGATTCGCTGAATCCAAAGTCGATCTGGTACGCTGCGACAGATTTCGGTATGTACTATACCCGTGATGCCGGCGTGACCTGGGGTGTTGCTGGCACAGGCATCGGCATGGTGCCTTGCTGGGATGTAGCACTTCATCCGAACAAGGCAACGCTACGCGTAGCGACATTCGGCCGCGGACTCTGGGAAGCGAATACAAACGTTCTGCCTGTCGAGATCTCGAGCCTCACAGCGATCCCACGTGACCTGCATACAGAGCTACACTGGACGACGGATAGCGAGCGTAACACATGGCGCTTCGTCGTTCGTCGCAGCTTCAATAGCGGCATCTTCGAGGAGATCGGCGAATTGCCAGCTGCTGGCGAATCGAACACGCGCAAGTCGTATGACTTCATCGATCCGAAGATCGAGGATGGCGATTATCTCTATCAGATCAAGACCGTCGATCTCGATGGCAGCGAGAGCTTCTCGAACTTCGTAGAAGTGCATCGAGGTGAAGGAAACAATCGCTTGCGCCTTGACCAGAATTATCCGAACCCCTTCTTCCTTCAGGATCGATCGACGATGACGCCGACGCGTATCCGATTCTATCTGCCAAAGGAAGACAATACAACGCTTAAGATCTTCAGTACCGCCGGACAACTCGTGCAGACATTGCTCGACGGCAGCCAAACACAGCAACCCGGCGAGAACAACGTCTTCTGGGATGGCCGCGACGAGCAAGGTATCAACGTATCGGCAGGTACCTACTTCTACGTGATCGAGACAGCAGATGGCGAACAGCTTTGGAATAAGATGATTATCTTCGAGTAAGTGTGCGAGTTACCGTTTCGAGCGGCTGTGGCCGCAGAATGAATTTCGGTTAAGATTAAAATAGCTCGGCTCGAACCTCATCGGTTTGGCCGAGCTATTTTTGCCTGATGAAGGCAATACTCGTTCTACTCGCACTACTCTTACTCCCGATCACGGCTGTGGCGCAGTCGGAGCTCACTGGCGTGATCCGCGAACATGTGCAATCTGGCGCGGGCGAAGGTATCCCCGGTGCTTCGATCGCCATACTTGGCACATCCAAGGGTGCTAAGGCGAACTCGCAAGGTAAGTATCGTCTGATTCTGAGTGGGTCCAGCGTTCGTCTGCGAGTATCAGCGATCGGTTATAGGCCTGATACGATCACGCTCACAGCTCCCTTCCCTGCCACACGGGACTTCGCGCTCACGATCGCACCGATCACCGGACAAGATGTAGTCGTCACACCCAACGACACACGCGAAGAAGCCCGCCGGATCATGCGCCAGGTGATCGAGACCAAGGAGACCTGGCAGCCACTCATCAAGGATTACGCATTCGAGGTCTATGGGCGATTGAATGCTCGCACCATTTCGGGCGGCGACACCAGCATCATCAGCATCATTGAGTCTATCGCGAAGGGTTATTGGCAAAAGGAGAAAGGCTATGCCGAGCGTATCATTGCTCGAAAGCAAACCGCAAACTTGCCTGCGTCTGCAAACCGCTTTAGTCTGCTTGGCATCATGAACTTCTATGATGAACGAGTGGAGCTACCAGATTACACGATCGTGAGCCCGCTTGCGCGCGATGCATTCGATCGTTACGATTACGACCTCCTAGGTACGGTGGAGATCAACGGCTCAAGGTCATACAAGATCAGTGTCGAGCCACGCGGTGCACTTGCACCTGCACTCGAAGGGACGCTCTACATCGATCAGATGGACCACACTGTCACCTATCTCTCGCTGATGCCGAACAAAGCAGTGAAGATCGGTCCGCTGAAGGATGGCCGTGTTGATCAAACCTTCCGCTTCATCGACAACAAATACTGGATGCCTGCCGAGAACAAGTTCTTCATCAAGGCCGAGTTCACCATGCCGATGATACCGTCATTCACTGTTGAGCACGTAGCGGTGCTGCAGAATTATGTGATCAATGCTGGCGTGCCCGATTCTGTGTTCGATGATGGCGGACGCGAAGTAGCGCCGAATGCGGATAGCATCACTCCGATCGCCTGGGCACAGATGCGCGTCATCCCGCTGAACGACGACGAGCAGAAAGCCTACTCGCGTATCGATAGCGTCACGACGATCCGGCAAGAGCCACGCGGCTTCTCCCCGATCGGGTTCGCTATCGGCCTGCTGTTGGGCGGTACACCGTATAGCTTCAACCGCGTCGAGGGTTCTCGCTTCGAGCTCGGTACTGGCTTCAATGACATCGGTGGTTGGCCCCTTTCGCTCTCTGGGCTCGGTGCCTATGGTGTCTCCGACGAGCGCTTCAAGTATGACATCAGTGCGAAACAAGCGTTGCTATGGAATGAAGTACGGCAGGTACAGGGAGGCATCGGATCGGATGGCGAGTTTCATAGCTCTGTCGTTGAGAGCATCAATCCGCTGCTTTCAGTCAATGCCAGGATGTACAATGATCTTGCAAACATCGGCGAGGGTTACGGTAAATTGATCAACACAGCCACTGCGCTGCTCTTTGGTGAAGACTACCCAAACTACTATCGCACCCACGGCGGATATCTCGAGCTTGAGTGGACGCCTACGCTCAGGACATCTATTGCCGTCCGAGCTTTGAACGAGCGCAATCTGTCGCTTGCAACCACCAACAACTTCACGATCTTTGACAAGGCGAACGTCTATCGCGTCAACCCACCCGTCGCCGAGGGACTCTATCGAGCGATCGAGTTACGTGGTGAGCATAGCTTCGAATGGCTTTCGCAATCGATCACGCTAGGATTTGATGGGAGGGTGAGCGATCCATCGATGGGCAGCGACTTTGAATTCTCACGTCTGGCCGGCACGCTCGCCTATTCAACAAAGCTTGGTGGACTTGGCAAGCTTTCGCTCAACGGTTTTGCCGGCTCGGTGCTCTCTGGAACGCCGGGTTATCAGCATGTCTTTGGATTCGAGACGCATAACGCGATCTTCTCAAAGACCGATGTCTTCCGCACGATGGAGCCGCATGAATTCAAGGGCGATCATCTTTGGAGCGTGATGCTAGAACAGAATTTCTACGATCTGCCCATGCGATTGCTAGGCATCACATTCCTTGATCCGCTCGATCTGCACTGGGTCGCGTTCGGCAACACAGGACAGGCGCTACTCTCGCAGCAGTTGCGTCCGCAGTTGGGTACGCTCATCGCTGGCACTGGGGACACGCCGTTCGTTGAAGCTGGCTTTGGTGTCGCCAACATCTTTAACGTCGCTCGTATCGATGCAGCGTGGCGCCTGACACACAAGCGCGAGACAAACTTCCGCGCGTCGCTCTCGTTCGGCTTCAGCTTTTGATCAGCGTATCAGAAGTTGTGCTCCAGACTGAGATAGACGAATATTTGTGTCGAACTTTCATCTCCGATTGTGATCGGCATAGAGATACCTGGGACGATCTGTAGTCCGCTATCGAAATCATGTGCCCAACGTATGCCGGGATTGATGACATACATCTCCTCGGAGTGCGTGTCTCCATTCTGCTTCTGATAGCTTGACCGGCTCCAAAGACCCTCGACCAGCGCATTGAACTTAGGATGGATCAGCCAGACTACACTCTGACCCAAGTTGACCTCCGAGATCGCTGTGGCATAGCCACTACTAAATGTGGCCTTAGGAATGATTACGAGTTCTGCGTTTGTGTGAAGTGCAAACGACCCTACCTTAAGGCTTAGCGGTAAACCGAGTGACAACCCAACTCCCTTCGTATCTATGTCGTCATCTTGCTCAGATGTTGAAATGATAAGGCTAAAGCGGGGTGCTAACGCGACGTCATGATTCTCGATGCCAAGCGCTTGGTACCGATAGTTGATCGAGATGTCCCCAAGGCGCGTTAGTCCGTTCGCATGCTCTAGCGGGAGATCGTAGCTAAACTGATGCGTCTGCCCCCATAGTGGCCACTCCTGCGCAAGGTTGAGCGACCATGCATTCGCTTTGTGATCTCGGACGACGCTCAAGATGTGTTGCACGACTCCAGCCTCCTGATTGTACGCCTCTTCAAGCATAAAGCTGTTGTCCTCGATCGGCTTAGGTGCGTCAGCGGATTGCGCTTGCATCATTTGAGGATGGGATGCAAGCAAACATCCGAGGAGGAGCAAGAGAATCGATGATCTGTGCATTTAGCCTAGTGTTCTTATTATTTTAGCCAAGGCTAAAAGTCAATCCTGCTTTCAATAGTTCATCCCATAAAATAGAAAAGCCGCCTGGAGAGGGCGGCTTTTTCAAAGCTGATTCTAATAAAGACTATCTGTAGCTGTAGATCACGGTGTAGGTCACCTTCTGCTCGCTGCGAGCCTTCACTGTGACTGGAAAGACAACGCTATTGGCGTCCTTCTTCGTGAAGGGATGCGAGTTGCGCATGATCTCCCAGTTGGTGCCGAGCTGCTCGATGATCTCGATCTTCTCGTCGGTGTCTTTGCGATTCTTAAGCGTAACCTCGATCGTCTGCTGCGACGATTGCGGTCCGAGATTGCGTTGATCGGTGACCACGCGCTCGCCCAGCATATCGAATGCATCGCCCACCTTCAGCGTGATCGTTTCGTCGCGTGGAGTATGTTTGATCCGGTCCTCGCCGACGAATTCGAGCGAGCCATCCTTATCTTTCTTCATCACACGAACGATCCCTTCGGGCAGTGGCATGCCCATGTTGTTCGTCTGCTTGTTCTCGAATTCGACCGTCACCTCGACGTTCGTCCCGCCGCGATAGCTGTATTTCTTTACCGCCTTCACAGCATCTGCTTCGAGTAGAGAGATCTGCTTGACCTGATTGTTCTGCAGCGTCGTCTTCCGTCCGAGATCGTAGAGATGATATTCGAACATACCACGCTCTTCGAATTGTGGAGCCGCCTTTGTCGCTCTCCCGAAAGACTCAGACATAGCACCGTCATACATCGGCATCGATGGCGGAGCTGCACGGTGGATCGCACCGGCAACAAGCTTGAGCTTTGCATCTTCGAATGTCCCGCCCGACCGGTTTTCAACGCTCACCCATCCACTGAGATCGAGAGACTTGTCATCTTCGCTGAGAGCGGCGATATACTCTGCATGCCATGACATGCCGCCTGTCTGGTAGAGGACTTCCAACGGCTCGTTGTTTAGCGACTCGTCAGCATCGAGCTTCCATACCAACGTCGGCTTCGTGATAAGGCCTGCAGGGAGCTTCGCAACGTTGATCGAATAGCGGGTGAGATTCGGAAGCATCGTGATGCCGCTCGGTGTCTGTAATGTCAATTTGTCATGTTCGACCGCGAGCAGCGTGCCGGAGATCGTCGTCCCCTTCTCATCGGTCACACTTACCTGTTGATCGATATACTTCTCGAGTAGCTTGTACTGACTTACCAGGTCATACTCGTAATTCTGTTCGATCACGCCGATCGCATCGGGATGCTTTGGCGAGTACATCTTTACTGTGGTTGGGTCGATCTGCGAAGGCACATCGCGAAGACGGATCTCGCTGAGACCCTTCGTGATGTTCGCGCGGCGGACGTCGCGCACGACGCCGAGATTATTGTTGTAGACCGTGATGGCAACCGACTCGCGTTGCTCGGTCGTGACCTCTGTTTGCGCGCTGGCGCTAGTGCCAAGCAGTGTGAGCGCGACTACTAGTGGAGCGCTGAAATGTGTGATACGCATAGTTCACTATTGATTGATCAAGAGAACATGTGAAGCTGAAGTGGCTATTGCTTTGATAGCCGAATGCCTGAAGAATACATAAAGCAAGTGCCAGTCACAAGAAATGCTTACGGAGCCCCGCCAGCCAACGTGTCATTAATTGGGCTTCATTTTCGCCTTGAATCTTGCAGTCCACATAATTGTGGATTCGTGCAAAAGTGCAAGAGCCGCACTCCTAGGAGCGCGGCTCTCAAAGTCTATCGCTGGTACGGCCTCTCCAGGAATTTTGCGGCTGATGCGTGCGAGTTGCCCTTGTCGTCCATATCGAGCACACGGCGGTACATCTCCACTGCGCGCGGCCGATCACCCTTAAGGTCATAGGCCTGCCCCATCATAAGCTCGCTGCGTGTGATCCAGCTATTGATGTCGCCATCGAGCAGGATCTTGCGGCTCAGCAGATTCGAATTGTACAAGTAGTACAGCGCCGAATCGAGCTTGCCCGTAAAGAGCGCAGCCTGCCCGAGATAGAACATCGCCTCGCGTGCCTGGCGGATCGTATAACCTGGGCGCTTCTCACGCGAACGCTGCAGCACCACGCGGTAGGTCGAGTCATATTTATCTGTCAGTCCCATCGCTACCTGCGTGAAGCCTAAGTAGTGCAAGAATTGTACGTTGTTCGGAAATTTGTTCGTCAGGTATTGTGCGAAGGCATTGGCGCGGACGTAGTTCTTCTCGTACGTGTAATAGACCTTCATCAATTCGTACTGCGATTCCGTCTTTGCATAGACAGCCTTCTGCGAAGCGATCTCCAGCATCTGCAAGCCGATACGCTTGTTGCCGGTGGCGAAAATACCGATGATCGGCGCGAGCATCGGGTTATCGTCCTTCACGGCTTCGACGTAATAGTTGTAAAGCCCGCGACCGAACATCACGTCCGGGTTCGATGGGATGATCGACTCCATCATATTCAGATACCGAATACCTTCTTTAGCGTCGCCAAGCAGCATATCGATGGCGTCCTGCCAGTTCGGCCTGATCGCGAAGATACGCGCACGCATTCCGAGCGCTGCACCCTTGTAGAAGATGCCAGCAATATCGCGCTCATTCGCATTGAGCAGTACGTCTGCTTTGTCGATAGCTTGTTGCAGACGGTTGCGATAGAGTGCGTCATACGTCGTGTTGTCCGGGTTCGTCACAGCACGCCAGAAAATGACGGATGCGCTATAGAAGTATCCGGAAGGATGATCGGGGCTCGATGCGATGACCGAATCGAACGTGCGTTCGGCCTCGTCGAACTCCATGTTGTAGATCAGGTTGATGCCGCGTTTGATCTGCTGATCCATCTCTCCGGATTGCAGGACCCATTGCGCCTTCGCATCAGTGTTAAACAAAAAAAACACAGCCAGCACCGGCAGCATGCGCACAGTGCGGCTACTCTGGAGAATACTGGCGAACAATGAGGTGATCTTCATTCTTACTATTCTACTACCGCAAAATGAGTGCGGCGTCATCAAAACAGGGCTTCGTGATACGATAGCTGAGCTTCGTGTAACCTCCACGCTTTACGCGGAGCCGTAGCGTCTAACATCCGATACTCCAGAAGTAATTTTCAAATGGCACGCCAAAAGGGGTCGGGGAGAGTTGAAAGTGCTGAGTCCTGAGTGCTGAGTGGGAATTTAGAATCTAGAATCTAGGCAAAATAAAAAGCCAGGCGGATCGCCTGGCTTTCGTTGTCAAAACACTCAGCACTCAGCACTCGGTACTCAGCACTAAAGCGAAGCGACTTAGCGGCGCTTCGCTGCTGTCTTCTTTGCAGCTGGCTTCTTAGCTGCTGGCTTTGCCTTAGCCTTTGCCTTTGTAGCTGTCTTCTTCTTTGGAGCAGCGCCGAGGATAGCATCCTTAGCTGCCTTGCCCAAACGGAAGCGGACTACCGTACGTGCAGCGATCTTGATTGCTTCGCCCGTCTGTGGGTTCCGGCCCATACGTGCCTTACGGTTCGAGAGCACGAGCTTGCCGAGTCCTGGAAGAGTAAAGCCAGTCTTGGCCTGTGCATAAGCGAGGTTGACGATCGAATCCATGATCGTACCTGCCTGCTTCTTTGTGATCTCGTTCTCTTGAGCTACATGATCAAGGATCTGAGACTTGGTCATCGGCTTACCTGATTTTGCCATGGTAGTATTTGTTGTTAAGTGATAACGTATTTGGGTCTGCCCGGTAGGTGCCTTGGTAGTCACATATCGAACATGCATTGCTCATGTGCAGACCTCGGAATCTGGCGAACAGCGTGTTTAGCCGCGTTCTAAAAGGCTGAAATTGATGTGGAGCCTTTGAGCTTAGCGATATAACGCAATACAAAATTACGCGAAATACTTCCGAAACGCAAGCCCATTGCGGCGTTTGTAGCGTTTTTGTTGATAAATTGCTTGGAAATACGCCACTTTTTCGAGAAACGGTGCATAACTCAGCCCATTTCGACCTCGATTCCACCCTGTATTTATGCGGTCGGGAGCCTTGCCACCCTGATTCTGACCTGATTCTAGGCGCTTCCAAGAGGCTCACATCGCTTCCGAGGCTCTGGGACAGTACGAAATAGACCTCTGAATTTCGCGCACTCTAAACGCAAAAAAGCCCCTCATCGATGAGGGGCTTTTCGGGTACAGTTATCATGCGCATTTTAGGCGCGCTGTAGATGCGTTTCCTTGGCGGATGTCGAGTATTTCAATCCATAGCCGACCATACGATCCATCCCGATATGTGCGGCCCAGATGATGCTGATGCTGGTGAGCGCATCGCTGGCAGTCGCGATGCCGGTTGCGAGAAGCACGATGGGAAGGGCATATGTGTGCAGCGCGTTGTAGCACGCAGCACCGATCTTAGGTCCTGCCAGATAGCCAAGCAAACCAAGATCAGGCGCGAGAAATAGCGCAGCAAAGAGGCTCCAGCTCATGTCGAGCCGAGCATAAAAGAAGAGACTCAGGCCAAGGACGAATGCGCCCTCTAGGTGCAGCAGTAGTTTTGGCATGTTGGCTGGCGTGAGTTAGAAGTATGGTAATACCTTACTACCCTCTCCCTCTGGCTGAAAGCGGAAGTTGACGTTGACAGTATTGTTCGTGGTCAAGATCGATGTGCCTGTTCCCTGCAACAAGAGACGAGCAACTTCCTGTGTGCGGCCGAAGAGTTTGAGATAGATGATCCAGCCGCCTTCGGGTGTTGCTTTCGGCAGTGTCAGAGAGCCTTCACTATAATCTGCATCCTGTAGCGGTGCAGAGAACTTCGCGACGTCCAGTGTCCCCGAACCGTGAAAGACCCCATAGAACCTGGTGCTGTTGAGCCCTGTCACGATCACATTCTCACCGGCATCATCGATCTTGAGATTCGCTCGTTCATCATCCGAAGCGACTTCCTGCGCGCTATATCTGCCGTTAAGATTACCGAAGAAGAGCCCTTGTCCTAAGCGAAGTCCGGCCGTGCTCGCTGAGTCACCAAGCTTGAATGTTTCAGCGCCCGACCAACGGATCAGGGTGGAGTCATCATAGAACTGCGTCGAATCTATTCGGATGGTCTTCACCCAGAACTCATATTCCTTCACTACTGAAATACCTTGGCCAACCATTGCTGGCGGCACATTTACGAGCACCTTGTTCGCGGCAAGTGTATCTGTTACTCGAACATGCGGGATCGAAGTCGCATATTTCGCTGAGTCATTGAGTTTTGATGGATCGCGATAATAGACGGTGTATGAAAGAATATTATCCTGCGCGTGTGTGCTCGGCAGATCCCATTCGAGCCGTATCTGCGTTGGTCCTATCGATGCTGCACGAATGACCGTAGGATTTTGAACGGGTCGAGGGTCGAAGAATACTCGTTTTGTGGTACCGTCAGGGGTTACTGTCGCCATCGAATCCCTTGACAGGATCAACGAATCAGGCTTATCAGGATTTGGGTTGCGCATTCCCCACACGGCGAAGACGTATTGCTCGTTGATCGGCACATTATCGAAGATCGCTTCGAAGGTTGTCTTCGAGACGATCTGCTCGGCGAAGGTTGTTGCTCGCTGGATGTAGTCGTTCGTACCTTCAATCTTGACAGAGTCGAACGTCAGGATGCGGGCGACATAACCACCGAAGTTTGCTTGTACATCGCTTGAGCTGTTCGACCAATAGACGCGGATGCTGCCTGTCGGGGCACCTGGTACATAGTTGATGAAGCGAAAGCCGATGCTATTCGGACGAAAGATATTCTGCGGCACTGCTTCTTCCGATGTGATCGGATCTTCCATGCAGGACGCCAGCGTGCCCAGCATCAGCACGCTAATCAGTAGAGAGAGGACTGTTTTGACCATGCTGTTCTAAGCAGAATTCAAAATTAAAAATTCAGTTGGTCAACAGAATTCCCACCGTAGAGACGCGCTACAGCGCGTCTCTGGGAGCTCTCGCGTGCATGCGCAGCCAGAGACGGCCTGATCATCTCGGCCAGGAGATCTTTGGGGATGACGTGTTTGGGAGTGCGTGGCAATGGATTAAGCGCAGGCGTATGAGAGCACACAAGAGACGCGCTGTAGCGCGTCTCTACGAAGAAAGCCGGGTAGAACCCGGCTTTCTTCAGAACTTCTAACTCAGACCTAGTTCACGCTGCTGCCCGATTGTGTTTGCGCTGGCAGTGAGCGCCCGGTGCGTGCACGGCCGTTTGCAGAGCCCCCGCGTCCGCTGCGGCTGCCTGTTGATTGCGTACTGCGGACAAGCGTGGCAGCGTCGTTCACGCGGCCGCCAAGCTTCTTGAGCAGCGGCAGCAGCACTACGACGATCTCGAGGATCGACATGCCGGCAGCGATGAGCTGGCGCGTCTTGCGTGAAGCCACAAAGCGGCGGATCGTCGTATCGACCTGCGGTGAGCGCAGGAAGTTGTAAAGCTGTGCGACGCGGTCCATCGGATCGACCGTCGAGCCATTGCGACCACCTGCAAAATTATTGTCCATCTCGTCCATGTCATCCGACATATCGTTGCCAAGTGCCGACTCATCGTCCGTCAAGCGGCCATGAGCATTAACACCCCGATTAGCTGTATTTCTATTGCGACTGCGTTCGGCCATAAGACTCTTCTGGAATAAACTTAAGGTTGAAGCTTGCTCACACCACCTGCGGTGTTCGCCAGCCTGTTTTTCTTACAAGTAATTTTCTA
>JBKJTP010000137.1:0-3471 GCA_046590195.1 Kapaibacterium sp. (SeqCode) | reverse complement strand
CACGTTTGCACTCCAAGCGCAGGCCCAGGACAAGGCTCCGCTCGCGGCGAGCTCCGGCAGCCTGCCTGACTTTTTGTCACGGGTACGAAGCGCAGTTCGTCTGGAAGCTGGCGATTCTGTCATGCTTCATGCGCTGGCAGTGCGAGGGCTCGTCACCGATGCCAGGATCCATCCCGTCAAGTGCGGCACCGGTGTCCTCGGCCATGTCCGTGAGTTAGTCCACGCTTCTAAGGACACATGGGCGAGCAAAATACAGGCAGCCACACCCGGATATAATACGAAGATCGTCTCGCCGGCGGGACGCTTCACCGTGCACTACTACTCGGGGGATACGGCAAGCCTCCCGAATGCGACGCATGATTACGCTCGCGCCGTCGGGCAATTCGCAGACGAGGCCTACGAGGTCGAGATCAATGAACTGGGCTACGTCAAGCCACCATACTCAAATGCCGATAGCACGTATCACATCTATCTCTTGCAACTCGGCGCAAGCGGCGCCTATGGCTACACAGATGTTGTCACGGGAGGCGACCTCGCCCAAGCACCGAGCGGATTGCCGAGAATGCGCACCTTCATGGGGATGGATAACGACTTCGCCGATGACATCTACGTGACTCGGGGCCTCATTGGCGCGCGCATCACTGTCTTCCACGAATTCCACCACATGGTGCAGTTCGGCTCCTACGGCCGCACTCAGGCCGATAGCTGGTTTCAGGAGATGACCAGCACGTGGATGGAAATGGTCTCGGATCCGAGAGTGCAGGATTACATTCAGTACATCCCGAATTACATTCGCAAATTGACACTGCAATTCGACAAATCTCCCGGCAATGGATACGGTCAGGCCATCTGGCTGGAATATCTTGCAGGCAGATTTGATAGGGAAGTGATTCGAGAGATCTGGGAAAGTTACCGGGACGTGCAAGGTGGGCCGATCGAAGCGACAGCAAGACGGTTGGTGAGCGAAGGCTCAAGCTTCTCCTGCGAATATGCAAAGTTCGGCGAAGAGTTGTTCTTTACCGGACGTCGTACACGACTCAAGACGCCATTCGCCAACGCGACGTATTTCCCGCTCGACGATCTGGAAGTCAAGCGCGTAAACCCTGGCGAGATATACAGTGACATCGCATTCCCAACATCGCTGCATCTTGTGACGACAGGCTTCGATGGCGATTCTGTTGTGCTCGCTATCGCCCGCGACACCGCTCGCCTTATCAACGCGAACATCGTCTCGGCTACGATCGAGAGCCGAGCCACGTACAACACGGTGTACAGCGATCCTGCTCGATTCTGCGAAGCCTTCGGCCAAGGCGAGCGCACGAGTGCCGAAGTGTATCCGCAGCCGTTCGTACTAGATGACGTTTCGTCGGGCGTTCAGGTGCTCGTTGCCACAGTGCGATTACCTGTCACCACGTATCTCTCGATCCATAGCATCTCGATGGATGAGATCATTGCGCTCGAAGGGCCGGTCGAGACACGCGCCGGAGGCTTCTACGTCAACTGGAATGGCCGCGATGCCGCAGGCAGGCCCGTGCCCAGCGGCGTATATCTTTATACCGCAGAGGCGGATGGCGTAGAGCGAAGCGGGAAGATCGTGGTGATTAGGAAATGAAGTTTCCAGACTATCATATCAATGTCTTCTACAGTGAAGAGGAGGAATGTTATGTCGCTGACATTCCAGATCTAACATTCTGCTCAGCATTTGGAGATACTCCTGAAGAGGCGATGAAGGAAGTGCTCATTGCAAAGGAGGCCTGGCTGGAATCTACGATTGAATCGGGTCTTCCACTTCCTCCTTTGAACTATCGGCTACCGGATCAGCATCAGTAGAGCTTGAGAGTTCTCAAACTAATAGAGATCCAATTCCGAAGGGCGACATACGGAAAGCTAATGGCGCAAGCCCTGGTATAATATGATCCAACCAAAACTTTAAGCCCTGTAAGGGCGGTACGCGAGTGTCGCCATTGCAGGGCTTTGGTAGTTATGAAGCTTTGTTGTTCCAGGACTTACGAGCTTAGCCAAACATCTGTCACCCCTACGGGCTCGGGCTCGCCCCGAACTGAAGACAAAGTTTCGCTGAGACTCTTGCATTCGCCCATTTCATTCCGTATATTCCCGCCGGGTCACAGTGACCCTTCCGGTAGCCGCGCTTTTGGCTATCTCACAGCTCGTTTGCTCTTATACTAAACTCACGGATCAGCAATGATCCGTCCCACCTCATGGTATCGTTCTTCAACCTACGCGGATTCCGCGGCGATGACCCGTTGGATCGCCTTTCGACAACTCAACGATTCCTGCTGACGGCCTCACTCGGATTCGTCTTCACGTACGCAATGCTCGTGCTTGTCGTTGATGTGCTAAACATTGCACAGCTGCAAGCGAACTGGCTCATGACGTTGCAATCGGTTGGCTATGCACTGATGTATATCCCGATCGTCGTGATGTTTCGAAAGTCGAGCTCGCTCGTACACATTGCACTGCTGTGTGCGATGATGATCCCGATCGATTTTGCAGTACAAGCACAGTTCAGGGATGTGGGTAAAGATGCACTCTGGACCTATCCAGCCGATGGCCCGATTGGAGGACTCCCGCCGCTCTTGCAATTCCTGATCGTCTTCGGCGGCGATGCGATAGTCGTCGCATTGCCTACCCTCTTCTTCGGTCGACTTATTGCGGCAGCTTGGAAGCCACTCACCGCAGAAGCAAAGGCTAACATACCAACCGACGCACAGCGTAAGGCGCTTTTTGCTGAATGGTCAGAGAAAACAGGCACCTTCGAGAAGCGTGACGCAAGCTTCTACATTCTTCGCGCCGTCGGTCTTGTCTATTTTGCCTATCTCGGCATCGTGTTGCTCGGTGCGCTGGGTTCATCGCCATATCCAGAACAACTCGCGCAGATGATCCGGATGACGTATGAGAACGTGCCGCTCGCGATCAATACTTATATCAAGCTCGTGATCATGGGCTTACTCGCGATGATCGGAGCGTACAACAAAGAGCTTCGATATCATACCGCATTGGCGTTGCTTGTGGGACACATGATGTCGACGGTGGCATCGCTGTTTTTCTATTTCTACGATCCGGTCGGCACGCCATATCGCGATTTCCTCATGACGTCTGCGATCGTCGACACTGTGCTTGGCGCCGCGTTCGTCTATGTGATGATGAAGCACAAGGCCGATGCAAAGCGATACGAGATCCAGAAGGAATTCCCTGAGTTCTATTCGATCGGTAACCGGCTGACTGTCACTTTCTTCAAGATCTTTGGCGCATCGACAGCAGCGATCGTTGCGGGCGTGTTTGCTTTGCGGATGCTCACGGATGGCAGCAGCGGTTGGGGAGCGGTCTACGGATTTCCCGATCCGCAGGTCTGTAATACACTGACGAAGTATGCGACGCTCTCCTTCATCGCATTCATGATCGCCCGTCGCGAGAAGCTTCGTCGCAAGCTTTACTCTGTGCTGATCGGCG
>JBKJTP010000242.1:0-10553 GCA_046590195.1 Kapaibacterium sp. (SeqCode) | reverse complement strand
GGTCACTTAGCTTCTCCTCTAGGTACGCTTCTTTCCAGAACTGTCCGCCACCACGCTCACCGGTAACAAGCGCAAAGAACATCCGTGGTTCACGGTATTGCTTGATGAGGTTCGATTCGATATCTGCCAGTGAATTCCGCTTGCCCGCAACGATAACGATAGGCGCGCTCCTGAGCCTGCCAATGTCGCTTGGTGAATTCTGTACCGGATTCAACCGCAACATATCGAGGACATATGCATTGTACGCATTGATCCAAAACGTGAGCTGCGCATGGCGAGATGGGAACACATCGATACGCGCGATCGCAAGTTGCTCGAGATAGGAGGTCAGGCTCTCATCCCCTTTCAGCTTTTCGATGCTGATGTTTCCCGCATCGTCAACCGCACGCGAAAGCGTACTGCTGAGCAGATTGTGATCGACAGCATTGAGCGACGGAGCACCGATCGTGTCGTTACCGAGGATGATCGAGGTTCTGGGAAGCGAGCCGCAACCAGCCGCTATGAATGCAAGAAGCGCACAGCACAGAGCCACTGCTCGAAAGGAAGTTTCTGGTCGTTCGTATCGCACGTTATGCTACAGGGTCGTTGTCCGTCGTCTTGGGCGGAGTTATCTCAGGCGAAATTTCAGACGGCGTTGTCTCCAACAGAGTTTTCTCAGGTGCAATGCTGGTGCCAAGGAGGAGCTTGTCGATCGCCTCGATCTTGGCCGCAAAATGGGCATATCGCTCAGGTTGAAGACGCGATAGCTGGATATAGACCTTTTTCGCATCCCTCAGCTTGCCCTGCCGGATCATAATATCAGCAAGTGTCTCACTGACGAGAGCTGGCCCATCTTCAGACTCAGTTGGCTGACCTGGCGGTATAGGCTCGGGCTCAGGGATCGCGCGAACTAGCGGTCGCTCCCGGGTAAGCTCATCCGCAGTCTTGTCGATGTCGAATTGAGGGGTCTGTGGTTCAAGACTTGAGATCGGATCCAGAAGTGCTGCAAGCGTCCGTCTGGGAGCTTGAGCAACGTCTTCTGTGATGAGTTCAGGTTCTGGCTGATCCATCAGTTGAAGCCGTTCTCTCGCGATCTCTGCGATAAGTCTGGCATGTGGCGATTCTGGCGCAAGCGCTGAAGCTTGCTCCGCCGCGTTGAGCGCTGCGCCAAATTCCTGCTTCGTCAACAGCGCAGAGCCAAGCACGACATGGTAGGTTGAATACCCTTCAGATTCCGGCTCGACACTCCTCAGTAAGTTCAGCGCGCCCTCCACATCTCCGGCCTGGAGTTTATCCCAGGCGGAGTGGACCACATTCACGACCGACCTCGTATCTTTTTCGCTGCTCATCTGCATCTGAATGCAAATTTACGGCGAATGCTTGCACTTGGTCTGCCTCAGAGCTTTTAGCTCTCGTTCGAGGCTAATCTTCGTCTTCAGCTTGTCGTAGATTTTCAAGCACTGAGAAGTCCTCGAGCGTGGTGGTATCACCGGCAACCTTGCCTGTGCCCGCTAACTCACGGAGTAGGCGCCGCATGATCTTTCCACTGCGTGTCTTCGGTAGTGCATCGGAGAAGCGAATGTCGTCCGGCTTCGCAATGCTGCCGATCATCTCAGCGACGTGTGCCTTGAGCTGATCCTGTAAATTGTGATCTGCATTCCAGCCTTGCTTGAGCGTCACGAATGCGACGAGCGCCGATCCCTTGATCTCGTCTGGACGCCCAACGACCGCAGCTTCTGCAACGGCTTCATGTCCAACGAGCGCGCTCTCGACCTCCATCGTGCCCAGTCGATGACCGCTCACATTGATCACGTCATCGACGCGGCCCATGATCCAGAAGTAGCCGTCTTTATCCTGACGCGCACCGTCGCCAGTGAAGTAGATGCCGGGGAAATCGCTGAAGTACTGCTTCTGGAATCTCTCCGGATCCTTGTAGATACCGCGCAACATCCATGGCCACGGCTTGCGTATGATCAGATAGCCGCCCTCGTTCGGCCTCGCAGGCGATCCATCTTTCTTCACAACTTCTGGCTTGATGCCGAAGAATGGTCTCGTTGCAGAGCCAGGTGTCGTCGCGGTAACGCCGGGCAATGGCGAGATCATGATTGCGCCGGTCTCGGTCTGCCACCACGTATCAACGATCGGGCAGCGCTCACCGCCGATCGTGCGATGATACCACATCCATGCTTCGGGATTGATCGGTTCGCCAACCGTACCGAGCAATCGTAGCGAGGAGAGATCGTGCTTCTTCGGATACTCATCGCCCGCTTTAACAAACGAGCGGATCGCTGTTGGCGCGGTATAGAAGATCGTTACCTGGTGGCGCTCGATGATATCCCAGAAGCGATCGGGCGCAGGATAGGTCGGAGCACCTTCATAGATCATGATCGTTGCACCATTCGAAAGCGGGCCATAGATCACATAGCTGTGTCCTGTCACCCAGCCTACATCCGCTGTACACCAGTAGATATCTTCATCCTTCATATCGAAGATATATTTCGTTGTCAGATGCGTCCCGAGCAGATAGCCTGCAGTCGTATGCACGATGCCCTTTGGCTTGCCGGTGGTGCCAGAGGTGTAGAGAATAAATAGCGGATGTTCGCTATCGAGTTGCTCCGCAGGACAATTGGCCGATGCATTCTCCATTGCTTCATGCCACCATACGTCGCGGCCATGCACCATTTCGACGTTGCTACCGATCCGCTTGTGTACCAACACTTTGGTTACTGTCGGACAGCCGCTGTGGTGCTTGCCCAACTCTGAGCGCAATGCATTGTCAACGTTCTTCTTAAGCTCCACCGTCGCGCCGCGACGATACGATCCATCGGAGGTGATGATCAGCTTTGCTTCGGCATCGTTAACTCGGTCGCGAATTGCCTCAGAACTGAATCCTCCGAAGATGACCGAATGCGTTGCGCCTATTCTTGCGCACGCCAGCACTGCGATGACAAGCTCAGGCGTCATACCCATATAGATCGCAACGCGATCACCGGTCTGTACTCCGAGCGACTTCAGCACATTCGCGGCCTTGCTTACCTCGATATGCAGTTGCTGGTAGGTGAGTGTGCGCTGCTCGAAGTTCTCGCCTTCCCAGATGATCGCGGCTTTATTTTTCCTCCACGAGTTTAGGTGCCTGTCGACGCAGTTATGGCTCGCGTTGATCTTTCCGCCCACGAACCACTTCGCGAACGGCGGCTTCCATTTCAGGACATCTCTCCACGGCTTGAACCAGTCGAGCTCACCGGCCGCTTTCGCAAAGAATTTCTCCGGGTCCTTGATGCTCGCCTTGTAGAGCTTCTCGTACTGCTCCTCTGAGCCGATCCGGGCCTGCTTGACGAATGACTTCGCCGGTTTGAATTTGCGTTTTTCGCCTAGGCTGGACTCAATATCGATTTGTGCCCTCGGCTGTGCCTTTGGCGAAGTCCCGGGCTGCCTGGACTGACTCTTCTTAGACTGCTGATCTGATGCTTTTCCCACTTGAAAGTTAAGGAATTGTGAACGGAAGTCGCGGGCTGTGTATTAAAAGAAAACTTGCCCTGCAATGGAGCAGGTAAAACTTTGCCGGAGCGTAACTTTGCTCCTCAAACATACAACTGAACGGCTGCACCCACCGCAAACTCCGTTCATAACGCCAACTAGAACGTTTGGCCCAACGCGGTAACTCCGCTGATCGATTGACGTAAGGGCCAGAACTAACTTTTATCAAGGACCTCATACTCCGGAATGCAGTATAAATATTACCCGAACCGCCCCGAAAAGCTCACCAAGGAATTTGTCGAACAGGAATATGCCAAGCTCCGGGCCGATCTGCCACAGGCAGAAGCTGCGAACTCCGGTGACGAATGGCTCGACTTGTTTGGTCGCTGGAATGCGATCAAGGCCTATGTAGAGTCCGAGGGCAACCGCATCAGCTTCATGCAGTCGCGGTACATGAACAATGCCGAGTATGAAAATGCAGAGAAGTATTATCGCGAAGAGGTGATGCCTGCGTCCGATCTCGGCAACTCTGAGATCCTTGGCGCGCTACTCAAGAGCAAGCACAAGAATGCGATCGCTGAGAAGTACGGAGAGTATCTGATCCAGTCCATCGAGACGAATGTCGAGCCGCTTTCGCCGGTCAACAGCGATCTTCGAGTAAAGGCTGGCGACTTGATCAATCAATACGATAAGCTTGTCGCTGCTGGTGAAGTTACTGTCAATGGTAAGGCCGTCACGCTTGCTGTCGCGCGTGCGATGCAGATGTCGACCGATCCGGCAACGCGCAAGGCCGCCTTCTTCGCATACCGAGAGTGGTTCGCACAGCATCGCGATCAGATCGCTGACATCTTCGATCAACTCGTCGGACTTCGCGACAAAATGGCGAAGAATCTCGGTCACGAGAATTTTGTCAAGCTTGGATATCTCGGTATGCGCCGCACAGACTATGGCGAACTCGAGGCAGGCGAATTCCGCGCAGCAGTGCGTAAGTATGCTGTGCCGCTGCAGAAGCAGATCTCGCAGCGTCAAGCTGAAGACCTGGGCACCGGCACACTCAAGCCATGGGATTCCGGATTCTATCCATCGCTTTCATTGCCGGAAGGCATTGCACCTGTCGAGCAGCAGCTTGATAAGGCGCAGACCGTGTTCAACCGCTTGAACCCGACGCTCGCCGGACACTTCGCCCGTATGCGTGAAGAAGGATTGATCGATCTCGAGAATCGTAAGGCAAAGCGCGCTGGCGCATTCTGCACATCGTTCAGCGATGAAGGCCGCGTTGCGATCCTGTGCAACTCGACTGGCGATGAGGATGATGTTGCAACACTGATGCACGAGATGGGCCACGCTTTCCAGGGATGGGAGAGCCAGCCGATCGAATCGGTCGATCTTCAGTGGCCAACGATGGATGCATGCGAAGTGCACAGCATGGGCATGGAGTATCTGAGCTTGCCGCAGATGTCGGAGTTCTTTGGTACTGATAACGCAGAGAAATTCCGCCGCAACCGCTGGAGAGATTCTGTTGAGGGCATCTGCTACATTTGTCAGGTCGACGAATTCCAGCACTGGATCTATCAGAATCCGAATGCGACACCTGACGAGCGCGACATCGAGTGGAATCGCTTGACCGATATCTACAAGCCAGGCATGGACTGGTCCGGCGCTGAAGAGCTAAAGAAGATGCGCTGGTATGCACAGAGCCATATCTTCCACGCCCCGTTCTACTACATCGATTACGCGATCGCTGAGACAGGCGCAATGCAACTTGGACTCATGGACGCTGAAGATCATGAGAAGGCAATGGCAACATACTTGCGCCTTTGTCAGATCGGTGGCACAAAAAGCGTGCTCGACATTTTCCAGACCGTCGGCATGCGCTCGCCATTCGATCCGATGCTCATGAAGGACCTCATGGCCCATGCCGCTAAGGAGCTCGGCATCGAGCAGCTTAGCGCCGCGTAAGTTCGCAGTTTTAGTTAGAATTAGCCGCTCTTTCCGAGCGGCTTTTTTTATGCTGCTTCTTTTATAGCAAGCGCTTTATCTCGTTTGCGTTCTGCTTTTCTCGGCCCCTTCAATCCCTCTTCCTCTTTTTTTCGTACCCGATCCGGATAGTAAGGCTCTATAGAGATCGCTTCCAGTCCTATCACATCAAAGCTCTCGGTCACCTTGCCTTTGATCTTTAGCATCTCGGTAGTCGAGAGGATCGAATACGATTTGCGAAAGACCTCCGGCCACACAACCACATCGATCATTCCATCTTCGTCGGACACATTCAACATCATCATCCGATCGCCTCTGCGTGTTGAGGTGATCTTATATGCTGAGACATAACCGATCACCGCCACAGGTTTATTGAGCTTTGCGCTCAGCTCACCCGAACGTGTAACTCCATCCTCTTTGTGTATGAACTCGTGTGGTGAATTTGTGACCGAGTACCCCAGATACTTCTTCTCCAGCCTGAACAGCTTCAGTGCACTTGGCTGGGAATAGGCTGGAAGTTCACAAGTGAGAGTATCTTCCATCTCGAGCGAAGCTTGTCCCAACTGTGCTTTCTTACCCTTTCCTGACTTTGTAGGTCGTGCCATCAAGCCGAACAGGAATGCTGCATGTGAACGTGAATCGCTGAGCGAATCGCAGAGTCCGAGTTGCATCAGGATCAGGCCATCTTCATAGGTTACACCGCTACGACGCGCAACATCTTCGACAGAGATGTATTTGCGTTGATCGCGATTAGCTAGCAAGTTCTCAAGCGATGCTTGAGTGATATCGCGATACGCTACGAATCCTAGGCGGATGATCTTGTCGGCTTCGACAGTATGCAATCGCTCACTCAGATTAATATCTGGCAGTTTTACAGTGACACCAAGCCTCTTCGCCTCTTCGATGTATTCCTGATGGTTGTAAAAGCCACCGCCGTTGTTGAGCACATTGCACAGGAACTCGGCAGGATAATGAACCTTGAGCCACGCTTCCTGAAAAGAGAGAACAGCATACGATGCGCTATGCGCTTTACAGAATGAATAACCAGCGAAGCTCGAGACCTGCCGCCAGACCTCTTCCGCTACGGGCTTCTCTACTCCTCGGCTCATGCAGCCTTTGACAAATGTATCCTGCATCTGGTACATCCGCTCATACGAACGCAGCTTACCCGACATCGAGCGACGAAAGACATCGGCCTGGCCATAGGAGAGCCCCGCTAGTTCATGCGCAACGATCAGGACATCTTCCTGATAGACCATTACGCCGTATGTATCCTTCATCAGTTCACCAAGCAGAGGATGCACGTGAATGGCAGGCGCCATGCCGCGATGCCGACGAATAAACTCCTGCATCATGCCGGATTGCGATACGCCAGGGCGAATGACGGAGCTTGCTGCCGTGAGATTCTCGAATGTATCAGTACGAAGCTTCTTCAGCAGCGAGATCATCGCGGGTGACTCGATGTAAAAGCATCCCTTCGTTCGGCCCTCGCGAATGAGCGCCTTGGTCGGCTCATCGTTGAATGCAATCGTCTCATCCTCGATCGGCGGGCGCACGCCATATCTCTGCTCGACCATCGTCATCGTGTCAGCATACTTTCCCAGACCGCGTGTGCTGAGAATATCGAGTTTGTTCAGCTTAATGTCATCAGCGCTAAACATATCGATATGAGTGATCGGTACGCCCTTCGGCGCATATTGCACTGCAGTGTACCACGAAAGCGGCTTATCGCCGATGACAATCCCACCCGCGTGGACAGAGAGATTACGCGGTATCCCTTGTATGCGCTCAGCCCATTTCATCCAATCTTTTATGTCCGGCAGTGTAGATGCAACCACTGCATCTGTAACGGCTTTACCATTTGGCATTTCTTTCTCTGCTGCATAGCGGACGATCCTTGCGCCGGAGATGCGTTCATTGATCTCCGCTTCGGTAAAACCGAGCGCCTTGCCAACCTCGCGCATTGCACCGCGATCGCGATAGCATTGTATCGTGCAGAGCATCGCCGCTCGATCGCGGCCATAGCTATCGATCATATAGTCGATCACCTCATCACGATCGCGCCAATTGAAGTCGATATCGAAATCGGGCGCCGAGCTTCGCTCTGGATTGAGAAATCGTTCGAACGGAAGATTGTGAATGATCGGATCGAGATTCGCAATATCGAGTAGATAGGCAACAAGCGAGTTCGCACCAGAGCCCCGGCCCAGATAAGGGAAGTTCTTCCGCTTAGCGAAGCCGATCATTTTATAGACCGCGAGATAGTAGTTCGTTACATGCAGATCTCTGATCGTTGCAAGTTCTTTCTCCACTCGTGCACGATACTGATGCGAATGCTCCTTGCCTCGCTTACGAAGACCTTCTTCAGCTAATTGCGTGAGTAAGGCCTGTGGATCGTCGACAGGATAAGCACCGAACTTGTTGGTCTTGACATCGAAGGATATCTCACAACTATCAGCGATACGCTGTGTATTCTGAAAGGCTCTTTCATCTACCTCACCAAGCATCTGGCGAAGTTCTTCTTCACTCACCAAATATTGCGAGTTATCTGCCAATTCGTAGCCAGGAGTATTCCCGATCGTCGTGTTCGTGCCGATGGCTCGTAGCAAAAGGTGAAGCTTATGTTCTTCTTTCGCCTTTGTGAAGACGTTGTTCGATGCTATTGGCTCAAGCCGATAATCGCGAAAGATCTCACGTAGCAATTTCCATCGCTTGCGCTCATGCGGGATGAGTTCAATATAGAGATGATCGCGATGCCTCGGAGCAAGCGCGCGAAGGACACTGGGTGTTGATGAAAGAATAACTATCTCGTTGCTTAGCTCCGAAAGGAAGGGGGCAAGCGGCTTCATCGTATCGTCCATCTCCTCTTCCTGCGGCTTATCCTGCAGGTTCTCCAGTGTAAGTTTGGGCTTTACCTGCGGGATCGCTTCAAGGATCGTTGTGAGGGTTTCACACATCTCCTTGTAGCCTGCATTGCTACGTGCCAGCAAGACTGCTCGCTCCTGCCGCGTCTTGAGCTCCACGCCAAGGATCGGGCGAACACCTGCTTCAATTGCGGCTTGATAGAACTCTATCGCACCCGAGAGATTGTTCGTGTCGGTCAGAGCGAGGCTGCTCATCCCCGCTTCAGCGGCGTACTTCGGCAGTTCAGTTGCTCGCATCGTACCGGCACTGAACGAGTAGAAGGAGTGGCAATGAAGATGCGTCAGCATTGTTGTTCCTTAGCGATCACCGCGAGCAACTGCTTCTGGAGCAGTGTTGCCGCAGCACATGCATCTTCATAAGGATGGATGCCGAGGATAACCGTTACATCATCGGCGTTCTCCCGCAAACGCTGTATACGTTCGACGATCTCAGCTATTTCTGTAGCGGGATACTGATACTCATACTTCTTCGGCGGCGCTTCAAACCAATCCCGAGAGTTGCGGCCAAGCAAACGCAGGTAGCTTCGCTTTGCAGTAAGATCATCAACATTCTTGATCAACCCGAACAGCTTCGGTGCATCGAGCGATACCTGCGTTACCCCTGCCAACTTTAGCTTCACCTGCACCCGCTCGGTCTTCCACGAACGATGCGTTGACTCGATCAGGAATGAATAGGGCAAGTTATCCCGCTGCTGCTGCAGTTGATCCAGCCACTGATCGGAGTATGTTGCAGTGGGTTGCAACGAGAGAATGAACAACTGCTCTTTCGTTTGCTCTTTTGTTGTCTCAGCTTGCAGTTCAATGAGTTGCGTCAGGAACATCGAGAACTCGGGACGAAGGGTCTTCAGGTCGTCAAGCTCAGATACTTCCACATGCCAGATAACTCTCTGATACGAGCCTTGCAGCAATGACAGCAATGTGCTCTCTTGTGGCGGACTATACATATCCATGTTCACTTCGAGCGCAGAGAAGAGATCGGTCGAAGGCGACACCTTATTCTTTTGTCCGAATTTAAGCACGCGCGAGCTAAGGCCTAAATGTATTCCTTGCGTGTATAGCGGCGGAAGCACCGAAGCGCGCGCAGCCTTGGTCTTCACTGGCTTGGGGTTTCTATCGATCGGCTTCATTTGCTTAACTTGCCTGCTTAACTTGTCATTGCTGCTGCATAACCGATCACTTGCTTCCCATACTTACTGCGTATCACATCAAGCACGGAGCACTTATTATCTTCGGTCTCATCCGGGAAAAGCATCTGTTGCTCGATGTCATCGATGAGATCTGTCGCTTCTACGCCGATCAATCGTACCCGAACGCGGCGCGTCCAGAGTTTACGAAATAGCTTCTCTGCCAACTGATAAATATCCTTATCACGATTGGTATAAGAGCAACTGATCGACCTGCTGACAGTCGTGAAGTCCGAATAGCGAAGCTTCAGAGCGAACTTACCGGAAAATACTTTCCCTTTGCGTAGATCCTCACCGAGTTGTGTCGAGAGCTTTAAGAGATGCTGATAGATGAATTGCGCATCGAGTGAATCTTCACCGAACGTCTCTTCTCGCGAATACGACTTTTGTTCACGCGTAATGATGACCTGACTATGATCGATGCCTTGCGCTTTCTCGCGGAGCACTCGCCCGGTCTTACCGAACAATCGCTCTAAAACCTGCACCGGTGTAGCCGCAAGTTGCCCAAGACGCTCAATGCCATAAGGCTCGAGCTTCCCTTCCATTACTTCGCCGATACCAGGCAAGGCCCGCACAGCGAACGGCGAGAGGAAGGAAGCCTCCTTGCCGGCATCAACTGCATAATGACGCTCCAGCGCATTCTGCTTTGCCATTTGGGTCGTCGCGACTTTCGCAACCAGCTTATTCGTCGCAAGCCCCAGCGAGAGTGGAAGATGCGTCTCGCCCCGCACGACGCGGCTGATCTCCTGCGCCCACTTATAGGCATTCCCCTTCAGCGATTCACATCTGGAAAGATCGAGATAGAACTCATCGACCGATGACTTCTCGCAGATCGGCACAAGCTCTTCGAGGATCTCCTTGACGAGATTCGAGTACTGTGCATAGTGGACGTAATTCCCATGCAGGAATGCCGCCTGAGGGCAGAGACGATACGCAAGCCGGATCGGCTGTGCGGAATGAACCCCATAGGCCCGGGCCTATGGGGTTCATTCCGCACAGCCGATCCGGCTTG
>JBKJTP010000219.1:0-2725 GCA_046590195.1 Kapaibacterium sp. (SeqCode) | reverse complement strand
GAGGAGTGAAAAACCGAGAACCAGCAAGGCAGCAGAGCGAAGTGTCATGCCGCACGTAACGATGGAGCTCACTGCTGCCGTTCACGAGCTCAAACAAAAAAGGCCGACTTGCGCCGGCCTTCGTTCACATCTCGATCAGCACTTATGGACGATCGTGGATCGCCATCATGTACTGCATTATCAGCACTTCTTCTTCGCTATCGACGACGACCTGCCCTGCTTTCTCATTTGCCTTTTCTGCCATCGCGGGCACTACCATGCGGATGCGCTCATCCGAGAAATCCTTCGGATCTTTGAGCCCATGGCAGCTTTGACAATTCTCTTCGTACTGCATGCGGCCGGACTCAAGCTTTGCGAGCGTATAGCCAGGGAATTTCACCTGCATGCGCTCGACATCGGCTTGTGTGCCGGAGCTTGTGGTCGATGAACTGCTTGAGCACGCACTCAGTAAAAGGCATGCTGCTAGTGTCGCGATTCTCTTCATAGTTAAGTGCATGGATTGGATGCTTAGGTCGATTCGATCAGTGGAGAACGAGGTAGTGCGTCTGCCAGAGACACAGGCCTCCCAATGGGAGGAGACAACGTTTGCGCAGCAAATATATGGACGCGTATCCGCGATTTCTTATAATGCGTATATATTTAACGCGCTGCCCGCGAGGTGCCAGCTTTGGGGTCAACAAAAACAACGGTAGGGCTTAACGCTATAATGCATCAAGGATATACAGCAGAAACACGCACCAGCCGATGATCACGGCGATAATACCGAACCAGGAGAAGACGAATACTCGCTCCTGCACGGGCGTAGCATCAGCTTTGAGCGGCGTAATGCCAAAGCCGATATGCACCCCTCGGAAAAAGTTAGCGAGCCGTTTGATCATTGTATCCGGTAGTATCGAAATCGCTAATTGTTTGTTTCAACGGGGAATCGAAGCAGAGGCTAGAGGCTAGAGGCTAGACGCTAGACGCTAAACGCTAGACGCTAACTCAGAACACCTGCTCGATCACGCGATATCTCGACTTGATTGTCTTGGTGCCGCGCGCATTAAAATGCCACCACTCCTGCAACAAGGAGCCAAATCCAGCTTGCTTCATGATCCGGCGAAGTAACTGGCGGTTGTCGTATTGAGCTTTGCTGAGTTTGCCGTTTCGTAGGTACAGGCCCTCGTTGCGAGGCTGCGCGAGCGGGGTGAAATCATCGAACTCGGTGCCCATATCAACCTCATTCCCCTTCTCATCCTCAAGCGTTACATCGACGGACATCCCGTAGCTGTGTCCCGAGCCCAGCCGCGGATCAGCAACATATTTCGATGACGAAGTACCTTTGACCTTGTCCCACATTCTTTGCTGGATCTCGCGCGGACGAAGTGCATCGAGCACCCGAAGCTTCCAGCCTGGCTTTGCTTGCGAGAGGATGTCTGCTGCCTTCTGCAATTTGGCCGCAGCATCTTCGTGGAGATAGTCGCCTGAATACTCTTTGTAGAGATCCTCTCCCATGAAGTTTTTCGCGGTCTTGTATCGAAGATCGAGCACAATGCCGGGCATGTCGGTGATGCTTACGAATCCTGCCGGAAGTGGCTTCGCTGGCTTGGGTGTAGCAAGGGCAGTGGCTGGCTCAGCCTGGGTCTCATACGATTTCGGCGGATCTGGCCGTTGTGAAGGCGCCTGTTCCGGTCCGCAAGCAGATAGGAAGAGCGCGAGGGCCAGGATGGTGGAGGTCTTCAATCGGTCAACATTATGGTGGAGCGGAGCCAGGGACAACTTAAATGCCGCTTGAAGGGTGGCGCCTAGTCGCGCCACGCAATTCGCCCACGAATTCATTTTTCTCTGGAGGGAAGTGTAATTTCTCGCCCCTTGCCCGTGTCTTTAAACAGAATACTCGTTGCGACGGTCTCTTTCATATCCTCGTGACGAGGCGCCTCCCCCAGCGCACCACCGAGAATTTCAGTATGTCAATAGAAAAATCACGCAGAGCCTTTCTCGCCGATTGCAGCAAGATCATCGGCTCAGCGGCTATTGCCTCGATCGTCCTCCCGATCCTGCAGGGCTGCGAACCGACATCCATCCCTTCTGTCAGCGAACCGACCACTGATACGATCGTCGATGTGTCAGATCTTTCGGTGACCAAGCCCGTAAAGCAAGCGCCAGGACTACGAGGCCCGGATGGCAAAGGCATTCTCATCACTCGTGTTAGCGACACTGAGTATCATGTGCTGTCGATGGAATGCACACATCAGCAGTGTAACGTCGAGACGAACGCAGCCGGCAATAGCATACCCTGCTTCTGCCACGGCTCCGAGTTTAATCTGGATGGTACGGTCAAGAAGGGTCCGGCTGAGGATCCGTTGAGAAAGTATGACGCGGTTTTCGATGCTGCAAAGCAGCAGTTACGAATCATGCTCACTTAACTCGCGTATCAACTCTCTCTCGATCATTCGCTCATAGAGCTGTCGATTCAAACTGACCACCTCGACCATCGTGAAGTTTTATCTTTCTCTTCTCGCCTCTTTCTTGCTGGCAACTTCAAGCGCAAGCGCGACGCCACGCATGGCATTGCTTTCGGGCACTCGCTGCTCTGCTTGTCATGTCAATCCTCAAGGCGGCGGACTTCGTACCGATCTCGGATTCTCCTCGATGAATGAGGTCGGACTTCTCAAGTGGAGTTCACCTGCTGAAGGTGAGAAAGAGTTGTTATCAGGGGCGTCAACGAATCTCATGGCCAATGGGC
>JBKJTP010000113.1:0-11174 GCA_046590195.1 Kapaibacterium sp. (SeqCode) | reverse complement strand
TTCTCGCGACATCGATCCTGCTTCGCCCGGACTTCGTTCTCTTCCCGTCGTTCTTTGTCTTCGCCGCGATATTGCTCTTTGGCTATAAGCGCGCGATCATGCAGGTCGCAACGCTTGCGGCGATGCTTGCGGTGATGATCGGTCTGAACACCTGGAAGAACTACGCTATATCAGGCGAGATCGTACCGCTCAATCTTGGCAGCGGAACAACGATGTATGAAGGCATCTCGCAGTTCGGCGATACGTTGGGGACTACATACGCTGATGATCGTGTAGCCCACAACAAGCTGAACTCGAAGGAGCTGTTCTATCCGAACGGCCCGAAGAACGACCGCATGTTGTTCAATGAAGCGGTCGAGATCATCAAAGCGAATCCCGGCTTTTACGCGAAGCTGCTCATCAAGCGCATACCGCTGATGTTCACCGTACGCGGACTCTACTTTTCCGACTCCGTCTCATTCCTCGATCCGAACCAGGATCTCGCGAAGCGCTTCCCGGATAAATACATCGAGATGGCAACGACGAAGCCTGTCGAGCTAGCAGTGCGTTTGCTCTCGCCAGCACTCGGATGGCTGCTTGTCATCCTCGGATTCTGGGGACTCATCAAAGCACTTCGCACAGACTGGCGCACGCACATCATGATAGCTGCGCTTCTATTATACTGGATCCTCTCACATCTCGCCACGAACGTCGAACCCCGCTATTTCTACCCAGCCGTGCCGCTGCTGTATGGGTATGCGGTGTATGTGATCATAGGCTGGCGAAGCTCAAGCAGGCTAGGCAGAAAAGGCAGTAGACTTGCCTGAAGAATCGCTGTCTTCTTTTGCTTCCCACTCTTGCTCCGAGTGCCGATTCTTCGCTTGATCCCGCTGCACGATCTTCTCTTCCATCTCTTCGACATACGCAAGCGCATTCGCAAGGATAAGGTCGCGTTCAGAAATGGCTTGCTTCGACTGAGCTTTCGTGTTGGAAATCAGCATTCAGATATTTTGGGGCTATAGCAGACCCACACAGACATAACAATCGCAACGCCAGAGCTTGCGATCATTTGATGAATTCGATCTGCTTACCGCCTAATTCAAAAATTCCGGTGAACCGCAGAAGCTTTCAATAAAAAAGGCCGTGATCAACAACGATCGCGGCCTTAGTGCTTTCATGAAGCTAGGGATCACATATGCTTGATCATCTCATCTGCGAACTGGCTCGTCTTAACTTCCGTAGCGCCATTCATGAGGCGTGCGAAATCATAAGTGACGGTCTTCGCGCCGATAGCTTTCTCGAGCGAGCTGATGATCAGATCAGCAGCCTCATTCCAACCCATATAGCGCAGCATCATCTCGCCTGAGAGGATGACCGAGCCTGGATTGACCTTGTCGAGATCAGAATATTTCGGAGCTGTGCCGTGCGTTGCTTCGAAGATCGCAGCGCCGGTGAAGTAGTTGATGTTTGCACCTGGTGCGATACCGATACCACCGACCTGCGCGGCCAATGCATCAGAAAGATAATCGCCGTTGAGATTGAGCGTAGCGATCACATCGAAATCCTCCGGACGCGTCAGCACCTGCTGCAGCGTGATGTCGGCGATCGAATCCTTGATGATGATCTTGCCAGCCTGCGTAGCTGCCTTCATCGCTGCATTCGCGCCCTCTTCACCGAGCGACTTCTTCTGTTCTTCCCACTCAGCCCAGGTATAGACCTTATCGCCATATTCCTGACGAGCAAGTTCATAACCCCAATCGCGGAAGCCACCTTCGGTGTACTTCATGATGTTGCCCTTGTGTACGAGCGTCACTGACTTGCGGCCGTTGATGACTGCGTAATCAATTGCAGCACGCATCAAACGCTGCGAGCCCTCTTTCGATACTGGCTTCAGACCGAGCGATACGTTCGGCATGTCGCTGCCATTCTGCGAGCTTGCTTGCAAGCCCGTTGATGTGAGCCATTCGTTCGCTTTCTCCTTCGTACCAAAACGGATCTTATCAAAGAACTTCGGGAATTCCGTCTCGATGAACTTCATCATCTTCGCGGCTTCTGGCGTGCCGGCCTGCCACTCGATGCCAGCGTAGATATCTTCGGTGTTCTCGCGGAAGATGACCATGTCAACTTTCTCCGGATGTTTCACCGGCGATGGAACGCCAGTGAACCAACGCACCGGGCGCAAACAGACGTAGAGATCGAGCATCTGACGCAGCGCTACATTGAGCGAGCGAATACCGCCGCCCACAGGCGTTGTTAGTGGTCCCTTGATCGACACGCTATACTCGCGGATCATATCGAGCGTCTCATCCGGTAGCCATGTGCCTTCGCCATACAGCTTGTTCGCCTTCTCGCCGGCATAGACCTCGAACCACTCGATCTTCTTCTTACCGCCATAAGCCTTCTCGACCGCTGCATCGAAAACGCGTACACTTGCACGCCAGATGTCGGGGCCGATGCCATCGCCTTCGATGAACGGAATGATCGGATTATCCGGCACTGTCAGTTTGCCGCGTTCGCAAGAGATCTTTTGGCCGTTAGTAGGGCGTGTAAGTTTGGATGCCATGTTGTCGTTCGTAGTATGTTGGTGTAAACTTGTTGGAAGGGTCGTCTCTATTATGCCGATTCGAGTGCTTCTTCGAGAAGCTGTCTGCGGTAAAGCTCATGATAGGTTGCGCGCTTTGCGAGCAAAGATTCGTGCGTGCCTTGCTCGATGATCTCACCCATATCAAGCACGATGATGTGATCCGCATCTTTCACGGTCGATACGCGATGCGAGATAAGAATGCTCGTGCGGCCTTGCATCACGCGCTTGAGGCTGCGCAGGATTCGCTCTTCGGTCGCGGTGTCAACAGCCGACATCGAGTCATCGAGAATGAGTATGCTCGGGTTTCTCGCAATGGCGCGGGCCATGGCAGTGCGCTGTTTCTGTCCGCCGGAGAGCGTGATGCCGCGCTCGCCGATCATCGTGTCGAAGCCGAGCGGAAAGTCGATGATGTTATCGTAGATATCCGCCGAGCGCGCGGCCTCATGGATCTGTCCAGCAGTGAGTGCCGCATCGACGCCATGCGATGAGAATGCAACGTTGTTCGCGATGGTATCCGAAAAAAGGAAAGCTTCCTGGCTCACGAAGCCGATAGAGTTGCGAAGCGTCTCGACTGGGATAGTCCGTAGATCATGTCCATCGATCGTGATGCTGCCTTCAGTGGCGTCATAAAGTCGAGGGATCAAACTAACAAGCGATGACTTGCCAGAGCCTGTGCGGCCAATGATCGCAAGCGTTTTGCCACTCGGCACATGCAGCGAGATCTGCTTGAGCGATGGCTCAAGCTCCGGACGGTACTTCAGCGTCACGTTATTAAAGACGATATCGCCCTTGAGTTCCGTGATCGTGCGATCGGTGTTCGGCGTGTTTTGGATCTCCGGCTCAACATCGAGCACCTTCGCCAAGCGCATCATCGATGCCGCCGAGCGCTGGATCATATTCGTTACCCAGCCTAGCGCGATGAACGGCCACGTAAGCATTCCGAGATAGAGAACGAATTGCGTGAGCTCACCAAGCGAGATCGTCTTTGCGATGACCATCGGTCCGCCAATGAGCAGCAGCGCGATCACCGACATGCCGACAAAAAAGAAGATGATCGGCATCATCAAGCCCTGCACCTTCACAAGGCGCATGTTCTTATCGAGATAACCCTGACACAAACGATCGAAGACGGTCTTCTCATATTCCTCGCGCACATAAGCGCGGACGACCCGCATCCCGCTGATCGATTCCGTGGTGCGAGAGGTCAGATCGGAATAATGCTGCTGCACCGCATCGAAGAGCGGATGCACACGCTTGCCAACGAGATAAACGCCGATCGACATCAGCGGCAGCGGCACGAGCGTCCACAGCGTCAGCGATGGAGAGATGCTCAGCATGAATGCGAGCGCGAAGACGAAGGTAAAGATCGTGTCGGCCGAATACATGATCGCCGGGCCGACGAAATTGCGCACCGCATTGATGTCATTCGTTGCGTAAGCCATCACCTCGCCCTGCGGTGTGTTCTGGTAGAACCGCATCGAAAGCCGGAGGATATGCGAGAGGAAGTCATTGCGAAGATCGAACTCGATCTCGCGGCTCGCTACGATGATGTTCTGACGAACGAGGAAAAAGCAGAGGCCGGAGATGAAGGAGGCGCCGACGATCATCAGGCCATCCGTGAGCAGCGTCATGCCGGTCGCGGTGCCAGCCTGGAGCGTATCGATCGCATGGCGAACGAAGACCGGCATATAGACCTGCGCGACGGTCGAGGCAATAACAAGCGCGACACCCCAGAAGAACTTCTTCCGGTGCCGAGAAAAGTAGGGAAGTAAACGTAAAAGAGACTTCAAGCGCGGCTATGCGGTAGCTATGCGGTGACGATCGTGAGCCGCATTCAAACGCGCAGGAGGGGGGAATGGCTTCCAGAGGAGAAGCTCAGCTATCACTCGAAACTACCATCGGCGAACTCCGAAATAGAGAATTCCCGGTTCGATGTTGATTTCTGAGAATGCACTATCCTCTCCTTGCCATACAGCGTGCAATTTACCCCAAACGCGTCCGAAAACACCGTGGTAAAGCGTGTCATTTACCGAAACAATCGCCGTATCATAAGTCGGAGGTCCTAGCTGTGTGATCAAGTCAGATCTCAATGCAAAATAAAGCTGTGATGTCTCAGCCCAACTATTGGGAAGAGACGTGCTAATAAATGCTCGCGCAAGTGTATCGTCCTTGAACCCATACGCTAAATCTCCCCACTTGTCTGTCCCCACGATCCTGGGCCTCATAACAACGATTCTGTGAGATCTGAGTAAGATAGTATCATAGCTCGAAACGTGGGCCTTCAACTTTGTAATGACCTCAGTTTCCTTATCCCCTTGCTTGACATCGAACCACGTCGGCATGATCTCTTGGGCAATAGGACCCAGTGTGACTTCGTTATGGATAAAGTTACGGTTTGATCCACAGGCCGAAAGAGCTAGCAAAATTACAATCTGCAGGAGAGGAGATTTCATATCATGAAGATGTCATACTGCCTCCCAAATGTTCGGCGATAGGTTCTGGATTCCAATAGGATTGAAGAAGAGGTGGCGGCTTGGGGGATTTCTCGCTACGCTCGAAATGACGGCGATCGATAGAGAGGGGTCACGGGCAGGATGCCCGTGCCACAGGCAGATGCCCCACTCAGTCCTCATCACTCAGTCCTCCCCTCGGGCCCCGGATCCCGGTACCCGGACCACGATTTCCCAGATTTCAAACATTAATGCCAAACTTTTCGTATTTTTTAACTTACGGGGAGTATAAGGCTGGTGCCCCGGTGACATCTGTTAGTGAACAGACCGCTCTATCGCTGCTGTGTTCTCATATATAGAAGCGACTAAGAGCACAATGCCATTCGAGGATCAGTGACGCGTTCATCATAGCGCGATCATAAGACTGGCCGCAGATAACGTCAGACGTCCGATGCATTACGCAAGAACGACAACCGACAACTTCTCGAAGGGCGAAACAACCCCGCATGCTGACGTACGCCCATGGATGGCGTGCCGCACGCAGCAGGCATTCATGTACACATACATGAACACGCTTGCGAAACCTCGAGAGAATGAACGACAACAACGACCTCTTTACAGAGAACAACGGCAATAACAACAGCCCAGATAACTCTGACAACGGATCATCGATCCAAACCGCATCCGGCGTAACGGAAACAACTAGCGACGCATCAAACGGCGACGCACCAAAAGCAGAGAAGCAAGCTTCGGAGAAGCGCGTACCCGCGGCAACTGCAAATAGCTACCGCGATATCATCGCCGAGCGACTCGCAGCTAAGAAAGCAGCAGACGGTGGAGGCGGCGGCGCTTCTGCACAAGAGCGCAGTGAGCGTCCAGCGATGGCTCATGCAGGTGGATGGCAGGATCGCCCGGAGCGCACAGAGCGCGAGGACGACTCAAGCGAGCAACCAGAGCCACGCATTGAGCGCGCTGCACCAAGCGAATTCAAACTGACCCGCAAGCCGGAGCTCGATGCTGCAGCAGCAATTGCAATCACCGATGCAGCGGCTGGTGTCACGATGAGTACGACGGATTCCGGCGCAGACATGCCGAACTCGATCGAAGCGGCAACGCAATCGATGGAGATCGACGCACCGCCATCTGTCGGTGGTACGTCATCTCGCGACCGCGCACGTCAGCGTCAGAAAGAACGTGCGGAACTTCGCCGCGGCGGACGCCCCGAGCGCAACAAGGGCTTCGAGATGGTCGATGCCGATCGCGTTCAATCAACCGACGAGCAGGAAGCAACTGAAGACGCAGTCGAGACCTCGATGTACCCGATCGCGCATTCGGACGTCGATGACTTGATCGCGCATCCCGAGACCGAAGCGCTTCGCACTCCAGCAGAAGAATTACCAGAGCGTCAATCGCGCGATCAGGAGCGCGAGCGCCGCACACGCGGTCGTGCTCCACGCACGGAGCGTGAACCACGCGAGCCACGCGGTGATCGTCCAGAGCGCGAGCCGCGTCCGGAACGAGCTGAAAGAGAAGCACGCCCAGAGCGTGGCGAAAGACCAGAACGTGCAGAGCGTCCTGAACGCAGCGAGCGCCCTGAGCGCGGACCACGTCCAGATCGCGAACCTCGCGAGTCACGCGAAGGCAGACCAGAGCGTGAGCCGAGAGAAGCACGTGAACCTCGCGAAGGCCGTTCAGAACGCCCAGAGCGGAGTGAACGAGGCGAGCGTCCAGAGCGCCGCGAACGTGGTGAGCGATCAGAGCGTGAACCACGCGAAGGTCGTGAAAGAGGAGAAAGATCAGAGCGCGGCGAGCGTCCGGAAAGACGTGAGCGCCCAGAGCGTGCTGAAGGATCACAACGATTAGAAGGCCGCGAAGGCCGTTCGGGCACAGCACTCGAGCGTCGTGGACGCATCGATCATCCTGAGCGCGAAAGCGGCGCTCGCGAAAGCACGCCTCGCGAGTCGAGCACGAAAATTCTCGATAGCTTAAAGGGTGGTATCCCAGAGACGAACGACCGCAGCGTCAATTCATCGAAAGCACTCGCGTCACGTGTGGGTATCTCGGCAGTCATTCCGCTCTATAACGAGCAGGAGTCATTGCGCGAGCTCACCGCAGCCTTGAAAGCACAGCTCTTCAAGCTTGCAGGACCGCGTCACGAGATCATCTATGTCAATGATGGATCGACCGATAAGTCGGGCGATATCCTGAATGACATCATGATCGGCACATCGCGCGTCAGCACGATCACGTTCCGTCGCAACATGGGCAAGTCGCCAGCGCTTGCAGCGGGATTCAAAGAAGCGAAATACGGCATCGTCGTTACGATGGATGCAGACTTGCAGGACGATCCTCGCGAACTTCCGAACATGATCGCGAAGCTCGAAGAGGGCTACGATCTCGTCAGCGGCTGGAAGAAGAAGCGCCACGATCCTGTGAGCAAGACGGCGCCAAGCAAGTTCTTCAACTCTGTCACGAGCTTCTTCTCGGGCATCAAGCTTCACGATTTTAACTGCGGCTTCAAAGCATACCGCAAGGAAGTAACGGATGCGCTCGACGTCTACGGCGAGATGCACCGCTATCTGCCAGCGCTCGCGCATTGGAAGGGTTTCCGTGTAACGGAGGTACCGGTCGTGCATCATCCGCGCAAGTTCGGTAAGTCGAAGTTCGGCGGCAGCCGCTTCTTCAAGGGCTTCCTCGATCTGATGACGATCGTCTTCACGAATCGCTACGGCCGCCGTCCGCTGCACCTCTTCGGTACAGTCGGTACGATCCTGGCGCTCGTAGGATTCTTCATCGACGCGTGGGTCTCTGTCGAATGGATCATGGGCACACCGCTCTCCAACCGCCCGATCCTGCAACTCGGTATTCTATTGATTCTCGTTGGCGTGCAGCTGATCTCCCTCGGTCTGCTTGGCGAGATGATCGTCAAGAATACGACGAAGACGACAGATGTCTCGGTCGTCAAAGAGCGATCGAAGCGATCAAGCGATGATCGCAGAGAGGTTCGGACGACGAGATTGAGACGGCCGGTTCGTTCATAAGAAAACTGGGGCAACCGTCATTTCGAGCGTAGCATCGTGAAGTTGATAAGCGTAGCGCAATCAACTTCACGATGCGAAGTCGAGAAACCCCCTGTTGAAACCCGCGAACTCCCGTCAGCATGAAGAAAGGTGGCTACATCTACATCATGTCGAACAAGCATCATACGACGCTCTACATTGGCGTGACGAATGATCTCGAGCGACGAGTAGCCGAGCACAAAGAGGCAAAACAAAAGAGCTTCACCCAAATGTACAATCTCAACGAACTGTTGTACTTTGAAGCCTTTGATTCAATCACTGACGCAATAGATCGCGAAACTCAACTGAAGAAGTGGAGCCGATCGAAGAAAGATGCGTTGATCTCGAAGCTTAATCCGAAACTTGAAGATCTGTCTTTGAAATTTAACATTGATATACTGCTCGATTGAAGGGGATTTCTCGACTTCGCCTTGAGTAGATGATTACGCTATCGCTCATCATCTGCTCAAGGCTTCGCTCGAAATGACGGCCAACTCTATTCTCCGCTGCCTTTTCTTTCCTGCCTCCCAAACGAATGTCCGAATACACCAACATCATCTACCATCCCGATTGCCGCCACTTTCGCGGTGATATCCCGTGCGTGCCGAATAAGCGCGAGGGAGTGCGGTGCGATGGATGCCCGTATTATGAGCCGCTTGAAGAGAATGTGCTGATCATCAAGCTTGGCGCGGCCGGAGATGTCATTCGCACGACGCCGATCTTGCCGAGCATTCGGCGCGATCATCCGAAAGCGCGCATCTGGTGGCTGACGTTCTCGCCCGATCTTGTGCCGGCATCGCTCGTCGATCGCATCCTGAAGTGGTCGCCCGAAGCGCTTGCAACGATCGAGCAACTGCACTTCACGCGCATGATCAATCTCGACAAAGATGCTTATGCATGCGGACTCGCGAACAAGATCAGCGCGGATCGCAAAGAGGGCTACTTGCTCGGCAAGTGGGGAGAGACCGAGCCTGCGAATGAGAACGCGCGCGACAAGTTCATCACCGGCATCTTCGATGATGTCAGCATCGAGAACAAGAAGTCGTATCCCGAAGAGCTCATGGAGATCTGCGGGTACACGTTCAACAACGATCCATACATCCTTGATGTACCGAAGGGCATTGAGTTTCCTGGACTCGATCTATCGAAGCCGCTCGTCGGCATGAATACCGGTGCGGGTATTCGATGGACGTCTCGCTTATGGGACGAAAGCGAATGGGCGGCGCTTGCGAATCGCGTGATCGATTCAGGCAAGAACGTCATCCTGCTTGGCGGTCCTGACGAAGATCCACGCAACAAAGAGATCCAACGCTTGACCAATGGGCGTGCGCAATATCTCGGTACGTTCTCGCTGAAGGAATTCATCGCGCTGGTCGATAAAACCGAACTGATGGTGACGGGTGTCACGATGGCGATGCACATCGCGCTTGCTCTGCGCAAGAAGCTTGTGCTGATGAACAATATCTTTAACGCGTACGAGTTCGGTGATCTCTATGGCCTGGGCGAGATCGTCGAGCCCGACAAACCCTGCAAGTGCTACTTCCGCGGGCAATGCGTAAACCCGGAGTACTTCTGTCTCAATCTTCTTAGCGTTGACAAGATGTTCGAAACGATACAGCGTGTTGACGCGAATGTGAAAGTATAGTTGATCACAAGATCAAGTCCTTAAAGACCCCGGCCACACCGGGGTCTTTTTTATGCGCTAAAAGCATCGTGACTTTAGTCACCGCTCATCGTGACTCTGGACACTGGTAAAACGGAGTTGCGCGACGTATTTTTGTGACGTCGAATTGATGGCGCATTGTGAATTCGGCCGCTTGAAGCTGGCCGTGTGACAAACCCATGACCTCAGTCATGAAAAATCGTGACCAAAGTCATGTCAATTTGTGACTTTGAGCACTAGTATTCTACTCCCAAACTGAGTATCTTTGCAAACTTCCTTAAAGGTGTTCTCTGTGGTGCTAGCGCAGACTAACTGGCTCCCAAGAAATCTTTCTATTCTGAGCCTTCATGGCTCTCATTGCTTATTACTTTCTATGAAACATTTATCGATCTTTGTTCTCGGCGCATTGCTTTGCGCCGGTCTTGTCGGCTGTCAGGAAGATAGCCAGAGCATCTCCTCCAGCGACCCGTCCTTTGGAGCGAAGGGTGGTGCGAGCGCAACCCCGTCGCCAGAGATCGTCTATTGGCGCTATGACTACATCAAAGGCAAGAGCTTGCCTTGCCTGGGAGTCTGCGATTCGACAGGATCTCATGCAACGAATGTCCTTGCCTTTGCTCAAGGCACAAATTTCTGGGGGCAACCAACCTGGTCGCCGGATGGTGGAAGTGTCGCATTCATCGATGGTGGCAGTAACCGTGATGCTTGTGCGCTAAAGACCATGACGGTCGGCGTCAGCGCAGGTAAGGTCGTTGGAGGTACGCCGCAAACCATACGCTCTGTTTCGGTCGCAAATGATAAGAAGGTGATGGCTGGCGGGATCTGGTCTCCTACGAATGATGAGATCGTTTACTCGCTGCAAGATCGCACTGGTGACTCGAAGTTGAACGTGGTGACACATATCTATGCGATTCCAGCGGGCGGAGGCGCGTCCGATCTCGTCTATCAAACAGCTCCAGGTGGCAGCGTCTATCATATGACCTGGAACGCGGATGGCACGAAGCTCGCAGTACTCGAATGGGAGGTCGACCAGAATGACAGTACTCAAATCGACCACATAATCCGCGTCATCGATCGCGCAAACGGCACGGTCGATAAATCGATCGACGCCTCGACGTTTGGATTCTCTGCAACGTCGCTGATCGATCTCGCATGGGCACGCGCAGGCTCAAGCATCCTGGCTTTCGCCAATGCTGTTGGTTCAGCAGTAAGCGTCTATACGACCGATCTTTCGAGCGCCAATCCTAGCGCAACGCTTGTCAGCTCTGATGCACGATATCCATCTTGGTCGCCGACCAACTATAAGATGGTGTATCGCGTGTGGGGTAGCGGCAGTCCTAACATGTCGGGTCGCGTTATGCACACCGGCACAACATCAGTGCTGCTCGACGGCCAGATCTACAATCCCTTCTGGAAGCCTTGATCCTCACCTGGATCTCACT
>JBKJTP010000068.1:0-22407 GCA_046590195.1 Kapaibacterium sp. (SeqCode) | reverse complement strand
CAAAAGTGGCAACGTAGAAGGCCTTTTATTGCGGCTAATCTAACAGGCGAAGCCCAACTATTAATCCGTTAAGACAGACAATCTCAAGCTGTGACTGAACCGGTACAATGGGTGTTTCTCTCTGCTCACTTATCCCCAAGTAGTGGCAGCTAATTCTCTCGCCCTGCAGACCAAGCGCTCAGCGATCCGCCTATCCGTCGGAGCCGCCGTAGCCACGATCATCCTGAAGTTCGCGGCGTATTTCTTTACCGGTTCCGTCGGCTTGCTCTCGGATGCGATGGAGAGTATGGTGAATCTCGTCGGTGCTGTCGTGGCGCTGATCGCGCTGACGATAGCCGCGCGCCCTGCTGACCGCGAGCACCACTACGGCCACACAAAGATCGAGTATTTCAGCAGCGGACTCGAAGGCGGACTGATCCTCGTTGCGGCTGTTGCAGTCATGTGGGCCGCGATCGCGCGATTGCTCGCGCCGGCACCGATCGAGCAACTTAACATCGGTCTGATCATCTCTCTCGCTGCGACTGCGATCAACTACTTTGTAGCCCGTCGATTACTGCGTGTAGCACTAGCTGAAGACAGCATCGCACTGGAAGCTGATGGCAAGCACCTCATGACGGATGTTGTAACTTCGCTCGGCGTCATCGGTGGACTTGTGCTTGTCATGGCTACCAATTGGCTGTGGCTTGATCCGGTTATCGCTATCGGTGTAGCGATTAACATCATCTTCGAAGGCAGCCGCATCGTGCGACGTAGCATGGATGGTCTGATCGATCGATCCCTCACCACCGAAGAAGAGACGAAGATCATCAAGGCGATCGACGATTCAATCGGAATGTTTAGGTCTGATGTGAAGTACCACGGCATTCGCACTCGCAAGAGCGGCAGTGCTCGCTTCATGGAGATGCACTTGTTAACGCCTGGCGACTGGAGTGTTACGCAGGCTCACGATATCGCCGAAGAGATCGAGCGCTCAATCAAGCGCCAATTCCGAGAGATACAGACCTCGATCCATATCGAACCAGTCGAAGATCCAAGGGCGTATCACGATACGTGGGATAATGGCTAATTGTTTTCGGGTCTGACCTTGATGCCTGGCATGTAGATCGCCATCAACTCAATGTACGCCACATTGACAGCAGATTCTGCGTTACCAGCATTTGAAGCAACGAGGATCGCGAAATCGATATGTGGTGCGACTCTCGAGGCTGCGTAGTTTAAGCCATTCGAGCCTACCTCGACAATTACATAACCATTCGCCCAGTCTCGCTTCTTAAAATGCGTACCCCAATCGAAATCCCAACGAGGCTTTTGTAAATCCTGCATCATCTGTGTCGAGAGCAGTTTCGGAGCTTCCGGCGTCTCCATCTGGAAGGACACAAACTTGGCCCAGTCTTCGAGCGTCATGTGAAGACTTCCAGCGGGGTTGTAGGCATCGGGGAGATCCGCAAACCTACCGCTATCAATCGAGAACAATCTACCATTATTGGACTGATGCGGTAACGGCTGCGATTCACCTCCTTCATAGTTTTGCGCTCCGAATCGGGCTGAGGCCATCCCGAGCGGTTTGAAGATCCGATCTTGCATCAAGGATTCGAAAGACATGCCTGTGATCTTTTCCGCGATCGCACCTGCTAGCACGAAATCCAGACGGCTTCTTCTAAACTTAGATTCCTCTCCAAAGTGCGGCTCCTGCTTCAGTGCCTCATAACAGATATTGCGACGTCGCTCCATGAGTGGCTCCTTCATCGCACGCACATCTTCCCATGTCAGTGTCCTCGGCACATTCTCGGGTAGCCCAGTTCGATTAGCGATCAACTCACGCACGGTTAGCTTCAGATGTCCGGGATGCATGGCCGCGTTGAACTCAGGAAAGACATCAATGACCTTGGTATCCCACGACAGCCTGCCCTCATCGACGAGAGTTGCAAGGAGTGTGACAGTCATAGCGCGAGCACACGCATCGAGATGCCACTTGCTCTCCTTCTTCGCTGCGATACTTCCGCCGATCCTCGTTGTGCCGACTACTTCGTTCGCCACGACCTTGCCGTCTTTGATAACGAGTGCAGCAATCGCAGGCAACTGATGATCTGCGCGAATTGAATAAAGCGCAGACCGCATTTGGATGTTCGGACCACAAGAGGTCAGCCCGCAGATCAGAATGAGAGCTGCGATCGGAAGTTTCATGAGCAGACTATTTGAAGCCATACTCACTCCACCGCGAATCAACCTTCCGCCTGATCTCCTCCGGCATCTCACACGGATTCGGATAACCAGGCTTCCATGTGGAATCAATGCCCATCACGCCTTCATGCACGACGCTAACGCCGACGAGCGATGATCGCGTAAAGACCGTATCCCGCGCAGCATCGAAGCGAGTGAAAATGCCCCACATGATCTGCATGTCGATGTTGAGATCGACGTCTTCGCTTACGGCTGCGATGATCTTCGTACCCTTCGGCAGCTTCGCGATGTTGGATTCGCTTACCAGCTTTTCGATGATCTCCCGTCCGACCGTTCTAGCTGGCAACGGAAGCTCGTTCTCGATCTCGTGCGCCGCATTGTTCTTCTCCGTGAATGCACCGGCAATTTTCACGACCAGCAAGCAATCTTCGACGAGCTTCCACTCACGTATGCGTAAATCGAGCGTCCTCACGTCCTCGGGGGTCGAGCCAACACGAGCAAGCAATTCGCTTTCAACGCGAGGGCGATACTTACCGCCGCTCGCGGTGACGTGCTGCTTCGTCGTTGCATCAATGAGCATCTTCGAGCCCATGTTCATCGAGTAGCTCGTGAAGTCGAGCGTATCGAGCGGGACATTCTGCACGAGCATGAAGTCGTAGTGCGGATCGAAGTTCTTACCGATCGCACGTACGAGTTCGCGAAAATCGCGATTGTTCACCTCAGCATCGACCATCACGGCGCACTTTGTCAGGGATAGCTGTGCATCGGTCGATAGCGATAGTGCGGTCTTCATCGCCTCCTTCGCGTAACGCTGATGCGTCGAGACTCCGAGGAAATTATGAAAGCCAGCCTCGAAGAATGCCCACACATCGGTGACCTCGGGATGATTGAGCTTGGCGAGCGGTCCCAGGATCAACTGCGTTGCGTCACCCAGCCACTTATCTTCCATCGGAGGTTTGCCAACAACCGTTGCCGCAAAGATTGGCTTTGTGCGATGTGTGATCTTGCTGACCTTGAACACCGGCCACATGCCGGCATGGCTATAATGTCCGAAGTGATCGCCGAACGGGCCTTCGCGTCTGCGCTCGTGCGGTGCGACAGAGCCTTCGATCACAAACTCTGCATTTGCTGGCACATCGATCGAGATGCTCTTGCCACGCGTCATCGGAGTAGGCTTGCCGCGCAGGAAGCTTGCGAACATCACTTCATCGATGTTCTCTGGCAGAGGTGAGATCGTTGCGAGTAGTAATGCTGGATCAGAACCCACAACCACAGCAGTCTCGAGCGGACGATTGAGTTGCTCTGCCTGATAATAGTGGAAGCCTCCACCCTTTTGTATCTGCCAGTGCATTCCGGTCTCGTTCGGACCGAACACATGAATGCGATACATCCCAACGTTGCGCTTGCCGCTACGTGGATCATACGTGAAGACCTGCGGAAGCGTGATAAACTTGCCACCGTCATCCGGCCACGTCTGAAGGATCGGCAGATCATTCAAGTTCGTATTGCCAACAACTTCTTGCGAATATCCACCACTTACCTTTTTGCCTCGCACGCCAGCGATCCTTGACAGGAGTGGCTTTGCTGCGCGATAAATCTTCATCGGTTTCGGCGGCATAGCCTCTTCGACGAGATGGATCAATCGCTCGCCAAGTTCGCCTGGTGCCGATTGTATCGCAAGCTCGACGCGCCGATCGCTCGCGAGGATGTTCATTGCAAGCGGATACTTGCTTCCCTTCACATTCTCGAACAGCAATGCAGGTCCGCCTTCGAGCATAGAGCGCACGGCGATCTCAGAGACTTCGAGATATGGATCAACTTCAGCGGTGATACGCTTGAGTTGACCTTCACGCTCGAGATACGTGAGAAATTCCTGAAGTGTATCGAATGTCTGGCGAGCCATGCGAGAGAGGATGGAAAGAGATAAGAGTTAATCGAGCCAGTCGTCCCAGCCGCGGCCATCGCACAGCGGACACGGTTCGAGTACGGTGCTTTCGTTATCGCCTTGCAGCACTTGTCCTGCGCCGCCGCAAAGGCTGCACTGTATCATGATGCGGTCGATCGCATACTTGCCTTGATTCTGACTGACGTAATACCGCTTCGTGTGATGTCCATCAGCCTCGCTAATGAACGAGACGGTGTCATCATCTTCTGTGATCGTCTGGATCACCTTCGGCAGCACTGCCCAATTGCTATCTTCCTGCGAGCGCAGTTCGAGGAAATACTCTCCGAAGAACGGGCGCAACTTCTCCTGCCAGGTCGCTTCCCACTCGCGCTCATGCTGCTGTTTCAGCACGAAATAAAGCTCGAGGAATTCCTGCGGGCTCATGCCCTTCATGCTTTCCTGATCCATCATTGCTGATCCAACATTAATCCATTTCCTCCTCGCGCCAGCCTTTACTGGATTCAACTCCGACGTGCTGCAGCACCTTGTTCACAAATCCTTGGACGTATTCCTCGACTGTCTTCGGTACGAAGTAAAGCGGCGGTGAAATAGGCATGATGATAGCGCCATCCCGAGAGAGTCTTGCGAGCTGCTCCAGCGTGATCGTTGAGAGCGGCGTCTCGCGAACGCAGATGATCAACGGATAACGCTCTTTGAGTGCGACTGCGGCCATGCGGGTGATCAGCGTATCCCCGATGCCTGAAGCGATCTTGCCGATCGTGGATGTGCTCGCTGGCAAGATCACACATGCATCGACTTTCACCGTGCCTGATGCAAGCGGCGCTGTGAGATCGGAATCGAGAAAATTCTTCTTGTAAAATGGTGCGAGATCCTTGACCGGATCGGCAAGTTGAAGTTCATCCTTTACGACGGCCTTGCCCCACTTGGAGATCACGACATATTTATCGTGCGGACAGCGCTTGAGGAAATCGAGCGCATAGACAGAGCCCGATGAACCTGTGATACCTACTGCGATCCTCTTCCTGCGTTCGCTCATGTCACGCTCACTCCAACGATGATGAAGCCGAACACGACGAATCCTAGAACTGCATTGATCTTAAAGAATGCGAGCTCAACATCTGTCGCCTTCTTCTGCTCGAGATAGAGCAAGACACCAGCTACCAGCAGGAGGAGTCCCGAAAGCCACTGACCAGGGAAGACGACGAAATAGAGTGACGTGAGAATCGCGAAAGCAATGACGTGCAGCAAGGCTGATACTTTAAGTGCACCAACGATACCAAGCTTTGACGGCAGTGAGTGTAAGCCTTCTTTCTTATCGAACTGCTCGTCGGCTGTTGAATAGATAATATCGAAACCAGTCACCCAACACCACGTGAATAGCGAAAGCAGGATCGCAGGCATGGCTGCGCCGAGATCCGGACGCACAGCGAGGAATGCTCCTAGTGGTCCGAGTGCGAGCGATGCTCCTACGCCGAAATGCGCGAGTGAAGTGAATCGCTTCATGTATGGATAGATCATGAACACTGCAAGCGGTATTGGCGAGAGCGCGAGGCAGAGCGGGTTGAGTTGCCATGCTGCAAGGAAATAGATGATCGCTCCGACCAACATGACAGCATATCCTTCTTTTAACGACATACGTCCTGAAGGCAGATCTCGGATTGCAGTTCGTGGATTTCGTGCATCAATGTGGCGATCGATGATGCGATTCATTGCAAAGCCCACAGTGCGTGCGCCAGTGGCTGCGAGAAGAATCCAAGCGCCGATTGTCCAGAGCTCAGACGAAGTTGGTCGCGCGCCTTCAAATGAATTCACGGCCAGCGCCATGCCGGAGAAAATCACCGGCAGTGAGAAGAGTGTATGCTCTATCTTGACGAATGAGAAGAATTTTGTCACGCGCGTGCGAAAGCTGCGTCCAGCGCAGCAGTATAACTATTTGCTCCCATACCCATGAATCGCTGAACATCCGGCAAGTCTTCGAACACACACTTGCGCCGCCACTCCTCTCGCTTTGTTGGGTCCGAAAGATGTACTTCCATCAATGGTTTGTTCACTGCCGCGATCGCATCGCGAAGTGCGTAGCTATAGTGGGTGAATGCACCAGGATTGAAGATGATAATGTCGGTCCAGCGGCGATTATCGAGAATGAGATCGATCAGCTGCCCTTCCCAGTTCGACTGATAGATCTTGAGATCGTGTCCTGCTTCGGTTGCGCGGCGATCGAGCTCTTTGTCGATATCGGCTAGCGTCGTCGTGCCGTAGATATGCGGCTCACGCTCGCCAAGGAGACTGAGGTTTGGGCCATGGAGAACTAAGATATTCATTCGGTCGGATATCGAATTACGCGATCGAGCGCATAAATTGGAGAGCACCCTTAACATCCTTCTCGGAAATATTGTCGCAGACGAATGCTTCGCCAATGCCTCGCAAAAGAATCAGCCTGTGGCTCCCTTTTTCGCGCTTCTTGTCGAGATTCATCTTGCTAAGGACAAGCGATTCATTAATGTCGGATGAGGCTTTGATCGGAATGCGGCCCAGCACCAGCTCGACTTCGGTCCACTGCTCCTCATCGAGATGGCCTAGTTGCATCGATAACCAACTTGCCGCACGCATACCGAGCAGCACGGCCTCGCCATGGAGATACTGGGTCAAGCCCGTCGCCGATTCGAGGGCATGGGCGAATGTATGCCCAAAGTTCAACAGCTCGCGAACGCCTCGCTTCTTCTCGAACTCATCTTCTTCGACATACTTCAGCTTCTCACGAATGCACTCACGGATGATCGTTGCGTAGCTTTGATCGACTCCGCGCGTTAGTCTTCTCACTGATGCCGTAAGCTCTTCCCACAAGGCCTTGTTACCGATCAAACCGTACTTGTAGATCTCTGCAAGACCTGAGTGGAGTTCGCGCTTATCTAACGTTTTGAGAAAGAGCGGATCAATGATAACCGCCGAAGGAGCATAGAAGCTGCCGAGCGCATTCTTCGCGCCGTTGAAATCGATCCCCGTCTTGCCACCGATCGAAGCATCGACCTGAGCGAGCACCGTTGTCGGTACATGAATAACTGGGATGCCGCGCTTATAGAGGCTTGCTGCAAAGCCCGCAAGATCAGTCACTACTCCTCCGCCGATCGCGACGACTGCAGATGATCTACGCTCGAGATTTGCGGTATCAAAATACTCAAGCAACTCGAACAGCGTATTCTTGTCCTTCGAAGACTCTCCTGCCTCGATGACGATCTTGTGCAGCGCTATTCCATCGCCAAGTTGTGACGCTAGCTTCTTGACCAGCTTGTTTGCATGGAGAGCATCGACGTTTGTGTCCGTGACAATGACCGCGCCGGTAAGCCCGCTGCTCACGAGATATGGCCCAAGCTCTGTTTGGGCAATGCCATTGCCAACGAGCACCGGATGATCGCCGAGTGCACTGTGCGCAAGCGTTGTGGTGAATGTTGGCGAAAGCTTCACACGCTTCGAGAGCTCACCAAGCGCCACTTGCATTTCCGTAGCGAGTTCTTCCGGAGAATGCGAATCACGTCCGCGTGCAACGAAGTGCAGCGTTGCTTCATCGTAGAACTCCTTTCGGGCATCGTAGAGCGCACGCACCTTCTCTGTCAGCTCTTCAGGATTACTCGCATTTAGCAGCGGACGCTCTTGCCCACTCAAGAGGCCATTAATAATGTTCTTTGCCGCCTGACGAACGGTAACATCGATATGAATGACAAGTCCTGACCCACGCATGATCGCACGGTTCATCGGGCGGATCACTGCTCCACCCCCCATCGCGACAACCTTCGGATCATGGAATGCATGCTCCGAGATATGTGCAAGCATGATCGTTTCGATCTCGCGGAAGTGCGCTTCGCCTCGTTCATTGATGATCTGCGGCACCGTGAGCCCTGTCTGCGATTCGATCATCGCGTCGAGATCAACGAACTCGTAATTGAACTTGGAGAGAAGTTTGGCGAACTCTCTGCCAATGGAAGTCTTGCCAGCACCCGGTAAACCTGTCAAATAAATATTTCTGCCGCGCCAATTCATCGTGCTTCCGCTTCTGGCCAGTTGAATTTCGTGCGCTCTGCTCGGGCTTGAACTCTCTCGATAAGTTCTGCGACGGTGTCGCCACCGAATGTATCGAGAAGTTCCTGCGCGAGAGTCAGATTCACGACTGATTGCACGATGACCGATAGTGCAGGTACTGCACATGTATCGCTCCGCTCGATGTGGGCTTTCGTCTCTTCGCCTGTAGTCAGATCAACAGAATCGAGCGGCTCCATCAGCGTGGAGATCGGCTTCATCGCGGCCTTGACAATGAGTGGTTGTCCGTTCGTGACGCCGCCTTCGAGTCCGCCCGCGTTATTGCGCGAGCGAGAGACTGTTCTATCAACGCGAGTGAATGGATCGTGTACTTTCGAGCCTTGTTCCGTGCTCGCTTTCTCGCCCATTCCGATCGAAACAGACTTCACAGCCTGAATGCTCATCACCGCCTGCGCAAGCAGGCCATCGAGCTTTCTATCCCATTGCACATGGCTGCCGATGCCTATTGGCAAGCCTGTCACAACACATTCAACATTTCCACCAAGCGTGTTCTTGTTCGCCTTAGCCTCGTCGATCGCGGTCATCATCTCTAGCTCGCTTTGATTGTCGAGCGTCTTGACCTGCGACGCATCGATCAAAGCCTGTGCTGATGCGATGTTGTCATACTCGACTGTCGCTGTAGACTCGATCTTTCCGATGGACCGTACGAATGCGAGCGATTCAACCCCGATCTCTCTCAGCAGCGTCATCGCGATGGAGCCGATCGCTACACGCATGGCAGTCTCACGAGCGCTTGCGCGCTCGAGTACGTTGCGCATGTCGCTCTCCTGTCCGTACTTGATGCCACCGGCGAAATCAGCATGTCCGGGACGCGGCACAGTGACCGAGCGTGGCAACTCACCTTCATGCGGCTGCACCGACATCTTCTGCTGCCAGTTCGCCCAGTCCTTGTTCTCGATAATGATGGCTATTGGTGCGCCTGTAGTTACGCCAAAGCGAACACCGCTAACGATAAGCGCTGTGTCGCTTTCGATCTGCATGCGTCTGCCTCGACCATAGCCTTCCTGTCTGCGCTTGAGCCACGGATCGATGTCGCGTTCTGCGACGAGCGATAATCCGGCAGGCATCCCTTCGAGAATGCCTACGAGCATCTCTCCATGCGATTCACCGGCGGTGAGGTATCGCAGGCTAGCCATTCATGTTAGTAATGAAGCCCTTCAACTTTGCCTTGATCTCGAAATACTCTTCGAGTGTCAGCGGCGAATCAGTTGGGATCTCGTTCGTGAGCCAAAACGTCTGCGAAAGCGCAGCCTGCTCGATGAGCATACCGAGCCCGCTCACGCGCTTTGCACCGGCTTCTTCAGCGCGCTTCAAGAATTCTGTTTCGAACGGATTGTAGACGACATCAAGCGCGATGTCATCTTCCTGCCAATCAAAGTCCGGCAGTACATTCTCGCGGTTCGCGCCTTGTCCGAGCGGTGTTGTGTTGAGGACAACGCACGGTTCTTCTGGACGCGGCAGTTTTTTCAGGTCTTCGATGGTGCTCACGTGCAGTGTTGGTCCGGGGCTATTCGCACCAACAAACTCCATTAACTCACTCGCCTTCTGGTACGAGCGTCCAGCAAGCGTAAATGAAAGCGGCATCCATCGCGTCAGCATGCTATAAAGTACCGACTTTGCGGTTGCGCCTGCGCCAAGCGTGATGAAGTGATAACGAGAAAGATCGAAGTGTGCAAGCTCACGATTTAGCGCACTCATGAAGCCTTCGCCATCGGTGCTTGCAGCAACGATCCGATTGTCGAAAAATGATAGTGTGTTCGCTACTTTGATCTCACGAGCAACACCATAATGTGTTGTTGCAGCTTCGTAAACGTTGTTCTTATACGGCTGGGTTACATTCGCGCCCTTGATGCCTTGAGCGGCAGCACTTTTTAGCCAATCATTCAGCGAAGAAACATTGGGCAGATCAAGCTTCGAATATTCGATCGACGAGTGATCTTCACCCGAGCGCTCACGCAGTATCGGGAAAAGCAGTTCGTGTAGCTGAGGCGAAACGCTGTGCGCAGTACGCTCGCCGATCAGTGCAGCGCGAAGCACTTTGGTTGAAGCCATGGATGAGGCCCCAGCGGTGGTCGAGTTAGTTGAGGGCGTGGTCATTCTTGATCCTGATCCGATGCTCGCCGGCGAGTTGAGCGAGATGATCGAAGAACTGCGGGTAGCTGACTTTCACTACTTCCGCCTCTTCGATCCGAAGAACAGTCTCATTGAACAGTGCTGCGACCGCAAACGTCATCGCTAATCTGTGGTCTTCCGCATGCCTGATCTGCGTAGCCGTGAAGCTGCGACCTGGCTGGCCAGTGATCGAAAAGCCATCTGGGCGCTCGGTCGCGGCGACCCCAAACTCGTGGAGCTGATCGACCAGGCTCTTGATCCTGTCACTCTCCTTTACACGAAGCTCCGAAACGCCTTCGAACACGCTCTCACCGTCGGAAAAGCAGCAGAGTAGACCGAGGATCGGTAGCTCGTCGATGAGCAGCGAAGCATCTTCTGCGGTGACGTGCAGCGGTGCGAGTTTCTCGGTACGGCTGCCGTAGATCTTGAGCGTACCGCGATCCTCATTCCAGACTTCGGTCACGTTCTCGGACTCAAACTCGACGCCCATCACAGCGAACAGATCGAGAAAACGGGTGCGGGTTGGATTGAGAAGTACGCCCTCGATCGCAACGTCGATCTTAAGCAGAACTGCAGCGACGGCAATAAATGCTGCGCTAGAGATATCGCCAGGAATATCAAAAACAACTTCATCTTCTAGCACGAACGCGCGGCGCCCTTCGATCGCGATATAGCCCTGCTCATCGTAGATCACGCCGTAGCCGAATGCTTCAAGCATCATTTCGGTGTGGTCACGGCTTTGCGTTGGCTCCTTTACTTTTGTCTCGCCTTCCGCAAAGATACCTGCGAGCAGGATCGCGCTCTTCATCTGTGCGGATGCGACTACAAGATCGATGGATGCGCCATGAATGCCTTTGCCCTGGATCATTGCAGGCAAGGTGCCTTCCGGCGATGTATGAATATCCGCACCCATCTTCTCGATGAGGATATTCGAGAGTCGCTTCATGGGTCGGCGCGATAATGAATCATCACCGCTCAATACCGACGAGAATGGCAGGCCGGCCAACAAGCCCATCATGAGGCGCGCGGTGGTGCCGGAGTTTGCACAGTTGATGATATGATTTGAGGGCTTGAAGCCCGCAAGTCCAACGCCCTGCAACTCGATGTGGCTGTTAAATAACTCGACGGGTACTCCGACAGATTCAAGCGCCAGTACTGTCGCTATGACATCATGCGACATCAAGTGCGGATCGGCAATGGGGATCGTGAACGAGGTCGTCGTGAGCGATCCGATCATGAGCAACCGGTGCAAGACCGATTTATCAGGCGGCATGACGAGCACGGGGGTTTCGCGCTCGATCTTCTCCCCAACGCATGGCGCGATCTCAACGATCATCAGAGCGCCTCTTCCTCTCCATCTACATTCGGCTCGCCTTCTGGCGTGAGCACACCGAAGTGCTTAAGCGCTTCTTTCGCTGCGCTCTGCTCTGCTTCCTTCTTGCTCTTACCGGAGCCAGCGCCAGTCGACGTGTTTTCGATCAGTACTTCGACAGAGAATGTACGATTGTGATTAGGACCATCTTCGTTCACCGTGACATAGCGCGGTGACGCGATCTTCCGCGCCTGTACATACTCGAGCAGCATGCTCTTGTAGTTCGTGTCTGAAAGCATGAGCTCATCACGGCGTGTATGCGTGATGATGTTGCGGTAGATAAAGTCACGAGCTGATTCTGCCCCACCATCGAGATAGATGGCAGCGATCACGGCTTCGTAAGCATCTGCGAGGAGGGTTGCAGAGCCACGACGTAAAGCATTAGCTGCAGAATTCGACAGCAGCAAGAATTTTTCAAGATTGATGTCGTGTGCGTGCTGCACGAGCGCGGCACCCGAGACGAGCCGCGAGCGAAGCTTCGTCAGTTCACCTTCCGGCAGCGTCTGGAATTCGCGATAAAGATATTCGGCGATGACGAGATTGAGCACTGCGTCTCCCAAAAACTCTAATCGCTCGTTGGACTTCAGCGCAGGGTTTGGTACGAACTGCAGATACGAGCGGTGCGTCAGCGCCTGTAGGAAATATGCGCGGTGCTTGATCGTGTAGCCGATCAGCGCTTCGAGTTCGAGATAGTCCGCACCAGAGAGCACTGAACGCGCAGTGCCCGGTACCGTCTCGAGACTGGATGGATATGCTGCTTCAGGGGGTGTGTCGCCGCGGCCTTCTCGGCGTTGGATCTTGTCTTCGAGCCGTTCGCGCCGCTGTTTTCCTAGCTCGCGGTAGCGGTCAATCCTCCCGCGTAATCGCTCGAGGAATTTACGCCTCAACTTTTTCCCCTCTGGAGTATCATCGCCGGGGATGTCGCCTTCAAGTGGCTCTTCTACCGGTTCCGGTTTGCGGCGTCTAAAGGGAGACAATTGTGAAGTGATTAAGCTTTGCGGCCGTAAGTGGCTAATAGTGCGTCCAGGCCCCTCGCATGAACGCTCCGCTCGGGCGCTGGCCTTACGCTTCGAACTTCCTGAAGACCAGTGTCGCGTTGTGTCCACCGAACCCAAATCCATTGCTCATCGCTGCACGGATCTGCATCGGACGGGCCACGTTCGGCACGTAGTCGAGATCGCACTCCGGATCAGGGACTTCGTAATTAATCGTTGGAGGTGCTGTCTGATTATGTATAGCAAGAACCGTGGCAATTGCCTCGACTGCGCCGGCTGCACCGAGCAAATGACCGGTCATCGACTTCGTCGAGCTGATAGCGACCTTGCGGGCGCGATCACCGAAAACCGTTTTGATCGCCTCGGTCTCAGAGATATCTCCCTGTGGGGTGGAGGTACCGTGTACGTTGATATAATCGATCTCGTCCGGCGAGATGCCCGCATCTGCAAGGCTCATCCGCATGGAGCGCACAGCGCCCTCGCCGCCAGGAGCAGGCTGCGTGATATGATGCGCATCTGCGGTTGCACCAAAGCCAGCGAGCTCAGCGTAGATCTTCGCGCCGCGTGCCATGGCATGTTCTAAACTTTCGATGATGAGCGTGCCAGCTCCTTCACCCATTACGAATCCGTCGCGGTTCTTGTCGAAGGGACGGCTCGCCTTTTCAGGCGCGTCGTTGCGTGTGGACATTGCCTTCATCGCGTTGAACCCGCCAACGCCCATCGGGCAGATCACGGCTTCAGCGCCGCCTGATACCATCACGTCAGCAATGCCGCGCTGGATCAGCATGACTGCATCAGCGATAGCATTATTGCTCGTTGCACAAGCGCTCGTTGTTGCGTAGTTCGGGCCCTTGAGTCCGTTTCGCATCGAGATGAGTCCTGCACAGATGTCAGAAATGAGCATCGGCACGAAGAACGGCGAGATCCTGTGCGGACCGCCAGTCTCGAACATTGTCTCCTGCTGCTTCTGGTATGTCCACATGCCGCCGATACCGGAGCCATAGACAACGCCGAAGCGATTGAGGTCGGTCTTCGATAGATCGATACCTGCATCCTTGAGCGCCATCTCGCTTGCTGCCACACCAAACTGCGTGAACATGTCCATGCGATTAGCAGACTTCCGATCCATGTAATTGTTTGGATCGAAATTCTTCACTTCACAGGCGAACTTCGTGTCGTAGTCAGATGCGTCAAAACGTGTGATGGTTGCAGCACCGGAGCGACCGGTACTCAATCCATCCCAATATTCGGATAGGCTATTGCCAATGGGTGTAAGCGCACCCATTCCTGTGACGACGACTCTGCGGTTGTTATGAGGCATACTTTCTAGAGCGAGAACGGCCCGATCTTCATCAACCTGAGATCGGACAAGCTCCGGGCATCGGATAGCCCGGAACTTAGCGATTAATTACTGCTTGCCCGTGATATAGGTTACTGCATCACCGACGGTCTGGATCTTCTCGGCATCTTCGTCAGGGATCTGAAGATTGAATGCCTTTTCGAACTCCATTACGAGCTCAACGGTATCGAGAGAATCGGCACCAAGATCATTGGTGAACGACGCTGCCGTCGTTACCTGTGTCTCTTCTACGCCGAGTTTGCTGACAATGATCTCTCTTACCTTTTGCTCTACGTTGTTATCAGACATTGTTCGAATTCAGTTGAATAGGTTATATGTGATCCAGGCAACGGTTGCTAAGCGATCCGATGCCTGATGGATCAAGAAAAAATCAGTTGATGATTACATCGCCATTCCGCCATCCACAACGAGTGTCTGGCCAGTGATGTAATCGCCCGCGTCGGAAGCGAGAAAGACAACGGTATTCGCGATGTCCTCTGGCTTGCCAGCACGTTTAAGCGGAATCTGGCCCATGAGCGCATTCTTTTGCGTCTCAGTGAGCTTGCTTGTCATATCGGTTTCGATGAAGCCTGGGGCGATCGCATTGACGGTAATATTCCGCGAAGCGACCTCTTTTGCCACAGATTTCGTGAAGCCGATGACCCCAGCTTTTGAGGCGCAATAATTCGCCTGGCCTGGGTTTCCGGTCAGGGCCACAACACTGGTGATGTTAATTACTTTCCCACGTTTTTGGCTCATCATCGGCCGGATAGCGGCCTTTGTGGTGTTGAAAACACCCTTGAGATTGGTATCGATGACAAGGTCCCAGTCGGACTCGGACATTCGCATCAGGAGGGTGTCCTTTGTCACCCCGGCGTTATTGACGAGGATATCGAGCTTGCCAAATTCCTTCGTGGTCTCATCAATAGCAGAGGCGGCCTCGTCAACGACCGAAACATCGACCTTGATCGCCTTGGCCCTGCGGCCTAGCGCCTGGACCTCTGCGACGACCTCTTGGGCAAGCGCCTCGTTCGAGTTATAGGTCAGCGCGACGTCCGCCCCTGCCTTTGCAAGTGCCACGACGATCGCCCGACCGATCCCTCTTGTGCCGCCGGTAACTAGCGCGGCCCTACCTTCAAGCTGCATTTTCTGATACATTAGCGATCGCGGAAGTCTCGATGCCTGCCGCATCTATTCCTGAGATCTGAACAAGGCTTGCAGAGAGCCGCGCGCTTTCGAAGCGATCGCGGTTCTGCTGATAATATTCGTCTAACTTCGCAAACTCTTCCATCCCCAGGAAATGCTGAAGCTCTTCGCGCATCGACTCATAGACGGAGTGCACGTACTGTCCTGCACCTTTCGGCCCGCAATGATTGAGCTCCTCGGAGTGAGAGTCATCATACGTGATAACTCCTTCTACGACGGTTATCGGAAAAAGGATACAGTAGATCGGCTTCCAGGCCCAGCGATGCAGGCCTTCATTAGCTGCAGCTACCTGGATTGAGCAGAAGTGACGCTTGTCAAGGAACACGCATCCCTCATCGAATCCCGAGATACCGCCATCGCGCTCATGAACCTGTGTGCCTGTGGCGCGGCCGGATGGAAAATCGGTGTCGTCGATGTACTCGCCATCGAACCACGTCGATGGGTCGGTGTCCTGCGTCTCGTCCATCGCCTTCGCGATCTCCTCCTTGTGACGCAAGATCGTCTCATACTCTTCGACGTCTGCATAGACGCCAGAATGACAGCATCCGCCGCCACACTTATCAATATCGCAATACTTGACGAAGCCCTGCGTGAAGATCAACTCGTCGACCCGCATCCCCTTGATCTCGATCGGAGCGATACGCTCTACGGGAATATCGTCTCTCGTCGAAAGCGCTTCGGCCTCTTCGCTGCCTTCGGTCACAATGATATCGCTCATGGAGATCTCAGTTCATTAATCACAACTCGCTCTACTCTGTGCAAAGATACGGGGTCTTTAATGCAGAGTCCTTCAACGAGCGAACTTAAGCACCGGCAGGCGTAAGTGGTTTCTCAAATCCGGTTGCCCCCACTCCCTGCACAGTCCTAGTGACAAGACCTTGCAGGACTTTGCCTGGACCATACTCGACGAACTCACGAATACCGAAATCATACATGTTCTTGACCGACTGCTCCCACATAACCGGCGCAGTGAGCTGATCGACAAGAAGCTGACGAATGTCCGAGGCGGATTCAACAGGTTCACCTGTAACATTCGAGAACACTGGGACAGAGGGCTTCTGAATGTCTTGATCTGCCAGAGCTTCGCGAAGTCCATCCGCTGCGTACTGCATCAGTGGGCTATGAAATGCGCCGGAGACTTGAAGCTCCTTCGCCATCCTTGCGCCCTGATTCTTTGCGCGTCGCATCACTTCGTGCACACCGAATGCAGAGCCCGAGATGACGATCTGTCCGGGCGAATTAAAATTTGCCGGACGAACCACCGCTTGCAATTCCTCTTCGGTCTCCTTGCATGTCGCGACAAGGTGCTCGACGTCCATGCCGATGATCGCCGCCATCGTGCCAGTGGTGCGTTTGCCTGCTTCCGCCATAAGCTCACCGCGCAAACGAACGAGTTGCAACGCGTTCTCGAACTTCAATGCTTCAGAAGCACACAGTGCAGTGTATTCACCGAGTGAATGCCCGGCCATCGCTTGTGCTGTCTGCTTCTCTTCGTGCAGTTCCCATGCGATCATCGAGTGCAGGAAGATAGCAGGCTGGGTAAAGTCGGTCTGGCGCAACTGTTCTTCAGGACCTTCGAGCATCGTCTTCGAGAGATGCACGTGCAGAAGATCGTCTGCTTGGGCCATCATCTCTTTTGCACGCGATGATGATTGGGCAAGCTCCTTCGCCATCCCGACATACTGCGAACCCTGACCAGGAAAAATATGCGCGATCATAAACTTAACTGAATCTTAGATGGCCCAACGCAATAAGATCGAACCCCACGTATAACCAGCTCCGAAGCTTGCAAGCACAATGTTATCGCCCTTCTTCAGCTTCCCAGCCTGGTGCCACTCGCTGAGACAGATCGGGATCGTACCAGCGGTGGTATTACCATACTTCTCAATGTTGATCATGACCTTCTCAGGCGGCAATCCCATCCGCTCGCGAGTCGCATCGATGATGCGAAGATTAGCCTGATGCGGCACGAGGAAGGCGACATCATCTGCGGTCAGGCCGTTGCGCTCAACGATCTCCGCCGACACATTCGCCATTTCAACGACTGCAGACTTAAATACATACTTGCCTTCCTGATAAACGTAGTGCTCCTTGGCAGCTACAGTTTCGGCGGTCGCTGGCTTCTTGCTTCCACCTGCCTTCATGTGAAGATGCTGTTCACCAGCGCCATCGATGTGCAGGATCGAATCGATCACTCCGAGCTCATCGTCATCCATCGCTTCAACGATGACAGCACCTGCTCCATCGCCAAAGAGGATACACGTATTGCGGTCCTGGAAGTCGAGGATCGAGCTCATCTTGTCCGCGCCACAGACGAGTACTTTATCATACACGCCTGATTCGACGAAGCGGACAGCGGTTTCAAGTGCGAAGAGGAATGCAGAGCACGCAGCGCTGACGTCGAATCCCCAGACATTCTTCGCGCCGAGCTTATTCTGCACAACGCAGGCTGTCGATGGGAAGAACATGTCTGGCGTCACGGTGCCGACGATGATACAATCGAGATCACTCGGAGTGATGCCGCGCATTTCGAGCGCCATCTTAGCTGCGCCAACTGCGAGATCGCTTGTTGCGCCCTCTTTTAAGAAGCGACGCTCCTTGATCCCAGTGCGCGTCATGATCCACTCGTCGGTGGTATCGAGGTACGACGCGAAGTGATCGTTACCGACGACATTATCAGGGACGTAATGCCCGACTGCGGTAATGCCTGCGCGGCGAAGCTTTCTTTCCCTCTTGTAATGAGGAGTAGTTGAATTCACTATGTGGAAGACCTGTTACTGTATCTCTACTATTTTGTCTTTGCATCTTGCGAATGATCCGCAAGTGCTTCTCTGATGTGACCGTTCACATCCTTGATCACCATCTCCTCCGCTTTGAGGATCATGTTGCGAATCGCCTTCGGCGTGGAGCGGCCGTGGCCGATGATCGCAACACCGTTGACACCAAGGAGAGGCACGCCACCATACTCCTGGTAATCGTAATCTTTCAAGATGACTCTGAGTACCTTCGCTGCAACTCCTGTCATCGCCTTTTGAACAAGACCTTTTGTGGCATATGCCTTGAGTCTCGCTTTGAGCGATGTTAGAACACTCTCTGCAAATTTAAGGATCACATTGCCGACAAATCCGTCGCAGACGATAACGTCTGCAGTCGAGCGCATGACGTCGCGCCCTTCAACATTGCCGATGAAATTGACATTCGCCTTTTCGAGCAGTTCCGTCGTCTCAAAGACTAGTTCGTTGCCTTTCGAGCGCTCTTCACCAACGCTAAGCAACCCGACACGAGGATTCTTTACACCGAACATTTTTTCGGCGTAGATCGAACCCATGATCGCATATTCTTTCAGGTGAATAGCTTTGGAGTCTACAGTAGCGCCGACATCAAAGAGCAGCGTGTAGCTGCCATCTTCGCGAGGGAATTGCGAACCGATCGTCGGGCGAGATACTCCAGGAATGCGGCCGAGCAAAAGCGTGCCGCCGCTCATCACTGCACCAGTGTTACCTGCGCTGACGAATGCATCTGCGTGTCCAGACTTAACTAGATCGAAGCCTTTGACGATTGAGGAGTCGCGCTTTTGACGTAGAGCGAGAACAGGCTCGTCTTCCATCCCGATCACTTCATCAGCATTGACGATTTCGAGCGACGTGGACTTTGCAAGCGCGCCAAAGACAGCCGTATCGCTTTCAAGTGACTTGCGGATCTCGGCTTCGCGGCCGATGAGAATAATGTGGAAGCGCTCCTGGGTCTGCTGTAGTGCTTCTAAGGCCCCCAGGACCTCATTCTTTGGCGAGAAATCGCCACCCATCGCATCGAGGACGATGCGGACCTTCTGCACACTCGTTGGCGTAACGGAAGAGGCGGCTTGCGACATTGTAGGTGAGAATGCCCGACGCTAGTCTCAGCTAGCAGAAGGCAACAGAACGGAGAAAGCCGTTCTCATCTGCATAACAGCGAGAACGGCCAGACTCGTTAAGCTAAACTTAGGCTGTAGCCTTCGGCTCGAACATAGCACGGCTCTTATAGAACCCACAGCTTGCGCATGCGCGGTGCTGCAGCTTTGCTGCGCCACAGTTTGGGCAATCCGAAAATGACGGAGCCTCTACCTTATAGTGGGTACGACGCTTATCACGACGGGTGCGGGAGTTACGGTGTGTAGGATTTGGCATGATGTAACCTCTAAACTAGCTAAAAATTTCTGGACTTGCGGCCAGGGATAAATGTCCCAAATCGGCCAGATCACGCTCAAAAGGCCAATACGCGGTCGAAGTCGACTTGAACGTAGCTCTTGAACTCCACTTTGTCCGGCTCGCAAACGCCTCTATCTTCAGGAGAGTGCCACGGAATTGCCAACTGACACCAACTTATTAGCTGGCTCCCGGGCTTCTTAGTTCGCCCCACCCTCTCTATCACGGAGTTTCGCCTGGAGATCTCTAAGCGAACTCGTCCACGCAGCCTCGGCAGCTGGCTGCTCACAATCGCAGTTGTTGTGATTCCAGTTCGTACCGCAGATCGGGCAGAGACCGAAGCAGTTCTTCCTGCAGAGCACCTTCATCGGGATGGAGACGCCCAAGGCGTCACGAACGTCCTGGACAATATCGAATGTCGGCGAAGCAAACGCATCGTAAACGTGGATCTCGTCCTCTTCCTCGATCTCGGGCACCGCCAGGTGCGGGGGTACAAGCTCGATATGCATCGGTGCCTCTATCTCAAAACTTGCTGGCTCAGTGCAGCGTGAGCACTCCAGATCTGCGATGGCCGTGACCCTCGCATCGATGTTGACGCGTTCGTGATCCTTGACAAGATTACCTTTTACATGGAGATCGCGGCGAAACATCGGGAGCTCCAGCACTTCGGCTGTGCTCTTGATCTCCAATGGATGCGATCCATCATGGAGTCCTCTGAGCCTCACTCTGATGCCGCCAACTTCTTCAACCTGCTTTGCTCCTGCCTGCTTTGCCATATCTTTCCTACATCAAATCGCTCGCCATCCTGAATAGAACGGAAGAGCTATGACGTAGAAAACAATCGGGGGTTTCCGGTTGTGCCGGAGAGAAAGGATACGTAAAGAAGTATCTGTGAAAGAATCGAAGGAGATTCGGCTATCAGCGTCGCTCTACGCGCAGAAGCTCATTCTCCCACTGCATCTCATTCTGAGGGGAGAAGGCGATCTCATAGACCTTGCCTATTCCGCGGGCGAAGTAGATCACGCGGCGAGCTTTGGGCAGATATTCCTTTGACGGATTGACAGCGTTCGCCTGAGCGGACACCTCGTAGTTGACCTGCCAGACATCATTGTATGTCACCGAGTCAGCAACGGTGATCTCCTCGAAGTGATCGATCACCAAAGCTCTGAAGCTGATCTGGTAGTCGTTCGCCTGATACGCGTGTGCGGCTTGCCAGGTGTTGCCCTTCTTTAATCTTCCTTTGAGCGGGATAAATCTTTCGGCTGCACTCGTGCAATCTGTACCGTACTCCACAACAACGGAGTCGGAAACATAGAGATCAATGTCAACCGAACGCAATCCATCAGTCGAGCTCACAGTATATTGATGGATCGAGGCGTACCCATCGATTGTGAGGACCGGAGCATTTGGCTTTCCGAGGTAATCGACATTGAACAGTGAATCACGCTTGCCCGATGAGCGGCCTGAGTAGTTATAGAGGTAACGATTCTCCGTGTTTCGGGGCATGTAATAGTCCAGGATCGCATCATCCCGCTTGATCTCAGGCTCAGCGTCGGCAACGCAGCCATTGATCGCAATGGCTGCGAGTAGGAGGAGGACCGCTGCTCTTATCACTGTCAATAAATTTACGAACTTGCCTCGTGATCAGAAATGCCAGGCGGCTTCGATAGTAGGGCCGATGAAACCAGAGAGGGAGCGCTTCGGAAGTCCATCACGGACTGCAGGGTTCTTACTCTGGTAGTACTTCATTTGATTGGCGATGGAGCCTTCGACGTCAAACGAGTACAGAACAGCTTCGACACCGAGCAGGATGCTAAAGTCGCGCGACAGCGAGATCGTTGTCAGCACAGAGCCACGAGGATAGAACTTGCCAGTCTCATCGAAGAGAGCACCCGCGCTAAGCTCGAGCGGAACATCGAATGGAGAAAGCTTGAATCCAAGCTCGCCCCCGAAGACATAACGGGAGTTCAGAACTGGCTTTAGCCCGATAAGCGTAAGGCCATCACCATTCTGTCCAACGTTTTGGGCCTCATTTTCCCACGGCGCAAATTCGCCGACCGATGCCTTGAGCACCAACAACTGGGAGAGCTGATAGGACAAGCGGAGCTCGCTCAACGAGCCGCTGAAGTTCAGGTCGCTGCCCGGCAGGCGTCCGCCGCCTGAGCGTACGCTCAGGTACGTCGAAGCCGGTGCCTTGGCGTAATCTCCAAATCGGAATTCGAGTGGCGAGACTTTGTCGCCTTCAATATCACCGCGCAAGCTCGGGTACATCGGTTCTACTTCGCTCACTGCATCTGGCGATGCGGTGATGAACGTTGGATCCTCGTACAATTCTGGTGAATCAACAGGCTTGCTTTGACGCTTGACATAGCCACGCGCCGAGCCGATCGACACGTTCGTTGCACGCACGTCAAAGCTCAGGTCATTGATCGCGATGCGCTCAACAAGCTCGACCTCTTTGTCTTCAAAGAAACTGCTACTGATCTGCGGCTCCTGGATCGCATTGACCGGAGTCTCGACACTTGCCACTGTAACCTGCTCAGCGACGATCGAAGAGACTGGAGAGGCAACAGCAACACCTGAGTAGACCATCAGCGGCTCAACCTCAATCATCTGGCGCTGCTCATAGGCTACTGGCTGCCATGATGAGTATGGGCGTGGGGTCGGCTGCTCGCCTCGCGGGTTGGTCAATGTCTTGACCGGGGCGCTGTGTGCACCGTACAGCGTGTTGCCTGAGATCGACTGCGTTGTTGATGTTGCGAGTTGCGGAGTATCCTGATCGAAAATAGTTGTAAAACCTACACCAACGAAGAACGACAAAACAGCGAAGCTAAGCATCGACACGACGCTATAGCCCTTATGAGCTACTGGCGCTGCGGGCCTCATAGCAGGCGCTGCCTGCAGCATCGGACGTGTGACCGACACGGCGCTGCCAAGGCTTGCACCGGAATAGCCGTTGTAAGCGAGTTTGCGATAGAGCGAAGCCGTGACGTTCGTCGGCACAGCGAGTTGTTCGGTCT
>JBKJTP010000177.1:0-2537 GCA_046590195.1 Kapaibacterium sp. (SeqCode) | reverse complement strand
GGAGAGTCGAACTTCGCTATGAGCTGAGAATACAATTGGCTTTGCCATAGGGCAAAGTTAAGGAAGGAAAGTGATCCAGGTAAGAAAATCTCCCCCGCTTATCGCGAGGGAGATTTTTTAGATTCGGTAGGATCCTGCGCGTGGCAGGAGATTGCTTCGAAGAATAAATTGCTATCGCAATTTATTCTTCTCGCAATGACAGCTAGTTGACAGATGCTAGCCTCTAGCCTCTGACCTCTAGCCTCTTAATACATATCCCCCATGCCGCCACCAGGCATCTGTGGCATCGAAGACTTCTCTTCGCGCTCTTCGACGATGACCGCTTCGGTCGTCAACAAGAGTGATGCTACTGATGCGGCGTTCTGCAGTGCAGAGCGTGTGACCTTGGTTGGATCGATAACGCCTGCGGCAAAGAGATTCTCGTAAACCTCTGTTGCTGCATTGAAGCCGAAGTCACCCTTGCCATCGCGGACGGCGTTGATGATGACCGAACCTTCGAGACCTGCGTTCGCAACGATCTGGCGAAGCGGCTCCTCGAGTGCGCGGCGAACGATGTCGATACCGGTACGGATATCGGCGTTCTTCTCGTTCGTGTAGATACCGTTGCTCAAGCCGCCCATCGAGCGGAGAAGCGCGATACCACCACCAGGTACGATACCCTCTTCGACTGCAGCGCGGGTTGCATGGAGTGCATCCTCGACGCGTGCCTTCTTTTCCTTCATCTCGATCTCAGTTGATGCGCCGATCTTGATCACAGCAACACCACCCGAAAGCTTTGCGAGACGCTCCTGAAGCTTCTCACGATCGTAATCGCTTGTCGTCTTCTCGACCTGAGACTTGATCTCATTCACGCGGCGCTTGATCTCTGCTGATTCGCCGGCACCTTCGATGACAGTTGTGTTGTCCTTATCGATCGTGACGCGAGACGCAGTACCGAGGTACGCGAGCGTTGCGTTATCGAGCTTGAAGCCCTTCTCTTCGCTGATCACCGTACCGCCAGTGAGCACTGCGATATCTTCGAGCATTGCCTTGCGGCGATCGCCAAAGCCTGGAGCCTTTACAGCTGCGACCTTCAGCGTACCACGGAGCTTGTTGACAACGAGTGTTGCAAGTGCTTCGCCTTCGAGATCCTCAGCGATGATCAGGAGCTGGCGGCCAGCCTGTGCGATCTTCTCGAGGATCGGGAGCAGGTCCTTCATCGAGCTGATCTTCTTGTCGTGGATCAGGATGTAAGGATTCTCGAGCACTGCTTCCATCGTGTCAGGATCTGTCACGAAGTACGGTGAGAGATAACCGCGATCGAACTGCATACCTTCGACGACCGAAAGCTCGGTCTCGATGCCCTTTGCTTCTTCTACGGTGATAACGCCGTCCTTACCGACCTTCTCCATTGCTTCTGCAATGAGATCGCCGATCGATGGATCGTTATTCGCCGAGATCGTACCGACCTGCGCGATCTCTTTCTTGCCCTCGATAGGACGAGAAAGCTTGCGGAGCTCTGCGATCACGTTCGTAACAGCGAGGTCGATACCGCGCTTGAGGTCCATCGGATTTGCACCGGCCGTTACGTTGCGAAGACCTTCGCGGACGATAGCCTGTGCAAGAACTGTTGCGGTCGTTGTACCGTCGCCAGCGTTATCAGATGTCTTCGAAGCAACTTCGCGGACCATCTGTGCGCCCATGTTCTCGATCGGATCCTTGAGCTCGATCTCCTTTGCAACCGTTACACCGTCCTTGGTGATCATCGGTGCACCAAACTTCTTATCGATCACAACATTGCGACCGCGTGGTCCGAGCGTTACCTTCACTGCATCGGCCAACTGATCGACGCCGCGCTTCAACTTCGCGCGCGCATCTGCATTAAATAGAATAGTCTTGCTTGCCATGGAATTCTAGAGTTAAAAGTGCTGAGTGCTGAGTCCTGAGTAGTTTGTTTTGTGCTTGACTGCCGTTGCTGAATTTACTCAGCACTCAGCACTCAGCACTTTCTACTACTCTTAGTTCTTGCTGACGATAGCAAAAACGTCTGTCTCACGCATAATGAGGACGTCCTCGCTGCCGAGCGAGATCTCGGTGCCCGAGTACTTACCGTAGAGGACGGTATCGCCGACCTTTACGCCGGTTGGCTGGAGCTTGCCGTTGTCGTCGGTCTTGCCTGGTCCAACAGCGAGGACTTCGCCCTGCTGTGGCTTTTCTTTCGCGGTGTCAGGAAGGATAATGCCGCCCTTCGTCACTTCTTCCGGAGCTGCCGGACGGACGATAAGACGGTCATGAAGTGGCTTCAAGTTCATGGCTTGTCTGGTTATATAATGAAAATTTGGCGTTTCTGACGCTCTTTGGCGGGGTATTACGCTAGTATTAGCACTCTGTTTCACAGAGTGCTAAGCTAACGCAGATTGGACGGGGCAGGTTTCCAGAAGGGACAAACTTAGATAGACGCGTCAAATTCACTTAGTTTGTGTTAGCCAAGCATGACGACTCTCTTCGCATTTTTATTTACGCTCTTTTGGATAAGCAACCCCATCGAAGGTTTAGTC
>JBKJTP010000128.1:0-8165 GCA_046590195.1 Kapaibacterium sp. (SeqCode) | reverse complement strand
CATTCATGGCGGCGGACTCGAGAATCAGTTTCCTCATCACGAGTGCGAGATCGCACAATCAGAGACGGCAACCGGCAAGCAGTTCGTCCGCTACTGGATGCACAACAACATGGTGACGGTCGATGGCAAGAAGATGGGGAAGTCGCTAGGCAACTCCTCTTACCTGCGCGATCTGTATCAGCAATATGCACCGCTGACGTTGCGCTTCACGATCCTGCAGTCGCATTATCGCAGTACGACGGAGTTCAAGCACGAGGCGATCGAATCGGCCGATACCGGATATCAGAAGCTGCTCGCTGCCTATGCACGCTTATCTGAGAAGGTTGGCAATAAGGAGAAGCGTGATCTCAACGAGACGGAGAAATCTTCAGTGTTCGTGAAGCAATTCATGCTCGACATGGATGACGACTTCAATACGCCGAAGGCACTTGCCGTGCTTTATGATCTTGCGAAGGAGACGAACACTGCGCTCACAGACGGTAAGTCGGCGGACGAGCTTGAGTCACTATGGCACATATGGAATGCCCTTGCGGGCGCCGTGCTCGGCATCCTACCAGAGAAGAACCAAACTTCGATAGCAGGCAAGACCGACATTTCTGATAGCCTCATGAAGCTGATCATCAGTTGGCGTAAAGAAGCCAAGGACAATAAAAACTTCGCAATGGCCGACACCATCCGCAAGGAGCTGACCGCAATGGGCGTAACACTCGAAGACGGCAAAGACGGCACTACGTGGAAGGTTGAATAACTTCCGCGTCAGGCTGAGCCTTTCGCCGTGTTATTAAGAGATACACTGTGCCTCCGATGAGTAGCAGCACGCCGGCGAGCGATAGCCATGCGCCTGTAGCTTCGCCGGCGGTTGATTCAAGTCTCATCTCCAGCTTGTAAGTACCAGGCATTAACTGGCCGACAGCGCGTCCGTACTCATCATAGCCAAGCGCGATCTCCCTATCGCCATTCCACAGCTTCCACTGCGGCCAGTAGAACTGATGGAAGATGACGCCCATTGGTGCGGTCACACTTGTAGTGTATAAGATCTTGCGAGGGCTCCTACCGGTAAGCTTGATCTGTCCCTGCGCTGGATTATAGATAACATCGGGCGCGAGCTTATTGACCTGCGCGAAGCGGGTCACAGCGTAGTACTCTTTCTCTGCATACATCGGTACGTATTCCGGCGCATCATGATAGTAAGCCTTCAGAACCTCGTAAGGTTTGTGGATGGCGAACTCGTTGCCAAAGCGCGCAGCTACAACAAGCGTCGCGATGAGCACGCAAGCGAGTGCGATGCTTGATCCGATCCTGGGCATCCGCACTTTCGCAACCACGATCGCAAGCGCAAGCGTGAGTATCACATTCCATCTCCACGAATACTTTATCAGGTTGATCGGTGTGATCTCATTCACAAGCGCAGCAATGCCGGGCAGTTGAAAGAACACGCCTAATGAGAACACAGCGATCAATGCTGGCATGAACTCGCTATGCTCTCCTGCTGCTCGCTTCTTACGCCATGCTATGATGCAAGCGACAAGACAGGCCACGGATAAGAGAAGCGTCAGTGCATTAAGTATTCGCGCAGCGGTCAGCTCATTCTGGAAGAACTCCAGCAGGATAAAGCTCCATTTCTGCTCCTGCGAACCGATATCGAAGATATGATTCATCTGGGTATGCTCACGAAGCTCGAAGACGGGGATCAGATAGAGCGCTGCGATGAGCGCACCAACCGCGCCGCCGAGCACTGCAAAGTATGCGCGAGAGAGATGGCCACGAAGTCGTACAATGCCATAAGCGAGAAAAGTGATCGCCAGGATCACGGCAGCCGGAATATTCACGAGCAATGCTCCCGCCCATCCTAGCGCTGCGATCACGATGCTTTTTAGTGCCTTGCGATCAAAGCCTTTCGACGATCTGATCAACTCGATGCTCGCAAGCAGCAAGGGCAGGAAGATAAAGCTAAAATGTTCGCCCAATGCATTGCGAGCATAGAGGTCGACGAATCTATACGGTGCAATAGCATAGAAGAGCGAGCCAGCGATCGCGGGCATTGCGCCGATGCGAAGGACTCGAAGATAGTAGTAGCAGGTCCAGCAGCTTGCCGCGGTTGCTATGAATGCCACGATCTGGTACAGCGTGGTGATGTTTGCCGTGAGACCACTCAAGAAACTACCGAGAAAGTAGGGGAGCGGCGGATAGAAGTAGAATGTCGGCGAGCCGAATCCACCGTAGGAATGCGTAAGCCAGCGGGGATAATCAACGCCCTTACTTCGCAACTGGCTGAACTGGTCGAGCCAGTTCAAATGATACATCGCATCGTCACCAACGATCGGCAATGTGAATCCATAGATGATCTGGATCGCAGCGGCAACAGCGATCATCCAGAGGATCGATTTTGGATAGGAGTCCGAAGCGGTTGTTACTTCAGCAGAGCGTTGCTTCAATGTGCGCGAGTTCGATGTTCAGTCGTACGAAAGTACGAAGCTCCGCGCCGCTTTGGACGAAGCGAAGCTAATCCAGGATGACGCGCGCGGTTGTGCGTCGGTTGTTGGTCAGGACGGATACGAAGTAACAACCGTATGGCACATTCCACAAATAGTGCTCGCTCACACCTTGATCCACCTCGAGCATTGTCACAACCTGGCCAAGGATGTTATACAGAATGATCCTTCCTGCATATCGACTATAGAGTTCGATCCTTCGTCCCTGGAAGTCAATATCGACATCGTAGTGTACTGTGTCAAGCGCTACCGAAGCTGACGGCCAACGATCTGAGAGGAATCTGGCGATCGCCGACATCACGCTGTCATCGTCCGTGATCGTCGACAACACGTTAAAGTGATCCTTGGTATGAAATACCTGAAGCTGTGCATCGATCTTGTGTGATCGAAGCGAATCGTACAGATCATACGTGTTCACTGGCGGTACGATATAGTCAACGGCATCGGTCAGAAGTAAGAACTTCGTCTCACGGACCCCAGAAAGATGCTGGATCGGATCAGCTTCATTCCAGTATCTCGCACTGTCGCCGAGCATCTGCAATAGCCGATCGGGATCAGCAGCCACTCGATGCTTGAAGGAGTAAATACCACAAACTCCTATCATGGCGTCGATCGTCGCATCGCTTCCTGGCTCACACAGCTGGTATATGTTCGCGGCTGTTGCGTGCAGCATGGCCAGGTGGCCGCCAGCAGAGTAACCGAGAAGCGCTACACGCGATGAGTCTGCTCGGAATGCCGATGCATTCTTCTTCAGATATGCGATCGCGCATGCGACATCCTGGATGTTCGCTGGGAAGGTTGCCTGCCAGGATACGCTGTAATCGATCGACGAAACAGCATATCCCTTATCGCGGAGAAAGAGAGCAAGCTCGCTCATTTCTCCTTTGCTGCCGCCAAACCATGCACCACCATGAATGAGTATGACGAGCGGCGAGCTCGGCTTTGAGGATAAATACACATCTAGCTTCTGCCCAGGTGCGTTTCCATAAGGGACGTCAGTAAGTATCGGCTGCGAACGAGTAACCGATGTGTAAAGAAGCACCAGGAGCATGCTAGCCCACTTCGATCGCATGAATATCCGGGAGTTTTGCATCTTCGTACTCGCTGAGGCGATCGAGCTGAATGATCGAGCGGCCGTCGTTACCGATCTGAATGATCTTCACGAACTTCGCTCCCATCACCACTTCGTTCTGCTTGTAGGAAGTGCGTGCATGGACGGTCTGCGCAAAAGTATCGTCGAAGGCCTTAATGAGGATCATGAACTCGGCGTCTGAGTTATCTAGCTGCTTGCGGGTCACGCCGTACATCGGGCTATCGACATCGATTGGATGAACGATCGTCCAGCTCGTTGAGAAAAGATCGAGCTTCGTTCGCTCGAGCGGCAAATGATGGAATTTGCGAATCGACTTGCCATTCACATTTTCCTGCCACGCGAGATAGATGTCGGCCGTCACTTCGATCAATTGATTGTCGCGCTGATTCGCAATGCGGAACATGAAGGCCGAGCCTTCCTGATAGGGAGCAATGAGCGCTTCCGTACTAAAAAGGATCTTTGCAGTTGGACGAGAGAAGCGTCCGTAGAGCAATCCCGTCATTAGTGCAAACGTCATGAGCCCTACGAGTGCCTCGATCGTTGCGATCATACTCGTCGTGTGTCCGAGTGGGCTCAATCTGCCATAGCCAACGGTCGTGAATGACTGTGCTGACATAAAGAATGCGTCCAGAAATTTCTCGGATAGTGTGACACCCGTGGCACCTTGTATGTGCTCTGTCCCTACTGCCATGTAGAAAGTGGCAAAGACCAAATTCTCCAGCAGAAAGAATGCGAGGACGATCGAATTGAACTTCGTCCACGACATCGAGATCAGTTCATGATAGGGACTGAAGTGCTTGAAGAATGGCAGACCCTGCCGGACCACATTGAACTGTCCGTCACGGTTGACGAAGCGCTGTCGCTGTTCGGAGGTCGCCGAGCCGATACCAAGATCCTGGTAGTCGAGCTTCTTGAACTTATATCTTCCGATCTTCTCAGTGATCACCTTCCCCATGAGCGCTTTTAAGAATGTTGGGAAATAAGTATCGAAATGAACGCGATAAACATCAGCGTCATGAAGAAGATTGTGTAGGCAATGGGGCGAAAGTTAAGATCTTTTGCCCCTTCAAATTCTTCGGCAACGAGGAATTGCTCCTTCTCCACGATGATCGCGCCCTTGCTTTTCGGCTTGCTCTCTTCCATAGTCGTTGATACAAATGTGCGTTATAGCCAGCGGGTTCTGCGGAGGAACACAAAGAGTACTAGGCCAATGACCAGCATGATCGACAATGCAAAGACGTAGCCATAACGCCACTCAAGCTCCGGCATGATGAGGAAGTTCATACCATAGATGCTCGAGATGAGCGTGACCGACATCAGGATCGTGGAGATCGAGGTCAGTCGTTTCATGATCAGATTCATGCGGTTGCCACTGATCGAGAGATATGCGTCCATCGTGCTCGAAAGCATTTCGCGCAACGTATCGATCGTATCTGTGACGCGCAGCACATGATCGAAGACATCTTGAAAATAGAGATAGGTTCTGTCGGAGAAGATCGGTATCTCACGGCGCATCAAACGATTGAAGATATCTCTCAGCGGTGCCACTGCGCGGCGCAGATAGATCAGCTGCTTCTTCGAATAGAAGATCTCCTGGATCGCTTCGGACGAGAACTTCCGGAAAATGTGATCCTCGATGTCCTCAATGCGATCGCTGATCTGATCGAGCAACGGGAGGTACTCATCTACCACGGCATCGATCAATAAATATGCAACGAGCCCGGAGCCTTCGAGATTATGCTGCGGCCACTCACGCCATTGGCGTTCGGCGATCGCGATCGCTTTGATCGGCTGCGAATGTACCGTGACGATGTAATTCTTGCCAATAAATATACTCAGTTCGCGCAATTCCAACGAGCCATCTTCCTTGAGCTCGGCCTCATAAACGACCAGAAAGTAGTATTCCGGGTATTCTTCGATCTTCGGACGCTGATGCTCCTGCCGTACGTCCTCGATCGAAAGCGGATGGAAGTTGAACTCATCGGCTAAATGCGTAAAGTCTTCGCCGGTCGGATCGGTGACATCGACCCATACGATCCGGTCGTCGAGCGCGCATTGGTCGCTGATCTCCGAAATGGGGAAGTCCTTCGTGAAGGTCTTATCAGTGGTGCAGAGCGAGAGTGTCTTGATCATAAGTGGGGCCTTAGCTTCATCCTTGGGCCTTGGGCTACAGGCAAAGTTACGGCAGATGACACTGCCAGGGTCTGCATTGGCACAGCGTTGCTACTGCTGTTCAGCATGAAACCCGGATCAAAGCCAGTAGTGGCAGGCATTGCAACTCTCATCGTGCTCGCATTTTTGCTTCTCGTCGTCTCGCCCAGTCTTACTGAGCGAGCCGGACCTGTCGCAGGATCTCCTGTGAATATCGAAGAGCAGGACTCTGACCGCTCGGTCACTCCGGCGCTTGATGAGACCTCGACGGCCATTCGAGACACGATGCCGCCCACCCCGAAAGAGATCGGGACAATGCGGCGAAACAGCGGGCTTATTATCCCAGTCGCGGGGGTAAAGCCGGATCAGCTTGTCGATACCTACTCAGCAGCCCGCTCGGAAGGACGTTCGCACAACGCAATCGATATTATTGCGGCGAAGCGGACGCCAGTGCTTGCAGCAGCGGATGGTCAGGTCAAGCGACTCTTCGTTAGCGATAAGGGTGGTATCACACTGTACCAGCTCAGCAGCGATGGCTCTACCGTGTTCTACTACGCCCATCTCGATAGCTACGCATCAGCAATGGCTGAAGGCAGGATGCTGAGGCAGGGCGAAGTGCTCGGGTACGTCGGCGATACGGGCAATTCGGGCGCGGGCAATTACCACTTGCATTTTGCGGTCTGGAAGGTCACCGATCCGAAAAATTTCTGGACCGGAGAAGACCAAAACCCCTATTTGCTGCTTCGCCAATGATCGATAGAACGGGGGCACAGTGCTTGCAATGCGAAACGCCACTATGCACAATACACCGTTCTACAAGAATCTAAAGCTTACCGTCAAGAATCTAAAGCTTACCGTCGTCACGCTACTACTTCTTCTCTCTGCCGCAGGATGTGCCGAGAAGACGAGCGAAGACGCAACACTTTCCGAGACCGAGAAACAGACGATCCCCGCGAGCAGCAGCGATCGATCGATCACCCAAGATCAGTACTTCATTACACTCCCACTCCTTGATGCATTCTTTGCTGATAGCAGCTTCAAGACCGATATCAAGCGCGAGGTTGGACTGACCGACGACGAAGTAATGAAGCTTCAGCAGATGGCTCGCGAAGAGACGTCGAGGATCCAGGACATGGTTGGCGACGATTACACTCGCACAACCACCGCTGCACAAAAGCTTGCAGAAGACCGGATCGCTGCGATCATTGGCAATGAGAAGGGTGCGAAACTCGCAGGCTATCTCAATCGCAGATGGAGCGGATCGACCGTTGACGCCTCAACAGGCTCTGGCGCCGATTCGAACGCGCCAAGCGGCCAGTTGAACTCCGTACCGACAGATACGCGCGTTGTTGTGAATGCTCCCGCTCACCGCATGGACATCTTCAACAATGGCCAGCTTGTGAAGTCCTACACTGTCGCGATCGGCGTGCCGGAGTTTCCGTTGCCAGTCGGCATGCGCAAGGCAAACGAGATCATCTTCAACCCGACATGGACACCACCGGACGAATCATGGGTTGACTCGTCAAAGAAATATAAGGTCGGTAAAAAGGTCGAGGCGGGTTCTAAGCTGAATCCATTGGGTATTGCGAAGATACCGATCGGGTTACCATCATTGATCCATGGCGGCAAGTCCGAAGCGCAGCTCGGTACATTCGGCTCGCATGGGTGCGTCGGGCTGACGAACTCGCAGATGCAGAAGTTCTCGCAGCAGCTAGCTGCGCTTGGCAGCGATTCGCTCGACAATAAGGAAGTCGCCGCCATCACAAAGAATAAGAAGGAGACGAAATCGATCAAGTTGACCAACACGATCCCGATCGAACTTCGGTACGAGACGATAGTTGTGCAGGATAGCGGAGTTTACATCTATCGCGACGTTTATAGCCGCGGCACCAATACCGAGGAGAATGTGAAAAGAGTGCTCGATCAATATGGAGTGAAGTTCGATCAGTTGAGCGATAGCGAACGTACGCAGATCAACGATGCCGTACGTGCGATGTCAGGGATGAGTGATTCCACATCGACCGCATCCTCGACGGACTCGGTGAAGAAGACCGCAGCCAAGAATACCGCAAAGCCGACTGCCAAGGCGACGGCCGCCACCAAGGCAAAAGCCGCGCAGATGAAGAAGATGCGGGTGATCAAAATTGCGGCACTTGCCGGCAAGGGCTATCCGGCCCCGATCATGGACGATAACAAGCAGACAGCCGCTGTTACAAAGAAGCGGTAGGAAGCGGCGGGGATGTGTTAGGGCAAAGGTGGCCCAAATCACTGAATTTGGATGGGTTGGGACCTTCTGGAACCCAGCCCATCTTTTTTTGTACTAAGCTGTAACTTCCGCAAATTGGGGGAGTTTTACATGCGGCTGGGGCACGGGCAATGCTGCCCCTGATCCCTCGGCCTTGCATCATGGACTAGAGTTGTCTAACGAC
>JBKJTP010000223.1:0-2883 GCA_046590195.1 Kapaibacterium sp. (SeqCode) | reverse complement strand
CCTTTTTCTCCAGCGGCTTGATCTTGATACCTTCCTTCAGCACTATCGGCGCTGAATGGCAGTGTAATCATCCCCCATACGCCGCGATGCCGGTTATATCCTGCCCCAGCACGAGCGTGTGAATGTCATGCGTGCCTTCGTAGGTGCGGACGGATTCGAGGTTGGCCATGTGGCGCATGATCGGGTATTCGCCGAGGATGCCGTTGGCGCCGTGGAGATCGCGAGCGGAGCGTGCGATCTGGATCGCGATGTCAACGTTGTTGCGCTTTGCAAGCGAGACCTGCTGCGAGCGCATCTTGCCTTCGTTCTTCAGCGTGCCGAGGCGGTGCACGAGAAGCTGTGCTTTCGTGATCTCTGTCAGCATGTCAGCAAGCTTTTGCTGCACAAGCTGGAAGCTGCCGATCGGCTTGCCGAACTGGATGCGTGACTTCGCATAATTTACCGAGCTCTCATAGCACGCCATTGCTGCACCGATCGCGCCCCAGCTAATGCCGTAGCGCGCTTGCGTGAGGCAACCGAGCGGTCCTTTTAAGCCCTCAACATTCGGAAGCAAATTCTCTTCAGGCAATTCGACATCCTGGAACACCAGCTCGCTTGTGATGCTAGCGCGAAGCGAATACTTGCCCTTCATCTCAGGCGCAGTGAATCCCTTCATGCCCTTCTCGACCAAGAAGCCTCGGATCCTCTCGTCATCGCACTTTGCCCACACAACGGCAACGTCTGAGATCGTGCCGTTCGTGATCCACATCTTCGCGCCGTTGAGGATGTAGCCGCCGTTCACTTTCTTCGCGCGGGTGATCATGCCCGATGGATTGGAGCCGAAGTCTGGCTCGGTGAGTCCGAAGCAACCGATCGCTTCGCCGGTCGCAAGTCTTGGCAGCCACTTCATTCGCTGCTCTTCGCTGCCGTAAGTGTAGATCGGATACATCACGAGCGATCCCTGAACGCTTGCGAATGAACGTACGCCGCTATCTCCACGCTCGAGCTCCTGCATGATGAGGCCATATCCGATATTATCCATGCCGGCGCACCCGTATTTCTCTGGCAGCGTTGGTCCGAGCAGACCAAGCTCGCCGATCTTGCGCGTCAAGTGCATCGGGAAGGTCATCGCTTGGTTGTGCTCCTCGATGATCGGAAGCACTTCACTCTCGACGAATGAACGGACGGTGTCACGGACCATGCGCTGATCTTCAGTCAGCAGGGAGTCGATATCGTAGTAATCGGTATTGATCATGCGTAGAGTTCTTGCCTGAAATGTGGCGGCTTGCCCGTCGGGAGTCCGCTTGCGGGACGGACAAAAATACGGAAGGTTAAGAGGGGAGAGGCAAGAGCGGTCTGGAAAAGAAAAACCCCAGGCATTGCCCGGGGCTCTCACTTATTCCTAGTCTTCGAACTCATAAGACCAGAGTACCTTCTTATGGATGATCTCGCCTTTGGCGTTGTACTTCCACTCAGCAAGCATCGCATGGTCGCGTGCGAACCACTTGACGGTCTTGTCCTCTGCGCCCTGATAGACCACCTCGATGACATCGTTGTACGTGATCGGCTTGCCTGCTGAGTCTGGCAGCGCGGCCGTCACACCGATCTTTGTGATCTCAGCAGCGATGACGTTGTTCGAATCCATGCCGTACGGGAATCTCCACTTCTGGCCCTGCTTGATCGGCGCGACGAGATCGAGCCATACTGCGGTTTCTGGCTTTGGATTCGCCCCCATGTAGTAAGCAGACTGGGCATCCATCGCATAGTAGCCGTTATAGTAACCACCCGGTACCTGCATCGCCGATAAGCGCCAGTCGCACTCGAACATCGGCTTGCCAAGGTACGTACCGTTGTACTCGCCCTCCATCTCCATCGAGAGCTTGTACGGATCTGGCGCAAAGCGCTTATCCTCGACCATGTACGTATACTCGTGGCCCTTTGTCAGCTTGAAGTAATAAGGCGTGATCGTCTCTTCGACGGTTGGCTCGACCGGCGTATCGATCATGCCACAACTCGCGATGCATAGCATCGCCGCGAGCGCGATAGAGAGTAACGATATCCTTTTCATTAGCATCGTTACTTAGAATTGGTAAGAGAGACCATAGTGAATTCGACCATTGATGGTGTTCTGCACATCCGATCCTTCGATCAGCACAGGCCCATCTTCTACAGACACGCTATTAGTGATCTCGTCCATCGATGGTGCACTCATGTGCACACGCGTAAGGGCGAACGAGACATTTCCGAACAGTTTAGAGGAGAATGGCAAACGGAGACCCAACTCTGCGCTGAGAGTGTAGCCGTTGGAGATGTAGCCAGCACCAACGCTTGCATCAAGATTCATCAGGTCGGTGAGCAGGCCGTAGAAACGGTGTGTGTAATACGCTCCGTAGTTGGTCATGCGCTCTTGCTCGAGAGTGCGAGAGATGCTGGTGTATGCACCATTCGATGACACCGAACTCTCCGGCAACGCCTGGAACAAGCCGGACGTAATCCGCACACCGATGATGTTCTGACGATCGAGGAAATAACCTAAGCTGACACGCGGATCAGCGAATGGCTCAATACCTGGACCATCTGCTGGATAAGAGAAGCCTGATGATGTCTCGACAGCCATCTCGAATTTCGCATCATCCTGTTCGATGTCTTCAGCACGGAAGACCGGAAGGATGCCCTTTTCAGCGCCGATGTTGATCGGCATTGCGCTCTGCGTTGCGACAGCGCTAATAGGAGCGATGGAGGCTACATCAGTTACTGATACATTCATCGACTCGGTGTTGTCCTCTACGCTGGTCAGTCCACCAGAATTCTCCTGGGACGTATAGGACCCATAGGTCTGATATGACCTATTCGTCTTATCCCCTAACGATGAAGGCCTTTCATTCGGCACCTGTCGTGATTCAT
>JBKJTP010000150.1:0-15793 GCA_046590195.1 Kapaibacterium sp. (SeqCode) | reverse complement strand
TGGAGTTGGGGTCTGGGGTCTAGGGTCTGGGGTCTAGGGTCTAGGGTCTAGGGTCTAGGGTCTAGGGTCTAGGGTCTAGGGTCTGGGGTCTAGGGGAATGTGAGATGCCGTCATTTCAAGCACAGCGAGAAATCTGCCTGCTTCGAGCAGGACGGTTTCGATGATAGTGAGCTAATCCTGCCCATCCATTCAATCTGTGAAATCCCGGTTCAGACAGTTTTTTTCAAAAAGCACTTGACTTTTGCCTCAAAATGTAGTAGTTTTGCCGCTGGTTGAACCTGTTGTCGTTGTCTCACAAACCCCACGGAGGTAGTATGTTACGTAAACTCGGTTCGTATGGCGCATTTCTGCAGGCGCTCAGTTATCTCAGTTTGCTGATCCTGTACATTGTCATCTATCCAGCAGAAGGCTGGAAAGATGAGATGATGAGTGACATAAATGCGATGCTGGCGTTTGGCTTGGGCCATCCAGCGTTAATGAAGCTGCAATTCCTGATCGACGTGGGATTTGCAATGGGCATGACCGTCCTGACGCTGGCGCTCTTCCGCCGCTTCCGTGGTCGTCATATTGATACAGCACTTTTGATCCTGGGTACTGGCACGATCGCGAGTGCTCTATTTCTAGTTGCGGGCGTCTTGGGTATTGCGACCGTCGATCAGACAGTGCAACTCGCAGGTGGGCAGGTAACCCAATCCTTTGTTGCAATCTCCGGTGTGCAGATGGGGCTCGAAGCTGCGGCAGTCTTCGCGGCTGGTTGGTCTATGCTCTTTGTGGCATATGCAGGAATGCAATCGAAAGCATGGAAGAATTGGATGAATGCCTGCGGATTCATCGGCGCAGTTGGCAGCATCTTGATGATGCCTTTGATGGTCATCGCGCCGAGTATGATGCCTGTAAGTATGATGCTAGGTATTCTAGGTATGGTCTTCAACGCAGGTATTGGCTTCTCACTGTCGACCAAAGCCGCAGAGCAGGCTTTCGAACTCGATCCATCCGGCGCGAGATAGACCTCGTCTCAAGTTATTACTCAAGCCTCTTCACGCAAATGAAGAGGCTTTATTGTTTCTAGCCATCTATCCGCTTCGCGAGGTGTGCGTAGGCGCACAAGCTTGAGGTGCTGATGCTCAGGCTTTTGCAAAAGCATGGGGTATTGCTTAGCTCTGCGATGATGAGTTTGAATAACCCAAAGCAGTATCGATTCTTTCGAAAAGAGCATGCTCCATTTCTCGCGGTTGCCATTCCAGAGCTCCTCACGCTTGACGAGTCGACGGAAGGTGCGGCGCAGCGCTCTACCAAACACAACTGGGAACGAGTAGTCGAGCCATACTATCATCTGCGCTCGGCCCCAGACAAGATCGCGGACCTGAGCATAGTTGCCATCGACAGTCCACTCATCATTGCACAACGAAACTTGAACTCGCTCTCGCATGAGCTCATCCGGCACCTCCGTCCAGTTCGGATCCCAATGCAACTCATCAAGCTCAACGTGCTCGACGCCGAGTTTTTTGGCGAGCGACTTCGCGAGCGTTGTCTTGCCCGAGCAGCTAGTACCGATGACGACGATGCGAGAGATCATTATTCATCAAACATTTCCTGAGTCGCACAAATTCTGGCCCGCGAATTGTAGTATTTCTTTACAGCTAAGAGAACGTACTTTGATGGTAGACCATCTAGGATGGTCTACCATCCGGTCCTCCCGAGCAACTCCATTGCTCCTAAGTACGATAAGAACAGGGCGAGAGAACACAGGACCATGAGGTCCCGACCCCTTGAACAAGGGTCAACCGCAACAGGGCAGCGATCTTCGGATCCATCCTTGCTGCGGTTTTTTTTTGGACGACGGAGGACTGAGTGCTGAGCACGATCTTTCAGACTCGTCACCCCGAGCGTAGCCGAGGGGCCTCTCGGCTGAGACAGTACCATTTCCGAGACGGCATTCTCAAAGGGTGCTTTCTTGCATTTCCTGGTTACGGCAGCGTGGTCCTCTCGCCATCTGCAGGATTCCCCTCTCTTGTCTCTCCGGGGAGCGGTACCCAATCAGTTTCTTCAGGGACTGGCGGGAATCGCTGCTCGCGCCATTGTTGCTTAGCAGTTTCAATGCGCTCGCGAGAAGACGAGACAAAATTCCAGTAGATGTGGCGCTTGCCTTCGAGCGGCTCACCACCGAAGAAGATACAGGTTGTGTCTTCGACCGCATCTACTGTAATACTTTCGCCAACATCATGCGCGAGCAACACTGGAGCAGAGAATACTCGCTCCTGCGATCGAAGCTTACCACGCACGAGATAGACGCCGCACTCCTGTGTGCCCGGATCGAACGCGAGCCGTGAGCCCACTGTAATTTTCGCGACGAAGTAGAACAGCTTCGATGATGTCGCGACCGGTGAGATCTCACCGAATGCCTCGCCGCACACAAGCTCGATCTTCACGCCATCGTGATCGAACTTTGGGATGTCATCATAATGCTGGAAGCTCGGCTCGCACTCTTCCTGATCGATCGGCAGCGCAACCCATGCTTGCATGCCGTGAAAGCGAGGAGCACTTGCGCGAACTTCATCCGGAATGCGTTCAGAATGCACGATGCCTTTGCCCGACGTCATCCAGTTGACCTCACCCGGTACGATGCGCTTCTTTGTCCCGAGCGAATCGCGATGCATGATCTCGCCAGAAAAGAGATAGGTGAGCGTCGAGAGACCGATATGCGGATGCGGCGGCACATCGCCGCCCACAGGATCATCGGCGCTGATGCGAGCATCCATCTCATCTAAAAAGATAAACGGACCGACCATGCGGCGCTCGCGAAAGGGAAGTATACGCTTAACTGTAAGCTCTCCAACGAGCTTGATCTCTCTGGGTTGGATGATCTGTAGTGGCATGTTGCAGAAACAACGCATTGTAGCGGCGCGGTCTCCGCGCCTGGTGGGGACACGACCAAAAATCAGTAACTGCGACGCCCGCGTGAGTTTATATTGTATGTTTGCTCTCCACTAAACTCTCGCAACATGCGCATATTGGTCCTATTCTTCCTATCGGTCCTATTCGTCCCAACTGCTCAGGCAGACACCACCGAGGTCTATCGCGATAGCATCTTCGCAAAGTACATGAAGCGTGGTGCCTGGCAGCATCCAACATTCTCTAAGCAGCGGATCGCTTGGACCGATAGCGCGCTGAAGTATCTCCCGCACGATGCTTATCTCTGGCAACAGCGCTCGATGCCCTTCATCAAGCAGATGAAGTATGAGATATCCATCCAATACATGGATTCAGCGGTGAAGTACAACTGGGACAAATACATCGGTTATCGGGGCTTTTTAAAGTGTGTATTCCAGAAGGATTATACTGGCGCGCTCAAGGATCTACGACTTGCGAAGGCAGCGCATCCTGAAGGCGAGGAGATGGATCATCCATACGATTACTGGATGGGATTATGCTACTTGCAGTTATGCGAGTATGACAGCGCAGAAGCGCTGTTCCAGTATTGCGTCGATCGCGACAAAGCCATTGGCCACGACTGGGGTCCGTATCTGCACACATTCTATCTCGGCGTTGCGCAATTCGAGAATAGGAAATTCGATGAAGCGATGGCGAACTTTGATCTCACGCTTGCAAAGCGCGACATCTTCGCAGATGCCAATTACTACAAGGCTCTCTGTCTTTCGGCTACCACACAGACTGAACCAGCGCTTGAATTGCTAAAGCAATCATTGCGCGATCTTAAGAGCGGTCACTCTTTCACGGAAGATAGCTCACCATACGAGAACTTCCCATACCAGATCAGGGAGTGGATGGTAAAGGGAAGCATCTATCATCTTACGAAATAAGATGGAGCCAGTATCGATCGGTAAGTCATCCGACAACGTGTTTCGGCTGGTAGCTGAAGATGGCACAGTAAGCTATCTCAAAGTCGGTGGCAAGTATGTCAAGCAGGAGTACGAGCGCTTGCAATGGCTGCAGGGGAGAGTGCCCGTCGCAAAGATCATCTCATTCGAAGAGCGCGACAGCATCTTTCGCTTGACAACCGCGGCGATGCCTGGCATCATGGCGCATGAGTGCAAAGTCTCGCAACGTGAAGCAGTGGTGCGAACTATTGGCCGTGCGCTAAGAACGCTACACGAGACACCGATCGCTGATTGCCCCTTCGATAACACTATCGAGAATCAGCTTGCAGAAGCTACTGCCAACACAGAAGCCGGCACTGTCGATGAAAGCGACTTCGATCCATTGCACATGGGCATGACTGCGCGAGAGTTGCTTCCTTTGCTTCATGCTTCAAAGCCAACTGTGTTTGATAATGTCCTAACCCACGGCGATCATTGCCTGCCAAACATCTTCATCGATCCCACAACTCTCGAAGTAACCGGCTACATCGATCTCGGCCGCGCCGGAATCTCCTGTCGTTATCTCGATCTTGCGATCACGCTGAATACACTTGATCATAACTTCGGCCTGGGGTACGACAGCATCTTCTTTCAGACCTATGGGATCGAAAATGTCGATTGGTCACGGATCGAGTTTTATCAGATGCTGGATGAGTTTTTCTAAGGTAGTATTCCTCTTTGCGTCTATCTTTCTACTTGGATGCGCCGAGCCTAAGCCAGAGGTGGTGCCAGCTGCTCGAGACGTGCCTGCTCCACAACCGGAGCCAACGCCAACGCGGCTCAGCTTCAGCGACCAGCTGGACAGCCTTGCAAGAGCGGTAGTCGATACATCCACGCTAGAAGGTCAACGTGAACTTGCTCGGAACCGCTTTCAGCAAGAATTTCCTATGAGCGACAATGACATCGATACGATGTTGGATCTCAACTATGACGGACATCTCGATCTTGTATGGTATGATTACTATGCGTCGGGTACCGGCTTCAAGTATCATGACATCGTCTTCCTCTACAGACCGCGCCAGCGAACGTATGTACTCGATACGCTTCTGTCTTCAGGCATCAATACGTCATATTTCTTAGACCGGAAGAAGATCACGAACTTTTACATACCTCATGGGGGTGGCACGGGCTATCAACTTGAATGGATCAAGGGCAGCTGGGTGCGTACACTCGAAGTTGATGAGATCGCTAGGGAAGATAAGATGATGACTTGGGAAATCCGGGATCTAAGAACCGGAAAGCGGAGACTGCAGAAGGGACCCTTCGATTTCGGGGCACCGCCGAAGGATGTTCTCGAGACAATTGCTATTGACCGGTAGAACATCAACGCGATTCGACCCATCAGATCTCGTCGATCGGATGTGGAGGAGGAAATAGGATAATTAACCGACTCGTACTGCTCCACCAGCAACGACAAGACCTCGAGTTCATCAGCTGCTTGCTGATCTTGACTAAGATCCAGTCGCATCAGATCGTAGACTCTTTCGAGCGACGCTTCGTGCTGCTCGGTAGTCTCAATTGGTCTCAGTAAGTTTGAGTGATGTTGCATTCGCTAAAAACATTGGCTGCTCGTGGATAAGTTGTTCGTAAATTATGTCCCAAAGCACTTGACTTTGCCCTCAAAATTTCGTATATTTGCACCATGTACGTAGAGACGTTCGCTACAGCGCGTCTCTGGGATCTCGCCGACGTGTCCGTCCTCCGATCCTGCCTGCTTCTCTTCAAATGCCGACACTAACTATGACATGCCTGAGACGTCTCTACGATGAAAAATCTGCAAGCCGATCGTTGAAAAATAAGGAGTTAGACCCTGTGTGTGCACGCCCTCGTGTCTGAACTCGGATTCCACGGATGGGTGGATCGGGTGGATTGGGGAGGATTGGATCCAGGTGTGTGTGAATCCCTGCTCGACCGAAGGGGAGATTATCTAATGCAAAAACCTTTCGCTGGAAGGTTTTTGGGTGGCCCATTGTCGTGCCTCCTCGCAATGACGGCCTTGACGGATCCCGGACCCCGGTGCCCGGACCCCGAATCCTCCCCAACGAAACCAAATCTCGCTAGAAATTGCTATCCGCGCCATGGCTTCATTAGATTTTCATATTTACCCGCTCGAGACAGGATTCCATGGCGATAAGCGCCCAAAGGCGACGCCTGAACTGTCAAAGAAATATGCATACGGCAGCTTTGTCCCGTTCGAGAATTCTGCTGAGAATTCTGACGAAAAGCTGCAGGAGATCGCCCGCGAAGTTCGCCGCGATATCATCCGCGCCTTAGTAGAAGCGAAGTCGGGCCACTCCGGCGGACCACTTGGCGCTTCAGACATCTTCACGACGCTCTACTTTGGTGGCGTCATGAACCATGATCCAAAGAGCCCATGGATGCCGAACCGCGACCGCTTTATCCTCTCTGCAGGCCACATGGCGCCGGTGCTTTACTGCACGCTCGCTAACGCTGGTTACTTCCCGAAGGACGAACTGCTGACGCTTCGCAAGTTCAACTCGCGTCTCCAGGGTCATCCTGGCCGCGACATGGGTCTGCCAGGTATCGAGTCATCGACTGGCTCGCTAGGTCAGGGCCTAGGTATCGCAGTAGGTATGGCGCTGGCTGACAAGATGGTCACGAAGAATACGGCTCGCGTTTATTGCCTCACTGGCGATGGCGAAATTCAGGAAGGCGAGATCTGGGAAGCAGCGATGGCAGCAGCTCACTACAAGCTTGATAACTTCTGCATGATCGTCGATCGCAACCATTGCCAGATCGATGGCCGCACGAACGAGGTCATGGAGGTTAACCCAGTCGGCGACAAGTTCAGAGCGTTCGGCTTCCACGTCATCGAATGCAACGGTAACTCGGTACGTGAGATGCGCAAGGCGTTTGACGAAGCGAAGATGGTCAAAGACCGCCCAACATGTATCGTCGCCGAGACCTATATGGGTAACGGTGTCAGCTTCATGCAGGATGATTACCGCTGGCATGGCAAGCCGCCATCAGTCGAACAGGCTGAACAGGCATTAGCAGAGTTGCTCTAATAAAATTAATGGATACGTTAAAGATGTCAGAAGCTACAGTATTAGAGCCAGGTACGAAGATGTCAACAGGCGGCGAGATCGCAACAGCAGATCGCAAGACCTGGGAGATGAACGGCAAGAAGTCGACACGCTTCGGCTTTGGTGAAGGCCTTGTGACGCTCGGCGAGCGCTACGACAATGTAGTGGTTCTCGGCGGCGATATCACAGGCTCCGTCATGACGAGCTACTTCAAGGACAAATTTCCAGAGCGTTTCTTCTCCATGGGTATCATGGAAGCAACAGCAACGCTCGTTGCAACAGGCCTCGCACTCTCCGGCAAGATCCCGTTCTTCGCGACCTACGGCGCATTCGCAGCAATGCGCACAACGGACATGATCCGTATCTCGATGTGCTATAACGATGCGAATGTCAAGATCGGCGGCGGCCACGCTGGCATCTCTGTCGGACCTGACGGCGCAACGCACCAGGCCCTCGAGGAGATCGCGGTTCTGCGCGTTATGCCGAACATGACACTCGTCGTACCATGTGACTACAACGAGGCTCGCAAAGCAACGGTAGCTGTTGGTGAGATGACCGGCCCGGCATACATCCGCTTCGGCCGCGTTGACACTCCAACATTCACAACGGAAGATACGCCATTCACGCTCGGCAAGGCAGAGACCTTCCGCGATGGTTATGACGTCGCGATCATGGCTTGCGGCCCTATGGTATGGGAAGCACTCGAAGCAGCTAACGAACTTGCCAAGGAAGGCATTGATGCTCGCGTGATCAACATCCACACGATCAAGCCGCTCGATAAGGAGACGATCCTTAAGGCAGCCCGCGAGTGCGGAGCGATCGTGACAGCAGAAGAGCATCAGGTGACAGCAGGCTTGGGCGGTGCGGTATCTGAGGTTGTCGTTCGAGAGCTGCCAGTACCGATGGAATTCGTTGGCGTCAACGATAGCTTCGGTGGTTCTGGCGACCCTGACGAACTCATGGAATACTTCGGTCTGACATCGAAGCATGTAGCCGCTGCTGCACGAAAGGCTTTCGCTCGTAAAGCTAAGTAAGCTGCTTGTAAAGCTAAGTAATTGAAAGACTTAGAGCCTCTCGAAAAGAGAGGCTCTTTGCTCCTTATCCCCGGTCTTCCTCTCCGAACTTACTCCGAAATGAGGGCGTTGCTCCCTCACGTTTGCCAGCAGATGAGCTTCTTCCGCTCATCACAATTGGCAGCCTCCAGGTCCTCAACCTGTTACAAATTCCTCGATCGATGGTCTATAGTATCGCCACCGTTTTGGCAGCCATGCTATGGCGTACCATCCGATCATTTGTTACTCTGATACCTTAATTCAATCGTTAGCTTGTCATCGATGAGAAGTTCAAGGATCTTTCGTTCTATTGCACTCTGGACTTCAGCCGTTGCTGTCGTCGGTTCTGTTACTGTTGCATCGATCGATGCACAGTCCGTTAAAGGCTCAAAGAAGCCTGCGGCGAAGCCAGCACCCAAGTCGGGCACGATCACCGGTAAGTCATCGGGTGGCGTAGTTCTCAAGACGTCATTCGGCGATGTACCCGTCTCTGAGTTCGAGAGTGCCTTCCGCCGCATGAATGCGAAGGAGCCTTACACAACCACGAAGGATTCTCTGCTTGATTTCCTCGAGGTCTATGCCGACTACCGCTTAAAGCTTCAGGATGCGAAAGAGTCAGGCCTCTTCGAAGATCCAAAGGTGAAGACCGAGATCGCAGGTTACCGCGAGATGCTCGCTGGTCCGTTCATCCTCGAGAAGGAGTTGGTCGATCCGACGATCGCAGGGATCTATGAGAAGCGCAAGTATGAGATCGATGCAGCCCATTTCCTTGCAAAGCTGGATCCAAACAATCTTACCGATACGCTTAAGGCCTACAACAAGGCATTGCGCGCGCTGAAAATGTTGAACGATAACATGCCGATGTCGCTCGTCGTGATGAATTCAACGAACAACGCGATCCTTGGTAATGGCGACCGCGAAGTGCTCGATCGTCAGAAGCAGATCGACCCAGCGAAGTACACCGATGGTGAAGCATGGGAGGGTTCGGACGATAAGGCGAGCCAGAGGGTCGGTGGTAAACTCGGCTACTTTACAGGCGGAATGACCGTTCGTGCCTTCGAGGATGCAGCATTCAGCCTTGCTCCGGGCTCGTTTACTCCAGCGCCCGTCCGCTCAAAGTTCGGCTATCACGTCATCCAGGTTTACGATCGTATCCCTCGCGTTGGTGGCGTGAAGGTTAGCCATATCCTCGTAAAGCTCCCAAAGATCGCTGAGGATTCCACACGTGAATATGCGAAGGCCGATAGCATTTACAAGCTGTTGCTCGCAGGTGCTGACTTTGCTACGCTCGCTAAGGAAACATCCGATGATATTGGCACCAAGGAGAAAGGTGGCGATATGGATTACATCAATCGTGAAGATCGCCGCACGCCTCCAGAGTTCGATGCGACTGCTTACCGTTTGAAGGATGGCGAACTGTCTCCTCCGATCCGTACTGATGCCGGTTACCACATCATCAAGCGTACGGGCACTGTGCCACTCCCATCATTTGAATCAGAGAAGGACAAGCTCAAGCAGCTCTATAAGCGTTACTACTTCGAAGATGACAAGAAGGAGTTTGTACAGGGGTTACAGAAGAAGTATCGCCTGAACGTCGATACATCAACTTTCTCCTACTTCATCAGCCGCATCGATACCACTCGTACATCGCTCGATTCAACGTGGGCATCACGCATCACATCGCAAGACCGCGAGCGCGTGATCTACTCGATGAACAACGAGAAGTTTACGATCGGCGCATTGGTTGATTCATTACAAGCAGATGAGGGCGCACCACTGGCACGCTTGCCGCTGCTCGATAATATTACGAAGACAACTTATCATCATGCACTACGCATCGGTGCTCGCGATCTGATGCACAAGCATCCTGACTTTGAGACGATGATGCAGGATTACCAGAACGGCATCATCCTCTTCGAGCTCGAGAACCAGCGCGTGTGGTCGAAGGCTGTGCCGGATTCAGCAGGTGTTCGCAAGTACTACGATCAGAACAGGTCGAAGTTCCTGTTCCCAGAGCGTGTAGACGTTTCGGAGATCTTTGTACTTTCTGATTCACTCGCGAAGCAGATCTACAAGCGCATCATGGCAGGCGAGAATTTTGATACGCTCGCGAAGAAGTATACTGAGCGTCCTGGATTCAAGGAGAAGGCCGGCCGATGGGGTCTGCTGCAGAAGGACGAGAATGAGATCTCGAAGCGCGCATTCACTTTCGTGGCAGAAGAGATCAAGGAGCCATTCCGCTTCCAGGCGGGATACTCGATCGTCCGCATGAACAAGCGCGTCCCGGCCACGCAGAAGACCTTTGACGAAGCTCGTCAGGAAGTCGGCAGCCAGTATCAGGAGGCCAAGTCTCAGGAGCTCCGCAAGGCGTGGGTCGAGGGACTTCGAAAAAAGTACAATCGTCAGGTCAACAAGGACGTCATCCTGGCCAACTGGAAGAAGCACAATTCTGACAAGGCAGCCAATTGACGGCAATGAGCCAATGTGCGGCTGGTCCAGCCGATGAGGTAATTTTCAGCACAAAAGACCGCTCATTTGGGCGGTCTTTTGTGTTCACTACCTGAGCCTCGGTGCTTGCCAACCTGCCCGGATCCCCCCACATGGGCAATGGCAATCCTTTTGCTCCCTAAACTCTCTCTGCTTTTCCGGCATTTTTTCTAGGCACTTCAGCGCTGATGCATTTTCGGCTGAAGACCTCACCACTTCACGTAACGCGGCAGATCTTTTTGATGAGACGTATTCCAGGATTTCTACTGCTTGTTGCTTTCTATCTGAGCATCAGCACCAGCACAACGAACGCGCAATTCCGCAAGGCCAGCGAAGGCGACAAGATCGAAGCGGTCGTTGCTGTCGTCGGCAAACACCCGATCTTCAAGTCATCGATCGATGCACAGGTTCAACTGTTCCTGCTGCAGCGTGGTATCACGTCAGCACCGAAGGATAGCTTGATGGTGCTTCGTCACCGCATCTTGCAATCCGAGATCGATCAGAAAGTGCTCATCGCTAAGGCCGATCAGGATTCTATCATCGTCTCCGATGCCGAAGTCGATGATCGCATCGATCAGCAGATCAAGATGTACGTCAACCAGTTTGGCTCCGAAGCAGCAGTCGAGCAGCAGTTTGGCCGCTCGATGAGCGAGCTGCGCATTGCTCCTGAACTTCGCGATCGCGCACGAGAGAGTCTGATCATCGAGAAGGTTCGCTATGCGAACGTGACCCAGGTGCAGAGCGTACCACGCGGGGATGTCGAGGAGTTCTTCCGCATCTATCGCGATAGCTTGCCAGAGGTCAGCGGACAAGTGGAGATCGCAAGCATCGTGATGCTCGTCAAGCCGCAAAAGGATCAACGCGAGCGCTCGCTGGCCTTAGCAAATGCACTGATCGATTCTATCAAGCGTGGCTCTGACTTTGGTGAACTAGCAAAACGCTACTCCCAAGATGCAACCGCAACACGCGGTGGCGACTTCGGTGATTTCTTCCCACGCGGTACATTCGTAGCAGCATTCGAAGAAGCTGCATTTAAGCTGGCCAACGGTGAGGTTAGCGGAGTTGTTGAGACCGAGCGCGGATTCCACATCATCAAGATGATCGGTCGACGCGGAGAAGAGGTACGTTTGGCGCAGATCCTTATTCGCCCAACAGCAACCAGTCAGGACGAAGAACTCGTGAAGAATGAGTTGATCCGTATTCGCGAAAAGTCGATGCAAGGTGAGGACTTCGCTAAGCTCGCAGCAGAATTTTCTGATGATGATGAGTCGAAAGCGCAAGGTGGATATCTGGGCCGCGTCAGGACAGAAGAGCTCTCTGCAGAGCAGCGTGCCGTTATCGATTCTCTGAAACCTGGCGAAGTGTCTGCGCCGCTGCGAATCGCTTATCAAAGCGGTCCGCGTGGATTCCAGATCGTAAAACTCATTCAGCGGGTACCGCCGCACCGCGTATCTCTTGAAGAAGATTACCGTGAGCTCGAAGCAACAGCGATCCAATGGCGCACTGCGAAGGATATGCAGGCTTTCCTCGATCGCGCTAAGCAATCGGTCTACATCGAGGTCAGAGATCTCAATCGCTACTACAATTGAGTAGCATGGCCGACCTAAACGCGCCAACACATAACGCATTATTCAGCGCGGAGGCCTCGGCGACGGTAAGTCATCCGAAGCTGGTCTTCGAAGAATACGATTTGCCAAACGGCTTGCACGTGATCTTGTGCCCGAGCCATACAGTGCCGCTCGTGTCGCTGAATCTTTGGTACCATGTTGGGTCCAAAGATGAAGATCCGAAGCGCACTGGCTTTGCCCATCTCTTCGAACACATGATGTTCCAGGGCTCGCAGAACATCAAGAAAGCCGAGCACTTCCGACACGTGCAAAATGTAGGCGGAACGCTGAACGCAACAACGAGCCAGGACCGCACCAATTACTTCGAGACCCTACCATCATCCGAGTTAGAGCTTGCGATGTGGCTGGAGAGCGACCGCATGTTGGCGCTTGATGTCACCCAGGAGACCTTCGAGAACCAGCGCGCTGTCGTAAAAGAGGAACGACGCCAGCGTTACGACAATCAGCCCTACGGCACGGTCTACGAGAACCTGCTGTGGCGCGTCTTCCCGACGTCAGGCTACCATTGGCCTACGATCGGCTCAATGCTGCATCTCGATGAGACTGAGATCCACGAGGTCCAGGCATTCCACAAGCAATTTTATCTGCCGAACAACGCATCGCTCTGTCTCGTAGGAGATTTCAAGCGCGATGAGACGATGCAGTTGATCGAGAAGTATTTCGGTGTCATCCCTGCGGGTCCTTTGGTCAAGCGACGTGAACAATTGATCCAGCCGATCACTGAGCAGGTGCGCTTCACGATGGAGGACAACGTGCAGTTGCCTGCGGTCTATATCGCCTTTCAGTCAGCGCATGCTTACAGCACTGACGAGTATAAGCTTGACATCGTCTCCGATGTGTTGTCGAAGGGGAGAAGCAGTCGTCTTTATCGCGAGCTTGTGTACAAGCAGCGCATTGCGAAGGAGATCAATTGCTACAACCTGAGCAACGAGAAGGCTGGGATGTTCCTCGTCAGCGCTGTTGCGCAGATCGGCATCGAGCCCGAGCGAGTGGAAGAAGCGCTATGGATGGAGATCGCAAGGATGCGATCTGACCTGGCAGACGCAACAGAGTTGCAGAAGGTGAAGAATAAGTACGAGGCTGGATATGTTCGCTCGCTGACCGAAGTTGGCAGCCGAGCCGATCATCTGCAGCGTGCTTATACCTTCAAGCGCGATGCATCACTGGCGAATGGCGAATTGCAGCGACTGCTTGATGTATCTGCTGAAGAAGCAAGAGACGCAGCCATACGCTATCTCACACCAAACAAGGCAGTAGTATTACACGTGTTGCCGAAAGCGAAGACCGCATAGAAGTGGCGCTTACTAATTTTAGCACAGGACATTTGAGTATTACGGATTCGAAATTGAGCGCAGCTAACGAGGCTTCCTATACCGGTGCGCCAGGACAGATCGACTACACGGAGTTCACGCTGAAGAACGGGCTCCATGTGATCCTGCACGAGGACCACAAAGCATCGGTCGTCTGCCTGAACATCGCGTACCATGTTGGGTCGAAGAATGAGGACCAGACCCGCAAGGGCTTCGCACATCTCTTCGAGCATCTGCTGTTCGACGGATCGAAGAACGTACCTCGTGGTGCGTTCGACAAATTCATCACCGAAGCTGGTGGTCAGGATAACGCTTACACGACTGAGGACAAGACCAACTACTACGAAGTGCTCCCCTCGCACCAATTAGAGCTTGGACTCTGGCTTGAGAGCGATCGGATGATGGAGTTCGGCATCTCCGAGATCTCACTCGTAACGCAAAAGAATGTGGTGAAAGAGGAGAAGCGCGAGCGCTATGACAACGCGCCGTATGGCTCGCTCTCGGAGCGCATGAGTGCGTTAGCCTACAAGAGCTTCCCCTATGCGTGGACCGTCATCGGTGACATGGAGACGATCGATGCCGCGACACTCACTGACGTCGAAGATTTCTTCAACACGTTCTACGTGCCGAACAACGCGGTGCTAGTGCTGACTGGGGACTTTCAGAAGGAAGAAGCCACAGCGCTGATCAAAAGGTATTTCGAGGGTATCCCGCGTGGCGCCGAGATCAAGCGACCGATCTTCAACGAAGACGACCAGCGTGAAGAACGCCGCGAAGAAGTAAGCGATGAGGAGATCCCGATGCCGGCGATCTTCCATGGCTACAGGATACCGCCTGATGGCACCAGAGACTTCATGTCGCTCGATCTACTGACCGACGTGCTTTCAAGCGGACAAAGCTCGAGGCTGTATCGCAAGCTCGTCTATGAGATGCAGATCGGCTCCGAGGTATCGGCATTCGTCGATGGCCGCGAGATGCCGGGCTTGCTCTATCTCTACGCGTTCTCAAGCGAATCGGAGATCGCACCAGAAATTCTAGAGAATGCGCTGCAAGAAGTCCTCGATGAGGTGATCGCCAATGGCATCACACAGGAAGAGCTTGAGAAAGCGCTGAACAAGACCGAAGCTCGCATGATCGCTTCGCGTGTGACGGTGCAGGGCAAGGCCGATCAGCTGGCTCACGCATACGTTTTCTTTGGCGATACATCGCGCGCGAATACGATGCTCGAGGAGTATCGCTCGATCACGCTTGATGATGTCCGTAAGGCAGCTGAATTCTATCTCCAGCCATCGAAACGCTCGACGGTTGTTTACCGTATGCAGGATGAAGGCAAGTTGATCGACGCCTCACTTCTCACGCAGGATCCATATCACCGCAACTAAGCGGCCTTAATAGCAGACTGAAGAATGTCAGAAGTTTTAGCAAGCACTTTAGATAGAACACGACCTCCGAAGCCTGGGAAATTACCTGAGGTGTCCTTCCCGCCATTCATTGAGCGTACGCTTTCGAATGGGCTGAAGGTCTATATCGTCGAGAATCACGAGCAGCCGATCGTTTCCGTTTCGATGTATGTGCTCGGAGGTTCGAGTCAGGATCCGGCAGAGCGTCAGGGACTTGCATCGATCACGGGCGAGATGTTGACCAAGGGTACTGCACGCCGCACAGCGCTACAGATCGCTGACGAGATCGATTTCGTTGGCGGTTCGCTGAATTCGGGAAGCTCGTGGGATGCGAACACGGTTTCGGTCACGATGCTAACGAAGTTCTTGCCAGTTGGTCTCGATCTTTTGTCAGACGTCATCCTCAACCCAACCTTCCCGCAAGAGGAGCTTGACCGTGTGAAGCTTCAACGTCTCGCTTCCATCAAGCAAGCGAAAGCCGATGCAGGCTATCTCGCAGATACTGCGTTCTCGAAGCTGGTATTTGGCGATCATGCGTATGGCCAGCAAGCTGGTGGCACAGAGCTGAGTGTCGAAGCGTTGACTGTCGAAGATGTGAAGAACTTTCACGCTTCGCAGTTCGGTGTCAACAATGCATTCCTCATTGCTGCAGGCGATGTGAATGTTGAAGCATTCCTTTCAACACTTAACGACCTGCTCGGCGAGTGGGGCAACGTAACAGTTAGCGAGCGATCGCTGCCTGAGCTTCCGCAGATCGTACAATCGCGCGTGGCATTGGTCTCAAAGCCTGCTGCCGTTCAGTCGGCGATCCGTATTGGACATCTCGGCATTGAGCGTAATCACCCAGATTTCATCACGCTCTACGTGATGAACATGCTGCTTGGCGGTTACTTCAATTCGCGCATCAATCTTAATCTTCGCGAGAAGAACGGATATACCTATGGCGCACGCAGCTTTTTCGATGCACGTGTGCAGCAAGGGCCGTTTGCAG
>JBKJTP010000139.1:0-19601 GCA_046590195.1 Kapaibacterium sp. (SeqCode) | reverse complement strand
CTCGGGCTCGAACAACCATGCGATTTTAATCTTGCCGATTTTGTCCGGCATGGTGACTCGCGTGTCCTGATAAAAAACAATATCATCAACATCCTTGGTCACCCAGATATGCTTCCGTCGTTCAACATAGTACACCGAGGGGTCTGTAGGAAAGACTCGGATTTCTGGTTTCTTCATGATAGCTGTTCCACCCAGAAATCAATCATGTCGTCCAGTAAGGTTTCGAACGTATACTCTGGTATCCAATTCAACGCCACTCTCGCAAGGGTGGAATCTCCCTTGAGATACTTTAGTTCCTCCGGACGCAGGAATTTCGGATTCTGAGTGATGTATTCATCGGCATCCAGACCTAACTTTGCAAACACATACTCACACAACTCACGTACCGAATGTGTCTGCATCGTGGATATAACGTAATCCACCGGTTCGTCCAGTTGCAGAATACCGTGCATGGCCCGGACGTAATCCTTACTGTGACCCCAATCGCGATAGCTGTCCATGTTACCAAGTTCAAGCTTGTTCTGTAAGCCGAGCTTTATGGAGACTGCTGCCTTGACCACCTTCGATGTAACGAAATTGGAGCCACGACGTGGTGATTCGTGATTGAACAGAATACCGTTGGAAGCGAACAACTTGTACGAGTGGCGGTAGTTACGCACCAGACTGTACGCGGCGAGCTTAGCGCAGCCGTAGGGACTTACTGGATGCATCGGCGTAGTCTCACGCTGGAAACCGTCAGCGTCTACCGAATTACCGAACATCTCCGAAGATGATGCCTGATAGAGGCGAGCATTCGGACAGTTCTGTCGGAACGCTTCAAGTAGATTCAATGTACCCGTAGCGTTGGTCTGGAAGGTAAAAATAGGAATATCGAATGAGATACGAACGTGGCTCTGAGCGCCGAGATTGTATATCTCGTCAGGTTGAATACGCTTCATGCTCTTTTCAAGCGTGGAGTAATCGGTTAGGTCGCCATACTCGACATGTAGATTAGGATTATTTGCTACATGATCCAATCGTGTCTGCTGGTGTTCTGGCGTTGAATTACGACGTATTAATCCAAAAACCTCATAATCCTTTTCTAAAAGAAGCTCTGTTAGATAGCTCCCGTCTTGACCATTCAGGCCGGTCAAAAAAGCTCGTCTTTTAGTTACCATTGTATTTTCCGTTCGAGTTGTTCAGCATAATTATCCCATTTGTATTGATACTGAGGCGTAGCTCGAAAAATCCATCTAAGGAATTTCTCACAATCCTTCTTTGTTATTATGATACGGTTTTGCGTTTTTCTCTTTTTAGCAGAAAATCCAAGTGCTGTTAATTTCTCAGTTAGCAGTAATATGTCGTCTTCGGTGAACGAATCAGTACAGAATATCACATTACCTTTGTTAACATATCCATCCCCGACGAACCACCAATAACATGAGGTTGAATCTAACCTAACGTCCGCTGGGACTTTTTTGACTCCGTGTTCGTACCATCTATTATGCTCTGGTAGTAGACTGACGTAAAACAAACTCTTTAGATGGTACGATTTACTTTTATCACTTTTCCATATCGGAGAAAATTCTAAACTTGGAAGGGCCTCCACGATATCATCACAGGTTTCCTTGAACTTAAACCCAGCCGAAAATCTTGATGATAATCTAGACTGTTCTACTAAACATCCATCACCAAGTAATAAGCCGTCAAGTACACTCATTTCTATATGACTGATTAATGAATGGTTCAATCTATCATCGGACGCGTCCCATTGACTAGAAACGGACATTAAAGCTTTTGATTTCTCCGAATGAGTTTTACCAAAAAATGGATTTCCGGCTCCTGTGTATTTAATAGAGTAAGCTCTCTTTAATTCTTCCGATCTTTTCTTTCCTAGATTTTTTTCTCCATTGAGAGCGTTCGAACAAGACCTACTGCATGCCACTCTGCACATTGCTCTTTTATTTTGAAGACTGACCATAAACGACCGGTCACACCGTTTGCATTTCTTTTCACTGTATTTCATAGATAACACCCCCATCTATTTATAACCAGTGATACCAATTAACCAAACCTATTTTCGACCTTCTTGATTATAGTGCAAATCTCATTAATCTCGGCCTTCGTCAGATTAAGGGATGACGGTAAGTAGAGATGATGCTGGTAGACGTATTCCGCTTCCGTGTATTTAGAAGGGTCTAACATAAAAGGAGCATTGGACGGGATAGGCCGGTAATACTTTACCGCCTGTATGTTGGCGTCCCGTAGAGCCCTGACGATATCGTCAGCCCGGTCAGTTCGATAGATGACCATCCACGTCGAAGCGTAACCGCTGTCTTCCAATCGAAGGTGCTGTCGATAGTCATAGAAGATTCGCTTCCGCGTCCGAATGATGTTGTCCAGATTAAGTAATTGAGCAATACCCAACGACGCGGCGATGTCGTTGAACTTGAGATTCAATCCGATATGGTTATGAACCTTGTCCTTGCGCCAGTTGTCACCGTGGTCACGGATTTGTTTGATGCGTTCCGCCAAGGTGTCGTCATCAGTGAAGACAACGCCACCCTGACCCGTTGTAATCAGTTTCGGGACGGAAAACGAGTAGACGCCGAACTTACCCAGCCGACCAGCACTTGCGTCTGTTCCTAGAGCCTGTGCGGAGTCCTCTAAGAATATGATACCGTGTTGCTCGCATAGTCTGGCGATAGCGTCCCGGTCCTCGCCTGCATAGCCGTTGTGGTTGACGAACAGGACAGCGCCGATATCCGGACCGATGACCTCCTGTAGCCTGTCCGGAGACATACACATCGTCTCCCGGTCGATGTCCACGAACTCTATCTCGTAGCCCAACGATTTGATTACGTTAGCGCCAGACAGGAAGGTATAGGTGGGAAATGCTATCTTCTTGTCCTTGGGCAGGTTTAGTGCCGCCAGTCCTAGGTAGATCGCCATAGTTCCACTCGTGGTGGCAATGACATGCTTGACACCGGTCTTGACCCGGAGCATGTCCTCGAACGTCTCAGTGGTTATCGACGTACCAATCCAACCACTATCCACTTGGCATCGAACGGCTGCCGTATACTCCGGGAGAATGGTCGGTTCAAATTGCGGTATGAATCTATCAGACATAACCCATTTCCGCCGCGTACTTCAGAATATTGGCATGTGAACGTAATTTCAGCGGACGGGCCGGCGAGCCGACATATATCGTCCACGGTTCCGTAGATTTTGTAACCGTCGAGTTAGCACCTACCACCGAACCGATAGCAAGAGTAACACCGGGGAACACGACACAATTGGCACCGACACCAGAGAATCGTTCGAACGTCACCTTGCTGATTATCGTCTTCGATTTATACTGCTTAGGCACCGTTGGTCCGATAAGCCCGTCGTCAGTATAATCTTCCGACCCGCACACGATTCTTGATCCAGTAGCAATGAACGAGAAATCGGCGAGTTCGAGTTCGGAATCAGCACCACCAATTACACTGACACTAGGCGCGATATGCACATAATCGGCAACATTCAGTTTGGTTGTACAGAAAAAGAAGGCGTCGATTGCAGAATGGTGACCAACGCGAGCTAGTTTCGGGCGTGTGATTTCCACATATGGTCCAATGAATACATCATCCCCGGCGACAAGACCCACCTTGGTGTACTTTTTGAGAGTCATATGAACACCTTATCGGCAGTCTGGCCCATGTAAGGACCGGTCTTCATTTCAATGACACGCGTGTCGTCTTCGAGGATGCGATAGTTGTGACCACCCCGGAAGGTAATGCTGGTATCACCGGCATTGAGGATGACTTCTTCCGCTACGGTGTCGTCGATATCATACAGAATAGCGATGACTGCACCGGATAGCACAATCCAAGACTCTTGGGTTATATCGGTCGCACGGTGACAGGTGATATGCTTGTGGGGGCGGAAGGTCTTACCGGCGTCCATCTTCAGGGCGGATGCCTGAAGGTATTCCGTTTCAGGAGAGATATCGAGGCGACCGTCCACGAAATCTTCGGATCGGCAAATGATATGTAACAAAATACTAGGGTCAACCTTGGAGTAAATCTTGTGCATAAAAAAGCCTCGATGGTATGTCGAGGCTATTTATGATGATGAATTCTACTATGTTCAGGGTGTCATCGTACCGATAGCATCAACGAACTTGCCGATGTCAATCGCATAGAACCCAGATGAACTGATGGAGTTGGTCTCCAACACCTTGTAACCATCCGGTGTGTCAGCAACGTCTAGCACGAACGCGATGCTCGCGCTGAACTTCTTGACCATGCGACGAACGAAGTCGAAAACCTCGGCATCCACACATTCGACGTAACGAACTGTGTCGCGACTCTTATACAATGAACCGGTCACGACCACGCCATTGACCACATAGAAGCGGTACTCGGCGTAAATCTCCTTCAACGGGGCAAGGATGATGTAGTCATCCTTGGTGATGGTCGAAGAGTCTTCCATCTGGCTCATGGTACGCTGCCAATCGAGGAACGCCGGCTTGGTCATAATCTGACCATTGAAGGACTTGTCGTCGGCATTCGGACGCAGGAAGAACCGTTCTTCGGGGAGCATTGCACTCCACCGTATGACTCATTGCGGTACAATTCGTACAGCATGTCCTCGCTGAAATCCAACCCCGACCTGAAGTCGCGGACAAAGATTTCATAGATCGGGACCATCTTTAGGAAGTTTTTACCGAGTTTAGGGCGTTTAGCGAGTTCATTTCGTTATCCTCCGAGTAGTGACTCAAGAGTATTTAGTTAGAGACACGGGTCTCTGTCCGGAGGCATCCATTCCATAACTTCTGGGCTCCACGATTTCCACACTTCTGCGAACGCGGTGGCGTCATCAAGACTGTAGAACCAGTAGTTATTCGCCACGTTCCACAGGCGGACGAATTCGTCTTTTTCTACGAGTTGCATTTGCCGGCGGTGAACAACGCCTACCGATATAGGGTAGGTCGTGTTGTTAACGAACGCGATAAGCCGTTTGGTCTCTTCCAAGTTCTCCGGATTAGCCATAGTCACGATGTGCGTCGGGAGATTATCAGGGTCGGTCTTGACGATCATTGCTGCTCTCCGCGTTACTTGGATGCATTCAAGAGCCTATACAGGCCCCTGAATGCGCTACAGTCAATTGGTTGCACCGACACCATGGCCGATGCAACCTTAGCCGGGGCTAGCTTTTCCAGCATCTGCAACAGAACACCTTCGTTCTGTTCGACAGGACCGTACTGGTCCACGTTCTGATAACGCTTAGTCACCGCCACCACCGCAGCTACCGCTATCCGAAGACGACGAGCCGCTATCGTAGGATGACGAAGACGAACCGCTGTCATAAGACGAACTGCTGTGCGACGAACCACAGTTATCCGAAGAACTCGGACCGCTATTGTAAGACGAACTACTGTTCAGTGCATTGTACAACAGAATGTCTGGAATACCGATACCGTTGTCGCGAGTGGTATGGTCATCATAACTCGAACGACGAGCCTCTGGCGCTGGTGGATTACGACGCGGCGGTGCAGACTTTCCACCAGAACGAGATGCCATCTGCTTTGTCGTGGCGGTCTTCTTTGTCGGACTCTTTGGACGATTGGATTCTGCCTTGAGCAGAGCTTCACGCAGGGGAACCATATGCGGGTCCGGTGTCTTGTCGAATACAAGGGATTCGAGTGTGGTGTCAGAGATTTCGGTGGTTGTCTTGCGCGGCGTCGGCGCAGCGTTACCACTCAAGTTGCGGAAGAACTGCTTGATACGTTCGAACATAATAAAACTCCTGTAGGTTAGGACAGGAGTCTATCATGTGAAATTGAGGTCTGCAAGTATATGTTCTTGTAGTAACATTATGGTGCGTCCTGTAGGGATCGAACCTACTACCTCCTGCGAGTCATGCAGGCGCTCTACCAAGTGAGCTAAGGACGCATAAATGGTCGAGAGTTGTGGAGTCGAACCACGATGAGTCACATGTAAACCCACCAGCCATACACTCTCGTTAATTAGGCCCGCCGAGATAAGGTGTAACGTTCCACCATCAGTGAACACCGCTGCGCGGGCCTTAAAGTGTCCGTCTCGACTTGGTTACTTGCCGGACCCCAAGCAAGGGAACGCTTTCGCCCATTACTGATGTATCCATTTGTAGAATAACTTGGTTTTTATAGCCCAAACGTTATTCTTCTTCAATTCGAAGATTGCAGCTATTTCGGAATAGGAGCCTTCCGCATTGAATACCGCTAAAGCTGTTTCCTTTGTCAGTTGCCGGGTGTAATTGCTAGACTCGGTGACCTCTCGATTACTTTTTGTTGATTTTCGAAAAAGGCCGGCACATTTTCTAGAACAAAAAACCAATTCTGTTTTCAGACGTTTATCTCTACCGAAACTCTCATCACATTGATAACACGTATAAGCATAGGATGGCTTGTATCCATCATACAATGTTTGGTAATTCTTCGTATATGTCCTAGACACATACGAGAACACATCAGTCAAGTCCTCCTTCCTAAGAACAACCACCTTATAACCGTGATGTTCTGCGACTGCGGTCTTCTTTGCTACGGATTCCGGAGACTCGTAACCCTTAACTTCAATGATTGTTGAACCGTCACTTAGCAGGAAGTCCGGAAAATATTTCACTCCATTCCATTCTAGGAGTTTGGAAAACCTCGTAAAATTAACCCCATGGTCTAATTGGAATACAACCCAGCAAAGTTCATACGTAGAACCACAATAAATTCCCTTGTAATACCCACTCTTACTACGGCCAGAGCCTACTCTATATCCACCCATAATTATCTCCTATGGGTGTATTTATCGTCCTAACCACTAGACGAACAGAGCGTACAATTTAGGAAGTTTTCTTGAAGCTTTGCAACTCTTCAGCGGCAGGGATGACGGCGTAACCACCATCCGATTCCATGAGTTTTGTTAGCTCATCCTGTCGCGCTAGCTTTTCTGCGTCAGATAGACTTGAATTTTCCTTGGTGAGCTTACGATTGAACACCGTAACCTCGTCATCTCTATCAATTCGCATTCCGCTATCTCAAAATTGGTTGGTGTAGAAGGGCTCGAACCTTCGACCTTCCGGTTATCAGCCGAACGCTCTGTCCAACTGAGCTACACACCAGTTATATTTTTGACGAACTCAATCGTAATATTTCGTTTAGCTACAACTAATAGTTTGACTTGATTTTCAATCACAACGGCCTCTATCTTATCATGATCCTTGCCGATGAGAAAATCATTTTTAGTATCCAAATATATGGCGTAATCCACCAAAAGAAAATCAGGAAAATACTTCCTATTACCGTAATTCAGATACTCTGGTCTTGTCCACCTGACACCCAACTCGTCAAGAATCTCTGACATGAGCTTTTCGTAACTTGACTGTAATGTCACTGGCGTTCCGAAAGAGTCTACAACCTTAAACCTTAAACCACGACCAGCATTCTCTCGATATCCGCCGTTTCTTTTTTGGTAAACCCTTGCAGCATCCGAAGTGTACCATTCCGGCACACATACTCCTTTCGGCTTCCTACCATTCTTGTACTGAGCTAAAACGGTAATACTTTGACGCTCAATAGCCGGAGTGTTCTCCTTGGTGAGACCCTTATTCCACGCCTTCCGCTTTCCGGTTTTATAACCGGTATTCGGATCATAATCTATTCCGCGAATCTTCGCAGACTTTCGTTTCAGACCACAGCTAGAGACATGGCGGGATAAATTGTTATTAGTAATGTATCTCTCACATTTAACACATATGGTAGTTGGTTTCATCTACTATATATGCGTATGCTCTGATTATCACGCTAACAGCTTTATGAATTCTCCACTCTCGATTATCTGGTAGTCTACAACAACTCGGTCAAGAATGGAACCCCCTTTCTTGACCGGTTTAGAAATGATGATTTCCATCCGATCATCTTCCGCCCTACTGAGGACGTACATCCTACCATCGACCGAGAAGTTGATACGAATCTCGGCGGTCAGGTAAAGTCTATTTATGGTGACGGTCTTTTCGGTGTAGGTAGCGAGGGTAGAAAGCGACTCTCGCATCCTGTCGATAGCCATGAAGGTCTGTCCATGGCCTTTCTTATACTCTAAGCGGCCCATGGCAATTCCCTATGTTTGGTGCTGGGTAGTGGATTCGAACCAATGGGGAGATTTCTCTCACGGGTTATCGGCCCGCTGCGTTTGCCATATCGCTCATCTAGCGTAAATTACTTCGCGTTATCATTCACACAATCGGTTAGGCCGATGTGCATCTTCATCTGGTTCGCTTCCTCGACCATATTCAACCGGATAAGCCAATTGTTAAAATACTCGGTAAGCTCTCTGCTTCTTGGATGAGTCGCATGATGATATGTCATGAAATCCTTCCAGTTCTGAATTTTGTCTGCTATCAACATCTCGTTAACATCATCCAACGGGCTAATGGCTATTTCGCTAACATCAGTGATGTGTCGGTGACTCAAGTACTGGTTCGCAATGTTACGGTACTCCATAGCCAGCAGGATGCTGTTACGGTTGGCATTTGCCGACACGTTCATCCAGTTGGCCTTCAAGTCCTCGTCCTTCTGGACCATCGGGTGCAGACAGAAGGCTCGACGCGCAGTAATGGAGACTCCGCGCCGGCCCATGATGAACAGGCCCTCGTCGATGTGATTTATTAACGGAACCTGACTACGCTCGGCGCGACGAGTTCCGTAGAATTCGGAAATCATCAGGTATTCCATGGTGCGGACGATACCGTCATCATTCAGGAGCATAGAGCCTCTTCAGGAACTCGGTCGGGTCTATCAAAGTCGCCGGCATGGGTTCACCGTGGTGCCACCAGAAGCTTTGCCGGGTTCCCGGTTGGTGTACCTCTAGGTGGAGCATACTGGTTGGTGTGACGCCTTTGTCCTCTTTCAAAACCTGTTCGATCCATCCAATGAACTGGCCCTCTTGAATCTTGTCTCCCACCGTCAGATGGCAATGGTCAACTTCACCATACAGGATAACACCTGAAGCACCTTCGATGAGGATGGCCCACGTGTTATTCCACCACGGTGAATCGGCATGTTCTCCTGTGAACGCCTCAATGGCGACCACCGTACCGTCTTCGATAGCGTAGACCAGTTCTTGTCTTTCGCAGTAGAGGTCGATGCCGGTGTGGATGTCGTACTTTCGTTTGGTACCGAAGGCACCAAGGTCACCAATTTCAGGAAGGGGATAGTTCAGCTTCTTAAGAGGTGGGTGCATATCTAACTCACTCGTTATTGTGATGACCATCATACACGAGTCGAACACGATTACACAATATTGGAGCTACTGGTCGGACTCGTACCGACATCACCCGACTTACAAGGCCGAGGTTTTACATTAAACTACAGTAGCGTGAGAAATGAGTTCGCTGTCGGGCTTGAACCGATACGCGGGGATGCCTTGCAATGCACCCCGCTCTCTGAGACGTTCGGCCACCCTAATGTTGATCCAAGGGCTTGCAATCCCTCGGGACATCCGTCTCGCAACGAATTTGGAGCCGCTGGTCGGAGTTGAACCGACAACCTATTGCTTACGAAGCAATTGCTCTGCCAATTGAGCTACAGCGGCGAATTTGGTGGGACCGACAGGAATCGAACCTGCGTCTTCGGTATTTCACACCGACACTAAACCGTCTCAGTTACAGTCCCGTAATCTTTGTTATCTCACTGACGTGTTCATGGAACACGACGATTTCTTCTTCACCCCGCTCGGTCAGATAGCCGATGGCGTTCTTCTTGTCTACGATACCTGAGAACACCGGAAGGTTGCGGCCCAAGCGATTCGCAAACCACTTGGCTTTCTCAAGGTTCAGGGTCCACGACACACCCTTATCAGGGTAGCCGCCACGATACACTTGGATGGACGCCGGAAGGTCTTTCTTGGTACGCCACACATCCTTGCCGATGGCTTCGACCAAAAGCTCACGCCAGTCGTCAAGGTTATCCGCAAGGTTCTCGGTGTCGATGAAGACCTCCCGGATTAGCTCCCAGCGGTCCTTCTTCTTCACCATGTCGATGATGCTCATGAGAGCGTCGATACGGTAAGGACGTTCATGCAGAAAAACGTAGGAGTGCCATGTTTTCTTGTTACGGGCCTCCAACCGGGCCTCTTGCTTGAGGCCGAGCATCTTGTTCAGACGCTCGTTCTCTTCGGGGTGGTCCATGTACGGGACGGAGAACACCAACGGGTGGCGGACCATCTCGAACCGGCTACCGGCCCCGGCGGGCTCGTAGTAGTGGCGAAGCTCAGAACAGAGTTCCATATCGACACCTTGGTTTGACTGACCCCTGAGTATAATTCATTAGGGGTCAGTCGTCAACAGGTGGTGATTAGCCTGAAGTCTCACCAATTTCGGCAAGGCCCTTCTGGTTGGCAGCAACCTGCATGCGAATGTACCGCATCATGATGAGTGCCTTGTCTTCGGCGAGGAATACACCGTCACCGATATCCTCGATAGGAACCGCGAACTTGAAGCCGCATTCGGTCTCGTACCACAGTTCACCCTGCTTGTAATGGATGAAACGGGCCTTCTTGTTGTCTTTGACCATCGACTTGATATCGTACAGCATGTTCGTATTCCTAGTTAATGTGGTGCGCTTGGCGGGACTCGAACCCGCACGCCTTTCGGCACAAAACTCTCAATCTTGCGGGTCTACCAGTTCCCCCACAAGCGCGTTATTTACTGCTGATTTGGTGTCCCCGGTCGGATTCGAACCGACACACCCGAAGGTACGGCCTTCTGAGGACCGCGCGTCTACCGTTTCACCACGGGGACAAATCTTAAAATGGCCCCCCTGACAGGATTCGAACCTGCAACCCTCGGGGTCGAATCCCGATACTACTTCCAGTTGAGCTTCAGGGGGAGAAATGGTACCCACGACAGGAATCGAACCTGCATCCTCAGCCTTCGCAAGACTGCGCCTACATCCGTTGAGCTACGTGGGTGAATCTTGTTACTAATTTGGTACCGCTAGTCGGACTCGAACCGACACGCCCTCACGGGCACCGAAGTTTGAATACGGCGGGTCTACCAGTTCCCCCATAGCGGCATTGTATTTGGTGGCCCCAGACGGAATCGAACCGACGACACGCGGATTTTCAGTCCACTGCTCTACCAACTGAGCTACAGGGCCATTAAAGTTGTTTCGGGGTGACCGGAGGGTATTGGTCCCTCTTCGTCGCCGTCACAGGGCACCGCATTACTTTTATGCTACGGTCACACCGAAACAACCTCACTTCTTGCTACGTTTCTCGAACCACTCATTCGTGCTTACAATGTCTTTCTCGTACCCATCCACATTCCAGAAGCTCAATATACCATCATACTGTTCTTCGTAAGGAAGATTGGCCGCTTCACGCGTTTCGGCGATTTCTCGCATAAGCACGAACGTCTTGTTCACCGTTTCATTGTACTGCTGCGCATCGAAACAGTAAAGCTCTTTGGGAAGACCCGAGTCGATATCGTTCCACTCTACCGTGGTTGCCCACCGCCGGACGTTCAATCCGGAAAAGATACCGGCACAACCGGGGACACCACACGAACAGGTAATGATTTCGAGTTCTTCCTGATCGGTGTCACCGACACATGCGAACACCATCGCGTCGAACGCTCGTTCGAACACCTCACCATTCAACACCAGCGCGATGGAATGGAATTCGGTACCGTCCTCCTGACGGAAGACGTTACCTTGCACGTCTATGGTATCGAGAGTCGTCATATCTTAGTCGGGCACAGACCCGAGAACGCCTTGTCGAAGATTTTCCCGAGCTTGTCCAACTCTTCAATAGCCAATTGAGCCACTGAAATGCACTCACCGCGAGACTGAAGCTTAAGGTCGCTATCGCCCGTTTTCACGCCTTCCTCGATTAGAAATCGAAGTTCCTGTTTCGTTCTGTCCGTCATAACACATTCTCCTTTGGTTTCATCACTCTACCTGTTCGCCAATCTGGCGGAACGATAGAGTCCTTTGATATTTTCTTGTTTTCGAAACCGTTGGTTATCCAGATGGTTCCGAATGCAGAGTTCTTGTCTCCCTGTTGATGACAACTCTTCTCGAAGGCTACTTTTTGTCGCTCTATATTTTCCGGAGAATGTTTCCAACCCTTCACGTGTGGACGGATCGTTGATACTCTTTTTCCGGAAGCATAATCATCTTTCAATGATGTTGTGAGCTTCTTACTCTTTCGAAAAACCCATTCTGGATCGCGCCTTAATACTTCCTGTTTTACACGAGAACGTTTAGCATTTTCCTTTTGCTGCTGGACTGTCCAGCCGCCTCCACCATGTCCACCTAATCTTAGGTTCATACACTGCGGGTCTTCCAGCAGTTCGAGCGTAACGATAGAACGTTCCAATTCTATCAGAACTTCCCTGTTTATAGCAAATGTAAGAATTTCCTTAACGAATGAGTCACGGCCATATTTACGGATAGCATGTTTCAATATCTTACCAGAGCCTAAGTATTCATTATCCATACTAGACGCGGTGTGCATGCCAATATAGTACTTGCCGTTTATCTTATTTGTTGTCTTGTAGATATAGAAAAATTTTGTAGTCACCGATGCATCCTCTTCTCCTATTTAGGGAAGATGCATCGGTGACTAGAGGGGCTCGAACCCTCGACCTCCGGAATCACAATCCGGCGTTCTGACCAACTGAACTATAGTCACCATTGAAAATAAGACCCCGCCGAAGCGGGGAATGAAGTCACCGGAGACACTTGACTTCTTCATCGGAGGCGGTCCCTTGACGGGTACTGTCCCTCTGCCTAAGCGGCCGATGTAAATCTGTTTGGTACCCCAAGACAGAATCGAACTGTCATCGTCGGTATGTGACACCGTGGTTTTACCATTAAACTAAAGGGGTAAATCTTGATCTACAGTGACGGGATTGCGCGGCCTGCGCTTGTTCAGGACATATCGAAGTGTCCCTTCTGTACTCTAGGCCCCTTGGCCTTATCCCGTACTCCGAGTACGACTGTAAAAGTGGCGCTCCCACGGAGAGTCGAACTCCGTTTTCAAGGTTGAGAACCTCGTGTCCTAACCATTCGTAGACGATGGGAGCATAGAACTATGTTACAGTATAGCAGAATCCGCTACACTGTCAACAGTATGATACCCGGAAGTCTCAGGCGACACTCTTAACCGTGTCGCGGAGCCGGGATTGTATGGTGCTGAAGGTGGGAGTCGAACCCACATCTCTCGTTTAAGTGACCGAGTATCCCCGGCCGAGGGCCTGCCTGCTTTCACAGAAGAGCCGCCATTGGCTCCTTACGGCACACTTCAACAGTTACGTGGCGACAGGATAGAGTTCCTTCCCGCGCTTGATGCTGTACTCCAAGTCTTCGAGTTTCCACATTTTCAGTGTGCGGTTCTCGTACTTGTCGTAGCAGTCCTTGCATGCTGCGAAACCGCCACCCTCACTACCTTCGTATTCCGGCGGAACAGGGAGGTCTTCATACATGAAGATTCCGTAGTTCATACGCCAGTAGTAACGCTGAACATCCTTCTCACAGATACAACACGTATCGAAGTGCGCGAAGAAAGGTTCCAAGTAGATGTTGGTGACTTCTGGATTGCTGTCTGACATTGCGTAGTCCTAAATCTGGTGGGTCCGGTCGGCTTCGAACCGACATCATTTCGCTTAAAAGGCGTAGCTCTACCAGTTGAGTTACGGACCCATTCTATCAGTCGAGGTAATCATGTTCGCCTGTTCGTTTTACCAAACGAAGGCCGTGTTTCTCGGCAAGTTCCTTCATGTACTCATAGGCTTCATGCTTGCCTACCTCATCGTTGGTAAACCGATGGCGGGAAGCCAGAGCCCACTCATGCTCTTCGTAATCCGAAACCTGAGCGATGTCTAACACGCTCTTCTTGCCTTTCGGGTAGATAATCATCCAGTTCATGGGCGTTGTCTCGTGGTGGGACGGGTGAGGATTGAACTCACGCATATCCAGATTAAAAGTCTGGTGCCTTTCCTACTTGGCTACCGTCCCGATTCTTGTAACACTTCGATGTTAAACGTCATCCTAGACGGTAAATCGACCTTCTCACCTGTATCCCAAGCGATGAAGATGCTGAAATTGTTAAAGCTCTTGTAGGGCTTCACGATGACGGCAAGGACCGTGCCCTCGCCGTGCCTATCGGAACGAATCCGCAAACCATTCTTGATGTCGTTGCGGTGGAGTTCTGATAGTTTCATAAATGGTGATTCCTGTAGGGTTCGAACCTACGACCTTCGCCTTGTAAAAGCATTGCTCTACCGCTGAGCTAAGGAATCGAAATTTTAATCAGGCATCAACCGTTTGGCCGCTGCCTCTACGCATGCCGCTTGCTCTTCGTAAGATAGTTCACCATTACCGCAACGATGAGCATAACTCCAAGAGTCAATACGACCTACCATGTCACGCATACCTTCCGCGTTCATGGCGGTGTTGAGCATGCTTATACGATGAAAGACGTTCTCGTACAGCGCAACTTTTTCTTCTGCTGTCATGTTCGTTTTCATCATACTATCCTAAAAGTGTGGTTCCTGTAGGAATCGAACCTACGACCTGTGCGCGCTTGCTCCGCTCTACCAACTGAGCTAAGGAACCGTTTACAAATCTTCATTACCGCGAAAGTGCTGTCCTTGTCGGCAAGTCCGATGTGTTTACGGATTCGCCGCCACAACGTGCTGTCATCAACCAGAACAACACAATGACTATCCAAGAATTTTTCGGCAGCGTCCTTATCAAGGGAGCCTGCTTGGACTAGGGCATTCACAGTGGAATGCATTGCCGCCGTAGCGGCTTCATTGATGGCTTCGATACCGTGAATGGACTGTATTTGCATGACTTACTCGCTGCAAGTCTTGATGGTACCGTCTACGTTGTACGCGACGGTGGCACCGCTGGTGAACTGAAGATAGACAACGCCATCGACGCACGTCTTGGTCGCGCCACCCGTGGCGGCTGCGAGCTTCCTGTCGAACCATCCACAGCCCGAAAGGGTGAGGGTGGCGACGATGAAGGTTACGAAGAGGATACGCTTGGTGGTCATGGTCATCTTTAGTTCCGGTTGAAAGTGGTGGGACTGGTCGGATTCGAACCGAGATAGAGGTTTCCCTCACGGATTAAGAGTCCGGTGCATAACCGTTCTGCCAACGTCCCGTTATAATGCTAAGTATGGAAGTTTAAGGCCGTACTTCTTGATGATGTTTCTTACTCTGATGTAATTACCACCGTGTAGATTCATCCCGAGAGATGACAGTGCCGAGTATACACTATTTGAATTCTCTAATGCTAGTATGACTTCTTCGTCGGTTCGTTGTTTCCCAGAAGAGTTCTTACCCTTGTACGTCGGTGTCTGAGAGTGACAATTAGGGCAAACACACCGTAGATTCTCTCGCTTGTTATTGCTCCTATCACCATCAATATGGTCTAGGTCGAAAGATAACGGCTTACCGTTCCACTCCATTGTGAGGGGGCACATCGCACATCGCTTCTGCTGTTCCTCTAGAACTCGAAGTTTACGTTCAGGGGAGGATAATTCCGAAAAAGGCGCAGTGCTGATACGTGCCGCACGTTTAATCTTTCCAATTCTCGACCGTTCAGCATAAAATTCAGGAGTGAAGCCCGACCGACGTTCATTAGCGTAGGACTTACGCTCTACTGCACTCATCACTTCCCAATTCTTTCGGGACGCAACGGATTGTTTAATTTTTGTTGCCGGACTATGTATTCTGGCATTAGCACAAGCTCTACTACAAAAAACACCACTTCCGAATGTACCGGAATGGTCAGAGTTACATCTCTTACATTGCATAATCGAACCCTCATGTTTGATAAGAGTATTTATCAACACGGTTCGATTGTGTTTGGTAGGCTAGGAGAATTTCGAAATCTCGACCTTCTGGGTAAGAACCAGATACTCTTGCCTCTGAGTTACTAGCCTAGTAATTTAATGCATCATGACCGGTTAGCTTTACCGACCGTGACAGGGAATTAGAGCCTGCTTAGTCCAGCTAGACCGCTGGCGGAGTTAAACCCTTTGAAGCCTCTCGAAAGATGAAGAGTAATACTTCAGCATCCCAAGGGTTGCCGCTTTTCTGTACCGCTGCTCTCACCATTTCGCGTTCCTTCTCGGTCGCATTCTGCTCCACAAGAAGTTCTTCCATGATTTCTTCCGTAAACAAACCACTGAGTGTGGAGTTGGCTCTAACTTTCCTCGCCGCTTCCATTAAAGCCACTGCACATGCTTCAGCTTGATCCGGTGTCATCTGAATGCGAGCCTGTGTAGAGCCTTCTTGGACTTGCAAGAGGACAGTGTTATACTGTGATGTACCGACTGCCCAATGTTCACCAGATGTATCGTCGCGGAGATAATGATGTAACATACTCACCCTTGAATTGGTGGAGACGGCGGGAGTCGAACCCGCAAGGCGACCGTTTCACGGGTGCCTCATCACCATAGAACCTTCAGGGAGCTTAAGACATCCCGGACGGCTCACCGATGCCACCAGTGCGCGACTGGCTTTCTCCGTAGGCCGGTAGTATAACTGAGCTTACGGATGAAGTCAAATTAGACCCTCGGGGATTTACTCGGAGTTGCGAACCTACCGATTAATCGCGCTTGACCGTGAGGGGGCCGGTCAGCGTTATGAGAGACAACCGGTCTATCAGCGGTAATGGTGGAGCGTGAAGGAATCGAACCCCGTGCCCGGAGGGAACGCGTTTACAGCGCGCTTGCTACCCAGTAGCCTTATTGCACACTCCATTGTTAACATGCCCCGCCGGCCTTTCACCAGCTACGTTTTCGACGCTTCGTGGGTTTAGCACGGTAGACTTACACGCTATTCGGGACTCAGAAATTATCAGTGAAGACCTTCTTCACTGCTTCGAGTTCGTCAATGAACTCCAACTGATACTCACCTTCAGCTTCGGCTTCCTTCATCTGGGACGCAATCGCGGCGGTCTGTCCGGTATATCCGATACCGGTGTCGCGCAGATTATACGTCGAACCACTTTTCGTTTCGACAATGAACTTGTCGTCGGTACGGGTGATTTTCTTGATGATAGAAGACCGTTTCCATGATGCACCGTGGAGATAACCACCATCCCATCCGGCGAAGATAGAGTAGACGGCCGGTCCTTTTCCCGCGTATTGCAGGATGACCCAGCGGTCTGGTGTGACACCGATTTCTTTCTCAGTCTCGTGCATCATGGTTTCTCTTTGTTAGATGAAGCTAATTTCTTCATCGGGAGTTTCGATTTCTTCGATAGCGAAGAAGACATCGTATCGCTGTTCATCTTCCGGGCAACGAATACATTCGATGAATCGGGTGCCAAACTTATACCGATAGTGGTAGAAGGTTTCCTCCGCACCATTCCAGCGTGCGACTTCGGCATTTCTACAAGTGCCCTTGTAATAGGCACCATCTCGTAGGTTTTCCTTGGCGATGAATGGGCCGTCGTACATGACACTTGCTCCTGATGTTAAAGCTGGCGGATGCCCTATACTTGGACGACCGGCGTACCGGGTAGGGCACTTCCCCCTACATTACCCGCACTAATTTGGTGGACCTACAGGGACTCGAACCCTGCGTGGCTTCCTTGCAAGGGATGCCTGTACCCTGTACTAAGCCCAAATAAAATGACACTACACGTAAGATTATCAACCGCGCTTCCGCCTTTGGCATGTTACTGCCTACTACCCATCTTCCTCGGACCCATCACCGCATCGCGGCATGGAGGACAGGCTTTACGACTTGGCATCTGGACCGCCTTGTTACTTACGCTCGCCCTAGAGGGATGAACCCTATAGTGTCGAACCTCTGAAAAGATTGTCTGTAGTCGATTGCTCACACCGTCCGCCGTTCCATGGTTGGCTTCTGATGCTCTACAATGTAGTCCTTTCGTCTCAGCCTAACGGCGTTTTATGGGATTCGAACCCTTAGCCCGGCATGCCTACAAGAGGTGGGCTGCGCGCCATGCAAACGTTAAGAGCTTACTCCTATAACTGTCTTACTACAGACAAATATGAATTATTGGCGGAGTGAACGGGGCTCGAACCCGCGACCTACGGCGTGACAGGCCGTCATTCTGACCAACTGAACTACCACTCCACAACCTTAACCTGCTCGCTAATTACCCAAGCAATCCGGATACACCACCAGCAACTAGAATCGCAACACCGACCATAATCTGGAACCAGTATGCGCTTCCACGGAATTCACCGCGTACTGCACCGACGATGACCATTACCAAGAACAGGATGAGTAGAACTACTGTGACTGAAATCATGACATGTATACCTTGCATACTGAGGGTTTGTTTAACTGGATGGCCCTCGTCCTGCGTACAATCTTCACTGTACACTTATCTTAACACATAAGCAAGGTTTACTTTACATTGGCGGGAGCGACGGGATTCGAACCCGCATCTTCATCATAGACAGTGATGCATTTTAGCCGATTAAACTACGTTCCCTTTGAACAATTTGGTTACCCATCAGCATGGGAGATGTGGTTAGCATCTAGATTCCACGCACACTCTGAAAGAGTGCCGGTAACCATTATAACTTGGCAGGCGAGGTTGGGATTTCACCAACTGTTCTCATGACACGTTGTCGCTTTCGCGGGTCACCTATCGAATCAATCCGCCCCCTGCAAGGAAAAGCGGACTACTCACCTATTGATCTTAGGCACGAAAAACTTCGGAACGTATGGGCAGTAGAAGTAGCCCGGATCGGTCGTCGTAATTCCTCTGAAGCTCCGGCGAAAGACACACTTCTTACCCCTGCGAATACTGACGACTCGGAACGTGATGATGAAGTTCTTGCTATTCGCGTTGTTCATTCTTCGATCAGCTTCCCATCCGCATCGCGCATTCCGGGACCGTGTTCGGTGTAGTATTCACTGGTTTCGCCCCGGTCAATCCGCTCGGCGTCACCTATGATTTCTTCGATCATCCCGCACTCGTCCTTGTTATGGAACTGACAGTGCGAACGACCCCAGAACGCTAACGCAATGGCATGGTCCGATGGCCGAACGCGGCGATGCAATGGCATTGCTAGCGGACGCACTTCCGTTTCCAGCGTAACGATATCATCTGGGTCTTGGCTCATCTGGAAACCTCGATTTTGAAGTCGCCGGGATGTGCATCGAAGACGACCTTTGGATTAAAGGACACAATGTACAATGCGCCGCTAACGAACCAGTTACCAGAGTTCTTAGCGTCTTCCAATGAATCAAACATCGTGTCGGTCTGCTTCTGCACGGCGTTGAAGTAATACGAATCATTGAAGGACTCGTTCACCATCACAACTTGATACTTGCGCATCTTAACCTCGATTTGGCGGACGTAGAGGGATTCGAACCCCCGACCCACGGATTACTCTTGGCATACTGGATTCGAACCAGATTAGCGCCTTAGTCGCTTCGCCCACAGTCCGTTGCACTACCGCTGTGCTATACGTCCAAATTCTATGTTACGCGGTTACAATTCTATAATCAAGCCCCGTCTCTTGAAGCATTTATGCCCATAGAACTCAGGCATATGCCGCTTCATCCACGGTGTTACCTTCTGTGGTGATATCCCTAACATC
>JBKJTP010000220.1:0-5267 GCA_046590195.1 Kapaibacterium sp. (SeqCode) | reverse complement strand
CAAAGCCTTCGATCAGTTCAGACTTCCCGACTATCACAAGCTCATTCCTCACTTCGGAGCTTCCGCGCAACTATAGAAATGTAGTCTACTGGCGGACACGGACGTTGATCAATGGCGTGGCTTCGAACTGGAGCAGTTCCAGCTTCAGCATCGATAAGCTTGATGAGCCGCAATTGCATTTATCGACGCGCGATCAGCTTGATGCGACGATCGAGGTTGGTCTTGGAGTTAATGCACAGGATCGACTGGCTATTCCGCAGACTGATACAGTCACCTACACTATCGTCGCGCACGGCAGCGCCGACACAACGATCAACTCATTCTCTGTTTCGCAGATCTTCCGTAATGACAAGCCGATCTATGATCTGACCCACCCGAAGTCTGGATTCGCGCTCGTCGTGATGACGCAAGATGGCAACGGCATCGAGCAGGTGCACGAGTTCATCGGCGTTCCGATGGATAATGTACCTGAGCAGACGCTGCGCGCGAAACAATTCGATTCAGTCGTGAAGGCTATCCCAGCAGATAGACTTGTTATGGTGCTCACGAATTTCCAACCATTCGTTGCACCAGCGTTCTCGAGGGATACCGTGTACATTCGGCCAGCACTACAATCGTTGGGCGCCCGCATCGCCTTCGACTCCCTCGACTATTTCACGAGCTATGCGATGATCGGGCGGAAGGGATGGTCCCCTGGACAGGCGATCGAAGATCATAATCGCGCCAAGACCAACGGCTCCGAAGTAAACTATGAGGTTGTGACACTGGGCACATCGGGCATTGCGACTACTCCATTCACGGGTGCCGCCACAGCATACAAGCGTGTGCGCTGGACCGGTCCGGCGATCGCGGATGGCGCGTCGATCAAGTTTACGTTGCTCGGCCAGCGGAAGGACAACAATCGCATCGAGCGACTGCTATCGTTTCAGGGTGCTGCGACATACGACCAGGATATCTCGAGCGTCGATGCGGGCACGTACAAGAGTGTGGCGGTCGAGATGGAGTTTACGCGCAGCTCGAATGCCTCGAACTCACCTGAGCTTGCATCGATCGCGATCGAGTACACGCCAGCTCCTGAACTCGAGCTCACATCGCTTGCAGCAAACGAGAGCTCTGTTGAAGAGGGCAAGCCAGTCCTGGCAACGTACACGATCCGCAATCTTCTCTGCTTCCCAGTAAGCAACGTCGATGTGCTTCTGCTTCGCAGCGTGCAAAGCCGCATTGACACATTCGCCAAACGAACGATCTCGCTTGCAGGATATGAACAGGTGGTATTCACCGACACCGTTGCGACATCCGGATTGAACGATGTGATCACGATCACTGCCGCGGTTAATCCAGAGAACAGTCTGAACGAGCAGTTCACAAACAACAACCTGAGAACTGTTCAGATACAGGTCACCCGTGATACGAATCGTCCGAGAGTCGAGGTAGTATTCGATGATCGCCATATCAGCGACCGCGATTTTGTCGCGCCTGATGTCGAGATCAAGATGCAATTGTTCGATGGAAGTCCATTACGTATCAAGGATTCGGTTTCGATAAGCGGGATGCTGAGATACTCGAAGGATCTCACGAATCCGATCATGCTTACCCCGACGAATTCAGCTGTCGATTACCGCATCGATTACAAGGCGTATCCGAACGGAGAGTTGCAGGCTGAGCTAATCGTCAATCCGAAGACACCGCTTAAGCCAGGGGAGTACACGCTTACCGTTTATGCACAGGATGCCTCGGGTAATGCTGCCGATACGATTGAGATCCGATTCCAGGTCGCCTCGGCGAATGGCATTCAGCAGGTCATGAACTTCCCGAATCCGTTCACTTCGTCGACAGATTTCACATTCATCCTGCGCGGTTCGGGATCGGGTGCCGGTGCCAAGATCACGATCTATACTGTCGCTGGAAAGAAGATCAAGACGATCACTCCGACTGGGCTGCGGACAGGCTTGAACTCGATCCACTGGGATGGCCGCGACGAGAACGGCAATGAGGTGGCCAACGGCACGTATCTTTATCGGGTGTCGATCAACGCAAATAACGCGGACGGTTCGGAGGTAGAGGAGGGTGTGACCGAGCGAGCTGTGAAGTCGAAGTAGGTTTTCGGGTAGCTATTGCGTTAGCCATCAAGATTTTTTCAGAATCCGGAGACAATTTCGGCTTGACCTTGTTTACTCATGCCCAGCAAGAAGCAATTCTGTGAAGCGCTTCGGGCTGGCTACAATTGAATGGGCGGTTAGTCTCAGCTGGTTTAGAGCGACTCGTTTACACCGAGTAGGTCGGGGGTTCGAATCCCTCCCCGCCCACATAAAAAACAGAAGCCGACCCTCAGGGTCGGCTTTTCTGTTTGCTCTGAATTCTGTCGATGCCGGGACTGTTATAACTGGACTTGCTCTGAACCAGAATATTACGATTAGTACAATGGCTATTGAACAGATCCGCTCGACCGACGGCACAGGTACACTGAGTTATCTCATCACAGACTCGGCTACAAGGCTTGCGGCCATAATCGATCCGAATATCGCGGATCTCGCGATCATCCAACAGAAGCTCGTGTCACAAGGACTGAATCTCGAATATGTCATTGATACGCATACGCATGTTGATCACGTATCGGCTTCGAAAGAATTGCAGAAGCTTGAGGGTGCCACCGTTGTCATGCACGAATTCACGAAGGATAAGTGGAAGGTTGTTGAACAGGGGGACAAGTTTGGTATTGGCGATACGCTACGATCGAATGCGGCGGTCGAGATCGATGTCTATGTCAACGAAGGCGACACGCTTGAACTTGGCGAGACGACGCTAGGCATCATCCACACGCCAGGACATACCGATAATCACATCGCGATCTACTTCCAAGGCAATCTCTTCACCGGCGATCTATTGCTCGTTGGTCAAGCTGGCCGCAGCGATCTCCCGGGTGGCAGCGCTGAGCAGCAGTACGATAGCTTGTATAACAAGATCCTGCAGTTCAACGACGACACGAAGATCTATCCCGGCCACGATTACGAAAATAACGTATTTGTTTATCTTGGAGAAGAACGCAAGACGAATGAATTCCTGCTGCAGAAGAGCAAAGAAGGATTCGTGAACTTCGTGAAGGATTTCTTCCCGCCGATCGCGGATGCGCAGGGTGGCAAGGTCGTATTGCAGTGCGGCGCTGCACGCGTTTCGATGGGTACGGAGAAGTTCAAGAATATCGATCCGCAACAGTTGATCGAGATGAGCAAGAATGATCCGTCGATCTATCTGCTCGATGTGCGTGAGCCACAAGAGCTCTCAACCATCGGAAAGATCGAGGGCGTGAATGCTAATATCCCTGTCGGTCAGCTCGCAACCCGTCTCGCGGAAGTACCTAAAGGGAAGACGATAATCGCGATTTGTCAGAAGGGTGGTCGTTCATCCGAGGCGGCTCACATCCTTTGCTCAAACGGCTTCAACAACGTCTATAACCTCACAGGTGGCACAGGCGGCTGGATCGACAAGGGTTTACCGGTTGTCAAGACTGAGAAGACCTCGGCATGATCGAGCAACTGCTCGTCATTGCTGCGATATCATTTCTTACTAGTATCGTATCAGGTACACTCGGGATCGGCGGCGCTGTTCTGCTGATACCGATGTATCTGTATGTGCCGCCTCTATTCGGTGTAGAACTTTCTGTCGCGGAGATCACTGGCATGACCAGCGTGCAGGTGTTCTTCGCCGCAGCGATGTCTGCATTCACCCATCACAAAAAGGGTGGGTTCAATAAGCGACTCGCGTTGCTGATCGGCGTGCCGATGGTGAGTGCAGCGTTGGTAGGTGCTATCTTCTCCAAATCCGTCTCGGGCGACACACTCACAACGATCTTCGGTCTGATGGCCGCGGCAGGTGGTGCGTTGTTGTTGTTACAACGTAAATACGAAGAGCCCACCGAATTCACAGTGCACCCTGGAAAATCGGTTCTCATTGGTACTAGTGTCGGGTTCTTCGGAGGTATGGTGGGTGCGCCGGGCGGATTCCTGGTACAACCACTTCTCATGATCTTTATGCGAGTACCAACGCGTATTACGATCGGCACGACGCTCGGCGTGGTCATGCTCGCCGCACTATCAGCAAGTATCGGTAAAGCCATCACGGGACAAGTACCATATTTGATCTCGATCGCGGCCGCCGCAGCCGCGATCCCTGGAGCGAAGATCGGAAGTGAGTTCAGTCACAAACTTCACGTCAAGCAGCTTAAGCTTCTGCTGGGATTACTGATCCTCGGAGTAGGGCTGCAAATGATACTGAGAGTAATATTGTGAGATTGGATGAGAATGAGCCTACGGGCTCATTGTTTTTTGATTTTGCCTGAATCCTCCTTCAATTTGTTGCATCTAACATGAGAAGTGAGCAACGAACATCAAGCCCAGCAATGTCGAGTGAGGGCCGAATTGCGGCGGTAGACGACGATATTCTCGACCGAGCCATTCGGGGGGATGGTCTTGCCCTAGCAGCACTAATGCGTGCATACGAGGAGACCGTCTTCAAGTTCGCGTTTCGGGTTTGCAGGAACGAGGAGCGAGCAAAGGAGACCGTTCAAGAGACGTTTGTGAATGTGATCCGGAAGCTTTCGCAATTTGACCGAAGATCGAGTTTCACGACGTGGCTCTACGCAGTTGTTACGAACAACTGCCTGATGCAACGCCGCAAGGAAGCGCAGGACGAGAAGCTTGAGTCGATCGAGCTCTCTTCGGTCGCGATTCAAGCGCATTCGATCCAGGCGCAGGAGAGTTCTGAGCACGCTGTATTGAACAACGAGCTCGAGGCCAAGCTGGATGAAGCCATTCAGGCATTGCCACTCGACTATCGGATCGTGTTCGTACTGCGAGACCTGGAAGAACTTTCCGCAGAGGAGACTGCACAAGTGCTAAAGCTTAGCATCCCGGCAGTAAAATCGCGGCTTCGAAGAGCGCGAGTTTTCTTGCGCGATCGACTCGGTGACTATATGGAGGGAAAGCTATGACGATCACCTGTAAGGATGTTCGGAAGAGGTTATCAGAGGATCTGCAATTGCAGGAGAACGAGGCTCAGTGCGAGCTAGTGCGAGAGCATCTCGACAACTGTGTTGCGTGCAGCGAGTTCAGGCATTCACTCGGATTGACGATCGGCTGCTACAAAGCGTACAATGCAGAGCTGCCGCAGGACCTGCACAGTCTTGTGCTGCAGCGGCTGCGTGATGAAGGATTGACAACGGAACAATAAGAGAGGAGAGAGCTATGAATTCCAAAGCTAACATGAAGATC
>JBKJTP010000037.1:0-19293 GCA_046590195.1 Kapaibacterium sp. (SeqCode) | reverse complement strand
TTGGTTACAGGCCCTCGGCACGATGCCGAGGGCCTTTTCTTTTACAGTGTATCAAACATTTATCACACATATGCGAGACTTACTCTTGGCGATCATTATGACTTCGCCGGTCATCCTCAATGGTCCGCTCTTTAATTCGGGTGTGGCGCAGGGCTCAGATACACGTATTGTGAATGCTGGCGCTACACGGGCCGCCGCCCCGCGCTCGCTTCTTGAATCAATGGCGCGCGAAAGGCCTTACTATGACCTCGATGAAGCGTTGCGCACGCCGGATTCTGTCAGGCACATTAATCTTCGTCAGCGTGAGCTTGCGAGTCTTCCGCCCTCTATCAGCGCGTTGAAGGCCGTACGTTTCGCGAACTTGATGAAGAACGATCTGACCGAGCTTCCCAAAGAGATCGGTGCATGGAAGCAGATCAAGTTTCTTGTGCTCAAGCAGAACAAGTTGCGTGCGCTCCCAGCAGAGATCCGCAACTGGACGATGCTTGAAGATCTGGATCTGATGGATAACAAGCTCAGTGAGCTACCAAAGCAGATCACAGGACTCAAGATGATCAAGACGCTCGATCTCAATAAGAATCAGCTCGAAGAACTACCTGACGAGATCTGTGGGCTGAGCACGATGGTCAACTTGGACGTGAAGTTCAACAAGCTTTCCTTCCTGCCTCAGCAACTGGGAAAACTGAACAGGCTCGAGGTCTTAAATCTCGATGAGAATGCATTGCTTCTGCTTCCTCCATCGATCACAAAACTTCGCAGGTTGCATACGCTGAGCATTGCTAGCAACCGGTTGAAGGAGTTACCACAAGATCTGGGAGCATTGCGTGGCATTCGGTATCTCGCGCTGCACAACAATCAGTTGGTCGCGCTTCCCGAATCGGTAACTGCAATGAGAAATCTGGAGACGCTGAGCCTCGCCAACAACCAACTCGCTCAGTTGCCTAAGCAACTTGGAAAGCTTCGATCACTCCGAACGTTGATCCTGACGGGAAATCCCATCGACGAAACGGAGCTCGCGAGGATCAAGCGGTTGCTTCCAAAGACGGATGTGAGATTCTAGCTCAGTGATCGTTCGATCGCGGCAGGTACAGAGGGGACTTCTAACGAAGTCCCCTTTTCTGTGAATGTCAGCAGATTGTAGGGGTGCTTATCCGAAGTTATCAATGGGAAGACGGAGCCCGCGGCGTTGTAGCAGCGGATCTTCTTTCGCGGATAGTCGCCGGTGAAGTGGACGTGTCCATGCAAGACTGTTTCAACGTTCGACGTCTCCAGCAGCTTGATAAGGCGCCGCTTCTTACGGAGCTTCAGCGTCTCTTGCTCTATCGTGCTGAAGAGTCCCTTCGGCGTGGTGTATGAATGCAGATGCTTCTCATCCTTGCGACGGAACAGATGATGGTGCATCGCCACGATCCGGTGCTTTGCATTTTGCACCATCGGTGTATCCATGATCGCCTGGAGAGTTTTGAACTGGTGATCGTCGATCGCGCCGTTCGAGCCGACCGGATTGCGGTACTGCGAATGCTCTGCAACCGTATTGAGTCCAATGATCGCTGTGCCCCGCACCAGCTTGACAAACGGGTATGGACTGGTCTCGTAATAGACGCCCTTGAAGAGCGGCTGGAAGATCCGCTGAAACTCCGAGATCTTATGATGATATTTGCAGTCCCGGCACGTCCGGGGAAATCCGAGCACATCCTCGGCTAAATGGGGCCCTCCAAAGATATCGTGATTCCCGATCACGACCGTGAGCTTCGATGCATCGAGGATATGAAGCTTCTTGAACAGATCTCGCGTGGCTATCAGATCTCGTTCGTCGGCATTGCTGCTGATGTCTCCCGTGATGACGATATGGTCGGCCTGCTGCTTGTGGATGGCGTCGTGAAGTAACGACTCCAGACGAGTCAGATGCTCAGGATGATACTTCTGATTGATATGCGGATCTGAGAGGTGGGCGATCTTTATCATGTGTGTCAAAACAGTAACATGAACGCTTCCCTTGCTCGCTTGAGATTACGATAGCATTAAATCCAAATTATACGCAGCACACCTCAAATGCCCGCTTCGGCATCAAATCGCCTAATATCGGCCAATTTGCACAGTAGTTGTACCAATCTCACTCAACTACCTGGCTGTCCTACTTACGACACAAAGTGGGGCTAGCAGCTTGGGGTTAGATGGAATAATGGGGGCCGACTTCTCGAATGATCACTCGTTCGCCGGGGTCGGCTTCTTTAGTCTACAACCGATTGTATCTGTCACAATACCGGAGAAAGTGCGTATGCAGAGAGTACGTATGCTGGTCTGAGGAAGAATTTCTGTGAGAACTCAGAAATGAAACAAATCGGTGCACGACTACGATTAACCTCTGTCCACGTATGTCTATGGTGTTTCCGAAATTGATCTCGTTCGCATGAAGCTACTCTCCTCGATCGCACTTTCAGCCCTAACGCTTATCGGTGTTGCCGGTGAAGCTGGCGCGCAGCGCTTTGAAGGCCTTATCGTTTATAGGATCGAATCGGGTGCCGGTATCATTCAGCAGAAGAGCTGGGTGCGCGGCGATTCCGTCGTGATCGAAGCACAAGAGCCGATGCCTGAGCGATCATTCGCGAATTTTACTTCCAAAGAGCTAAAGGTTTACCAAGGTACGCAGTCTCAAGTATTGCCGCTGAGAGATTTCGAAGTCGATCGACCGAAGACCAGCCACCTTAAGGTGCAGCCAGGTACAAAGACGATCAATGGCAAGATAGCGCAGCTCTATACGATCGAGATCCCGACGCAGGATAGAAAGATGATGACGGCATCGTTCTGGCTTACCCCTGACTACCCAGAGAACGTCCGCAATACGATCGCTCGTAATATGCTGATCGGCAATGACGATCCGATGTTCCGCGAGATCGCGGCTGAGATCCGCGATATGGGCAAGGTACCGGTAATGCTCTCAGTAAGCGTCAACGACAAAGAGAGCATGTCGTTCCAGATTGTTGCAGCGACTGAGCAGAGCATTCCTGACACGAAGTTCGCGCAGTAATACCAGACAGAGTGAAAGCAGAAGAGGACGAAGTTCGCCACGGCGAACTTCTTCCTCTTGCTTTTAAACCATTGCTCGAGCCTTAGAACTCGCGGCGGCGCTTGACTTCTGAGCGGATCACCATCAGTGATCTGCGAACCCAATCAAACGTCTCGGGATCGGGACGCTCGCCACCCATGAAGCGCACGAGTGCTGCATCGCTAGCGATCACATCTTCGATGTTGTTGATGCGCGGCCCGTCGTCCTTGCGTGGATCCTTGCGAACGACGATATCGTCGAACGGCAATCCGATCGCGGCAGCCAGCTTCTTCAATGTGTGATCGGTCACACCCGACTCATCGTTCTCGATGCGGCTGAGATGTGCTTGAGTAATGCCTGCCGTACGGGCAACGTATCCTTGCTTGAGACCTCTCTCATCGCGTGCTCGGCGAATGCGTTCGCCCTGGGTCTCAGGTCCGTTTAAGATCATTGTAGATAAACCGTTATTGATCGAAGCTCTGCCTTAAAACGGTTCAGAACCCCGAAAGGGTCGAGGGATAAAACTTTGAGGTATAAATATACATCAAAAATTCTCCGGAAGTTTGCAATTACTCAAAGAAAATATCAAATCAGCCTCTAACGATAGCTTTCAGCGGGTCCCTGACGCATTGTTGTGGGGTATAATTGTTGAAGAAGTACGTTGGCCAAGCCACTTCTGTCCACTTTTAAGCATCATGTCAGCCACCATCCTCATCGTAGAAGATAATTCTAACATCCGCATGGCGATGTCAACCTTCCTGAAAATGAAGGGATATGAGGTGCGTGAAGCAGGGAACTGCGAAGAAGCCAGGTCGCAGATGGCTAAGGGCGGGATCATGGTCACGATCACAGATCTAAATCTACCTGACGGCAAGGGCAATGAACTAGTCGGTCAGGCCTCACATCCCGTCATTGCGATGACCGGTCATGTTGATGACGCAACAAGGGCTCGAATAGTCGAGCAAGGATTTGCAGGCTTCCTGCCCAAGCCCGCCAGCTTTGAGCAGGTTACCGAAGCTATCGAGAGCGTGGTAAAAACTGTACTGTAACTCCTTTCCGGTTGCTGATAAAATTAGAGAGCCGCGAGTTAGTACTCGCGGCTCTCTGCAATTATGGCAATGCGTCCGATTATCTGGGCAATCTTCTACAGGCAAGATACAGGTCATTTGTTGGCAAAGCAGAGACTCGCTGAAGAAATTAGTTCGATGGTGTAACGACCGCGTCGATCACGTGTATGACGCCGTTCGACTGCTTAACATCGTATGTTGAGATGTTCGCTGTCGCGCCATTCTCATCCATGAGACTGACGTTCATCGGTCCGTTAAACCACGCTTTGAGTGTGCCGCCGCTGACGGTCTTGAGAGTGAGGATACCGCCGGCATCCTTGATCTCGTTGCTCAAACGTGCAGCGTCGTAGTTGCCAGCGACCACATGATAGGTAAGGATCTTTTGCAAGGTCGCTTTATTCTTCGGCTCGAGGAGCATCGCGACAGTACCGGCGGGAAGATTCTCGAATGCGTCATCCGTTGGCGCAAAGACCGTGAACGGTCCTTTGCCTTTCAGCGTCTCGACGAGTCCTGCTGCCTTCACTGCTGCGACCAGTGTCGTATGAACCTTCGAATTTACTGCGTTATCGATGATGTCCTTCTGCTGGTACATCGCTTCGCCGCCGACCTTTACAATGTGATGGTCCTGCGCGCTGGCGGAGGTGCTGATGCAGATCGTCAATATGGAGAAGCCGATAATGGCGAGGTTTGTGAGTGTCTTTTTCATATCTACTTAAGTGCTCAAAAGGTGAGTTAAACTAATCTTGTTGGCTTTGGTCAAACTATCGTGGGTTCTGAGAGAGATACAAGCTCAACTGGCGAGCAGATTTACGCATCAGACACTTTCTGTCAGGTTCAATGAGATTAATTCTTCTTTAATCGGGACAGCTATATTGACAATAGAGCCAATTTAGGCCATAAGTTTTGCACTTTATGACTCAGATCAGCTCAACCGTGCCGAAACACGGAAACTCTGAGCCACGTATAGTGTTTTGTGCACAGTCAGCGTATTGGATATACTAAGCTATAAGTGAAGTTAACGAGAAAAGACGGACTCCATTGGTATAGGGCTTCGAGAAGCCTTAATCCACGTAAGAAGCGCCATGTGTTTGCAGGCTATGCGACCATCGTCGCTACGGCTGCATTCCTCTTGGTATCAGGCAAAACTCAGAAGTTGCGCGCTACTGACGGCCATATCTTCGAGATCTCTGCCCCACAGGCCGCAGCGCAATTAGCTGTGCAGCAGGCATCCGTTCTTTCCATCCAACTTCCGCAACTCACTAATGTCGCGGCTATGAGTGCTGCTATCGCACCAGTCGCCGAGATCATCGAGCGCTCCGCTGTCAGCATCACGTCAAGGGACGGCATGCCGATCATGGCGAAGCTCTCCAATAATACATCCGCAATCGGAATCTACAAGCGCCCGACCGTCCAGATGACGAAGGACATGGCGAAGCTTGCGCAGGACATTTCGAAGTATTTTGCTGAGAACAATATGCAGGCGCTCGTTACGAGCGGCGTACGCACGAACAAGGGTCAGCTAGATCTGATCAAGGATCGCATCGCTGAGCGCGGTATGCTGAAGAATTTCCCAGGTCTTGTCGCGGCAACGATCAAGGACACAGCGCTTTGGACTGGCGCATGGGAGTGGCTGAAGTCGCGTCGTGTGCCGATCAACCCACCAGGTGATTACGTCAATGACGACGGCAAGAAGGTCGGGGGCTCGCTGCACCTGAAGGGTCTCGCGATGGATCTCATCGCTGACGATCTCGATGCACTGAAAGAAGCGCTACAGGCCTACATGGCATCGCCCGAGCACAAAAAGCGCCGCGGCATGAAGATCACTGGCCTCGTCCGCGAACCTGATTGCGTGCATATTTCGCTCGCTAAGTAAATCTCACTTAGACTTAATATGAAGGGAGCGTTCAACGCTCCCTTTTTTGTTTTCGGCCGCCGAAAGCTAATTTGAATGTCAAAACTACACTACCTTTACCGCCGTACGGATCGCGACACGCCATCCAAAGCCACCCTCATCGTCATGCATGGCTATGGCGCCAACGAGTTCGATCTGCTCGGCATTGCCGACTACTTCAAGGAGCCGCTGACCGTCCTGAGCTTCCGGGCTCCTCTGCCGGTCCAGTGGGGCGGGCATTCCTGGTACCACCTGTCTCAGAATCCTGACGGTTCCCTACTGGCTGATGACGAGAGCCGCAAGCAGAGCGAAGAGAAAGTCCTTGCCGAATTGCCTGGCATTCTCGAAGAGACCGAGTCGGATCCGAGCAACCTTTACTTCATGGGATTCAGCCAGGGCGCAGCTATGTGCTACTCGCTCATTGGACGTCACGACCTGGCAAAGCACGGCCTTGGCGTAAGAGGGGTCATCGCAATGTCAGGCTATATCCCGAAGGACGTGATGGAGCCCATGGCGACTCGGAGATTCGAAGGTCTGCCGGTCTTTATGTCTCACGGGGACGAGGATCTACTCATCCAGTCTGAAGCCCTCCCGATCGCGAAGGAGCACCTCACAAAGCTGGGTGCGGAGGTCGATGGCAGAATTTACACACAGATGGGCCACAGCATCTCGGACGAGGTGCTTGTCGACCTTACTGCCTGGCTTACCCGCCAACTCGGAGCGAAGCTTAGCTAGAAAATCCAGGGCTCAAGGCGCGATTCATCATACGATAACGTTTCAGCGCCACGAATTTCAGCCAGTTACTCAACCGACTTAGACCCGATGGCCCAGACGATGATGGCCCTGCGCAAGACGCAGCGTGCCCGCGGAGCGGAGATGCAGGAGATCCCGATCCCCGATATCAAGCCGAATGAAGTACTCATCAAGATCCAGGCGTCGAGCCTCTGCGGCACCGACGTTCATATCTACGAGTGGGATTCGTGGGCGCAGTCTCGCATCAAGAATGTTCCATACACTGTCGGTCATGAGACGACCGGCATTGTGATGAAAAAGGGCGCGGTGGTTTCCCGTGTGGAAGAAGGCGATGTCGTCTCGGTCGAGACGCACATCCCGTGCATGCACTGCAAGCAGTGCATGATCGGTCAGATGCACATCTGTCATAATTTGCAGATCCTCGGTGTCGATACCGATGGCGCATTCGCCGAGTATCTCGTTGTCCCCGAAGTTGTGTTATGGAAGAACGACACGAGCATTCCACCTGAGTATCTTTCGATCCAGGAGCCGCTTGGCAATGCAGTGCATGCAATGCTTATCGAGCCTGTGCATGGCAAGAGCGTCGTTGTGCTTGGCGATGGACCTATCGGCCTCTTCGCATGCGGTGTTGCTCGCGCAGCAGGCGCATCGAAGATCTTCCTCACAGGCATGGAGGATTTCCGCCTGAAGATCGGCGCAGAGATGGGCGCTGATCACATCATCCATGTCGGACGCGAGAATGCCGTCGATTATGTGAAGTCACATACTGGCGGACTCGGCGCCGATGTTGTGATCGAAATGTCCGGTGCGCCACGCGCAATGCAGGATGGTATCGCAATGCTCCGCCGCGGCGGACGCTATTGCTTCTTCGGTATCTTTAAGGATAATCTCGTACCGACACCGATCAACGATATCGTCTTCAATGGCGGTACGTTCTATGGCATTAACGGCCGCTTGATGTTCGACACGTGGTTCACGGTATCGAATCTGCTTTCGTCAGGTCGTCTAAATGTGAAGCCAGTCGTTACGCACAAGATGCCGCTCACAAGTTTTGAGGAAGCATTTGAGTTGATGATCGAGACACCAAAGCGTGTTGGCAAGATCGTCCTCTTTCCTGATCCAACTCTTATCAAGAATTAAATCCCTTCCCCGGTCCTCCCCCCTCGCCCCGCGAGGGGGGAGTTAGAGGGGGGAGTGTTCGAGTCGCCTGTGCGCTCGCCCAATGACAGCCTTTTATTAGATACTATGTCAACTGAAACAACACAAGAAGTAAAGCTGCTGCAGATCGGTCACTCACCTGATCCGGATGATGCATTCATGTTCTATGGTTATGGCTCGGGCAAGGTAACGATCCCTGGCTTTACCATCGATCATGTGCTCGATGATATCCAGACGCTGAACAAGCGTGCGATGCGCGGCGAGCTTCCCGTCACAGCGATCAGTGCACACGCTTATCCTTACGTCTCCGATCACTACTTCATCATGAAGACCGGTGCATCAATGGGCGAAGGTTACGGCCCGATCATTGTGTCGAAGAAGTATAAGACGCTAGAAGAGCTCGAAGGCAAGACGATCGCGCAGCCAGGCAAGCTCACGACCGCGAATCTCCTGCTGCGTGCGTGGTTTCCAAACATGCGCGCTGTGGAAGTTGACTTCGACAAGATCATCGATGCAGTGCTCGAGGATGAAGTCGATGCAGGTCTCCTCATTCACGAAGGACAGCTCACGTGGGCAGACTATGGCTTGAACAAGATCTGTGACTTCGGCGAGATCTGGGACAAAGAGACGAACGGCCTGCCGCTTCCACTCGGTCTCGATTGCGTACGCAAGGACATGGGCGAAGAGATGGCGAAGACGATCTCGCAGTCATTGCGCGATTCGATCAAGGCTGCTTATGACTTCCAGGACGAGTCGATCCCTTACGCATTGCAGTGGGGCCGCGGACTGAGCACAGAACTCGGCGGCAAGTTCGTCAAGATGTACGTCAACGATCTGACGATCGACATGGGCGACAGAGGCCGCGCAGCACTCAAGCACCTCTTTGCACTAGGGGCCGCTAAAGGCATCATCCCAGAGGTCGAGGACTTCGAGGTTTATTAAGATTTGCAAGCATTAAGCTAAAACCCCGTTGCTTGAGCAGCGGGGTTTTTTTGATTATATCGAACACTTAAAGTGTAACGCGAGCTTTAGCTTGCGCAGCGGAGTAGGTAAATGAGACGCCCTGCGTAAGTTAGATGCCCGTTTGTATAGGCTTCCGGAGCATTTTACAAGAATCACAGCTAGACTACGAGCAACCTGGCTATCTGTAAGCACGGTGCTCAAGCTGAAGCTCGCGCTACACTTTTTAGCTGAGGATGAGATACCACACTGGCACGGTAGCAATCGACAACGGGATCCCAATGCCTACCATCAGCGATGTCAGTTCATCATCCAGTCCGTGTTCATTCGCGATAATCGCTGCTGTGATCATCGGAGGCATTGCTGCTTCGAGCGATGTGACGAGCCACTCCTGCTTGCCCATCGATGTCAATGAATAGATCAATGCGATGATCGCAGGCGCGAGCACCAGCTTGTACGCAAGTCCTGACGCAAGAGCACGCTTCTTCTTTAGCAGCAAAGCTTTGTTGAATCGCAATTGATAGCCCACTGCGATCAATGCTACCGGGCCGAGCGTGAATGCAACTGCCTTCAGAATGGAGATGAATGCTGTAGGATACTCGATGCTTCTCGTTAGCAATGCCGCGATCAGCACGATGAACGGCGGGAAGGTCACGATGCGCTTGATGACCTCCTTTGCCGATGTTGCATGATGCGAGAGCACTGATGCGGTGATCAATCCGAGCGTTGAGACGACGAGAAAGCTTCCGGCCTGATCGATGATGATCGCAGTCTTCAGCGAGTCCTCGCCGATCAAAGCTGTTAGCATCGGGAATCCGACAAAACTTGTATTCCCAAGCGAGCCCGTTAAGATCAGGGCACCGAGCGTACGCCGATCAGCATGCAAAGATTTTGACAACAGCGTGAACAACGCGAGCCCGATCAGAAAGACCGCCCACGGCATCGATGCAGGCAGCAGTAATTCTGTGGAGATGGTGATCTGCGGGACTGTCGCAAGGATCGCCGCAGGTAGCGCGATCCAGATCACATAGCGATTGAGATAATGCGGCGTGCTGGCTGGTAGCTTGCCGCTCCTCCGTAGGACGATGCCCAGTAGAAGGCTGACTGCAATGATGATGAAGTTAAGCACTCCGTCTCGTGCTTACCAGCGCTCCGTTTTCGGATCGCGTGTCATCAGGTCCATTGTCGCTTCACGAGGATCCTTGTCTTCGAAGAGGATCTGGTATGTCTCTTCGACGATCGGCATCTCGATGTGGTGACGTTCTGCTAGTGCCTTCGCAGATTGCGTTGTCGCAACACCTTCAGCTATCATCTTCATCTCTGTCAGCACCTGGCTTAGTTTCTTGCCCTTGCCGATCTCTTCACCGACGAATCGGTTACGGGAGTGACGGCTTTCACAAGTAACGACAAGATCGCCGAGTCCTGCGAGGCCTGAGAATGTATGCTCATCAGCGCCGAGTGCAATACCTAGGCGACGCATTTCTGCAAGTCCTCTCGTGATGAGTGCGGCCTTAGTATTATCGCCATAGCCAAGTCCATCAATGATGCCTGCGCAGATAGCGATCACGTTTTTTAGCGCGCCAGCGAGTTCGACTCCGATAAGATCGGAGCTGGAATAGACGCGAAAAGATGGGAGCAGAAATGCAGCCTGTATCTCCTTGGCGAGCGCATGATCCATACCTGCGGCGACGACAGCGGTCGGAATGCCTTTAGCAACTTCTTCCGCGTGGCTTGGTCCGGAGAGCGCGAGTATGCGTTCTTCACGAGCGCCCAGGCTATCGCGCAACACCTCGGACATTCTCGCCATCGTATTGCGCTCAATACCCTTTGAAGCAGATACGAAGACTCCATCGCCAGCAATGGGACGCGAGAGCGACGGCTTAAGATATTCTACAACTGTGCGGGTTGCCTGTGCAGGTACAGCAAAGATAAAGAGATGTCGATCATCCAACTGACTTGCATCGTGTGTGACGCGAAGCGATGGATGGATCTCGAGGAGGGGAAGGTATAGCTTGTTGCAGCGGTCGCGCTCTAGCTCGAGTGCGCGTTCTTCGCTGCGTGCCCAGAGGACGACGTCATGTCCGCGCTCGGCAAGCAGATGCGCAAGGGTTGTCCCCCATCCACCGGCTCCGATGACGGCTGCGCGCATTGTGGTGCGTTAAAAAAGCGGTGTTAAAAGACGAACGTTAAAGACTTGGGGAGTTCTCGCTAGATCTTGGCGAGGAGCCGCTTGAAGAGTAGCAGCTTTTCGAATTTGTTCTCACGCTTCTCCATCAATCGCTGGATGTTGGCGCGGTGCGTGTAGATCAGCAGCAATGAAAGCATGATGCTGAAGACGATCAGGGTCTGATAACCAGTGATCTCGACGCCGAACGCATTCTCCCGAAGGAACATCGTGAATGGGAAGATGATAGCGGCGATGATCGAGCCGAGCGAGATATAACCGCTCAATGTCACGACCAACACAAAGGCGCCAAATGCCACTGCCAGTTCGATCGGAGCAATACCAATCAGCATACCTGCTGCAGTGCTGATGCCCTTGCCGCCTTTGAAGCCTGCGAAGACCGTAAAGATATGTCCGAGTACAGCCGAGACACCAGCGATGATCCGGAAGATGGTCGCGTCTTCAAATGGTGTTGCGTTGTGGAATGGTAGTCCGTTGAAAATATAGGACGCGAGGACGACCGCGCCAATACCCTTTGCCAGATCGAGGATCTGGACGATCAATCCAAGCTTCCAGCCGAGGACGCGGAAGGCGTTTGTCGAGCCCATGTTACCCGAGCCCTGGGTGCGGATATCGATGCCGCGGAAAAGCTTGCTAACGATGATACCCGAAGGGATGGACCCGATCAGGTAGGAGGCAATAATGACAAAAACCAAACTGAGCATCTAGTACTGCTTAAAGACTACGAAAACGAGCAAATGTGCTAAATTCGGACCATACTGACGGATGGATTCAACGTTCCACCGTCAGTACATTTGCAACAGGAAAATTTCAAGGATAGTTGATGAGAAGGCTGTTAGGAGGATGCTTTCCTCCGGAGCAAAACCTCCCTCGCACGCTCCAGATCCTCAGGAAAGGTGATCTTGAAGTTGTCCTCTGAGCCGGGGATCACTCTTGCCGAGATACCGATGGTCTCTAGCAACTCAGCCTCATCAGTGACACTTGTTCCCTCTGCGGCCTTATACGCGTTAAGGAGGTCAGCGACCGAGGCACCCTGAGGAGTTTGTGCTCGCCACAAGCGCTCTCTCGGGATCGTCCGCTGGATGACGCTGCCATCCACCTGCTTGATCGTGTCCACCACCGGTACTGCAGCGATCGCGGCCCCATGCTGCTCTGTCATGCCCATCACTCGCGAGATGATGTCGGATGTGATCAGCGCACGGGCGGCATCATGAACGAGAACGTGATCGGCGCCAAGCTCTTGTGCACGGACGATCCCGCGGAAGACTGACTCCTGTCTCGATGATCCTCCCTGGACCAGTTCGATCTCCGGATCATCGACGGTTGAGCGGAGTTTCTCCGAACACACCAGAACGATGAGCTCGATGCCTCCGGCGATCTTGAACGCATCGATCGCCCATTGGAAGAGCGGTTTGCCCTCGAGCTCGATCGACTGCTTCTCTTTACCGAATCGTACGCCGCTGCCGGCCGCTACGATGACTGCTGCAAATTTAGGCACCGGTCAAATTTTCCTTGTCCGCAGGTGGTAATGTCGGCAATGGCTCCGGTGCTGTTGGCTTCGGCCCAAGCTCGCCGCGATGGTACTCCATCACGAAATCGTACATCGGGAATTGCTTCGGCAAGCGCATCATCGAAAAGACCATCACGCCAGTCGACATGCGATCGAGCCAACTAGATGTAGGCCAACCCAGATGAAAGCGTATCGCCTTTTCTGGGAAATCGTATTGCAACAAGTCGATGAACGACTCGAGCCGTGACGCTAAGGACTCTGCCTTGATCGGGAAGCGGTAATGGTTCTCCCCCATCTTCACTGGAGAACCAGCGCGCGGAGAGTAGAACGTGACGTAAGCGATGTTCTTATCCGGCAACAGCGGTGTGGCATCCTTCGGCCGACGGAAGATGATCTCGAACTCGCGCTCTTCACTCTCTGCGCACTGAAAGATCAACGACATCGGATTATCCGATTGATGATAATGCGCAATCTCCGGTGCGCGGCGCTTCGCAACACGAATACCAATGATCATAAAGACCACTACGCATGCAAGCCATACCGCAAGTCCAAAGAACTTATGCGAAGCGATAAAGACGAAAGCGCTTAGTAGCATCAGGAAGATCACCAGTGTACCAGCGCGCGAGGTCTTGTACTCCCGTATCTCTGTCGTCCCAAGTGAGTATCGATAGTACAGTAGCGACCCCATATTGATCGTAAAGCTTGCGACCAATCCCACAGCATACATGTGGGCCAACACCGTCTGGCTACCCGCGGTGACGGCAATGATCACGCTAAAGAGCGTTGCATTTAGGATGTGAATCCGGTAAAGAGAATCTTTTCGATTGGTCTTTGATAGCCATGCAAAGCCGTACCGATGCGCAACCTGCTCGAGCAATTCGCTTGAGGCCACGAAGGCTGTGTTTACGGCCATGATCAATGTGAAGATCGCAAGGATCGCAAGTACTACGGCAAACACATCACCGTTGACAGTGCGAGCAACAGCGACTAGCAGATTGTCTTTGTTTGCGGCGAAGTCGATGTCAGTGCGTGTTAGCACCATCATCGTTAGTAACGGAGTAAAGATACCAACTGTGATGGCAAGAAAGAAATACGCCTTCTTGATCTCACGCCATCCCTTCACCAAACCTGCTGTCTGCACTACGCTCTCGATACCGCTATACGCAAGGATGACGCTCGCAAAGCCAAAGATCAGATAGCCCATGCCATCAAAGACTCCACCACCCGTCAGCCCCGTCCAAGTTTGGGAGAAGCCCTTCATGATCTGTCCGCCCTGGTCCGCACTAGGATCAATGATCGTGGAAACAAGGAAGGTTATGAGTACGGCCGCAGCAGCAATAAATATCGTGAATGTGAACCGCGCATTCTCGCGTACGCCAAGGATGTTAAGTCCTGCAACACCCCACACGATCAGGCCCATCGCAATGTACGCAATGATGGCGTTCTCGCCCACCAGGGACATTCCGTTGTTTACTGCCGCAACGGTCGATATTGCTGCAGTCAGGATGTACGTGACGAGGATCGAGGCAATAGCGATGAACGATGCCTTAGGTCCAAGCACCAGATAGCTGAAGCTGTAAACGCCTCCACCTCGAATATTATGAAACTCAAGGATCTGAGCGATCTCGACCATACGATTCGAAAGGAATCGCATGAACACCGAAGTCGCAATGATAAAGACGAAGGCAGTTATGCCAACTTCCAAATATGCTTCAGCCGGTACATAGAAGACGGAGGTGAGTTCGTCCATCAAGGTGATGATGGCGATGGAGAGCCAGGTCAGCCACCACTTTCCGTTCTCGATGTAGGAAAGGAGTCCCTTCTTCTTGCGAAGACTAAGTGCAAAAGCGAGTAGCGCAAGATTCAGCGCTATGAGTATCGCTAACTTCATGTCGGAAGTTGAGTGAGATTAAGTGACTCTAAAGAAACGCTACTAAGACGCGCAAGCAAAACGCGCTACTAAGAACCGCTAAAGGATGAGCATCGCATCGCCGTAGCTGAAGAACCGGTAACGCTCTTCGAGAGCGTGGTCATAACACCGCCTCATCAATTCGTGTCCCATAAATGCGGAGATCATCATGAGCAATGTCGAGCGCGGCATGTGGAAATTTGTGATCATCCCGTCGACGATCTTGAATCGGTAAGGCGGATAGATAAAGATATTGCTTTCCCCCGAGTCTGCCTTGACAATCCCCTGCTCATCCGTAACGGTTTCGAGCGTGCGAACGGAGGTCGTGCCGACCGGAATGACCCTCCCGCCCTCTGCTCGTGAATGGTTGATGAGTTCAGCAGCTTCCTTCGAAACTGCGTAGCGCTCGTAATGCATCTTGTGCGCGGAAATGTCTTCTACCTCTACCGACTTGAACGTGCCCAATCCGGTGTGGAGTGTTAGTCGAGCGATCATTACCCCTTTGGCTTCGGCGGCGATGAGCAACTCAGGTGTGAAGTGTAACCCCGCAGTCGGAGCAGCGACTGCACCGGGCTCCTTAGCGTATACGGTCTGGTATCGCGCTTTGTCCGATTCCTCAGGATCTCGTCTGAAGTACGGCGGCAGTGGCACAGCACCTACAGCATCCAGCTTCTCGAGAAAGTCGCCTTCAAACTCAAAGCGAACGATACGCTCACCGGGACCTGCTTCTGTGACGACCAGACATCTCAGTTCAGGAGAGAATCGAATATACTCGCCAACCTTCGCCTTCTTCGCTGGCCCAGCAAGAGCGTGCCACTCCTCTTCTGCCGATTGCATGCGCTGATTGAGAAAGATCTCAACGCTCGCGCCGGTTGTCTCACGGATGCCATTGAGTCGTGCCGGGATCACCTTTGTGTCGTTCAGGACAAGGCAATCTCCTTCACGCAGATACTCTAGAATATCGGGGAATGATCGATCCTCGAATCGCTGCTCATTGCGATGCACGACAAGCAAGCGCGATCCTTCACGCTTCTCCGTTGGATAGCGCGCAATGAGTTCATCTGGCAATTCGTAATCGAAGTCGGATAATTGCATGCTACATTCGAGAACGGACTGCGGAGATGTAACGGACAAGTCGATCGCGCGAGATCATTGCTTCGAGTCCCAGCATGATCGTTGGAAGCATCACGAGGAAGATCACAACTCTGAGCAGCGATACTTCAATGGTGGAGCCCGCATTGAGAGATTCCGAGAGCCACATGTTGAACAGGAGAATGGGTCCAGCAAGGAACACCCCAGTGATGAGCGGAAACTTGAACACCTCGCTCGATCGTAAGTCCACTTCCCTGCCAACATAGAACATCAGTAATCCATAACCTAGCAACGTCACGATCGACACTGCAAGACCGATCGCCCACAAGCCTTCGCTTCCGAACAAGACCAGAAGACCGATCAACGCTACTAGCTGCGCTACTCGTACATAAGTGATCTCCTTAAGCTTCAAGCGCGCGCCGAGCAACATCTTGCCATTCTCAAATAATGGTGAGAACAGGACGAACCCTGCCATGGCCGCTAGCGGTGTTGCAGAGAGATACCACTTGGTTGAAAGAAACAACCGAACGAGATCGGGCGCACAGACAAGGAAGAACAATGCTGCCGGTACGAGTATCCTGACAAGAAAGAAATTCGTTACGGCGAAAGCCTCTTCGAGTCTGCGGCGATCGTGCTGCACTTCCGCATACGTTGCGATCGAAACACGTGCTACGATCGGGGCAAGTGCGGTCGATGCCATCTGCGCGATCATAAAAGCCTGACTATAAAAGCCGAGCATCGCGTAGTTCATCAACATGAAGACGAGCAGGTTATCGATCCGGTACAGCCATGACTCGAACAACCTGTTCAGCATCACTGCACCGCCAAAGCTCCAAAGCCACTTCATCGTGCCCTTGTCGTAGTATTGCCATGGCTTCTTTTCTACCACTTTAAGCTTTCGGCTTCTCAGGTATCGGCGATGGAGATAGAGTGATAAGAATGCTGAAAGGAGCGTAGCTGCTGGTAAGCTATAATAGGTAAACCCGCTTACTGCTAATCCGACAGAGACGGCATGCAGCAACACATTGACCACAAACGAGATGATCGAGATGCGCTTGTAATCAAGCTGCCGTTCGAGTATCTGCGAGTAGAACGTATCGAATGATGTGACGCATCGCTGCACCGCATAAATGCCAACAAGTGCGAGGAAGATCTCTGCACCGGACTGCGGAGGAAAGATCGCGGCGGCAACGATCGATGCAACTGTCGCGAGAACTCCGACACCTGCGGTGAGAATGTAGATATTCTCGCGAAGATGCGCGAGCGGTCGCTCGAGAAGATTATCGCGCGCATTGATGATGGCGCTCGAGAAGCTGAAAGCTCCGAATGCGAAGATCAGATCGACGAATGAGAGCGCTGTTGCGATCTGACCGAACTCCTGAGGCGTGAGGATGATCGAGAGGATCTTTCGAGCAACAATGCCGAGCGCAATGCCGGCGTAGGCAGATACGGTAAGCAACAGCGCGCCGCGAACGGCACGCTTTCCTACCGGGATCTCATGGTGTACCTCTTCCGCCCGTAAGGGCGGCACACTAAGCGGAGGTTCTTCTAAGGGTGCGGTCTGCGCCATGGGCACAAAGGTACGGCTGGTTTAAGCCTTTACCTCAAGCATCTTGTGCAATTCCTGAATGCTGCGGACGGGATACTCGTTACGGCGCAGCGAGCTGATCGCGGATACAACGCTTGCTGCAGCTGAGAGCGTGGTAATGAACGGTACTTTCAGTTCAACCGCTGCCCAGCCGATCTGGTATTCAGCGATACGCGAGATCTCACCACTTGGAGTGTTGATCACGATCTGCACTTCCATGTTCTTGATCGCATCGACAATGTTCGGACGGCCTTCGGAGACTTTGTTCACCCGGATCGCTGGGATGTCATTTGCTTCGAGATATTTCTGCGTGCCCTCTGTCGCGAGGATCTTGAATCCGAGATCGTGGAAGTCGCGAATGACCTGCGTCGTGCGCGGCTTCTTGTCGAAGTCGCGGAGCGAGACGAAGACTGTCCCTTCCGTCGGGATGCGAAGTCCTGCGCCGCGATGCGACTTGAGGATCGCTTCGCCGAAGTCCATGCCGACGCCCATCACTTCACCGGTCGAGCGCATCTCAGGCCCTAAGAACATCCTGACCTTCGGGAATTTCTCAAAAGGGAACACCGACTCTTTGATCGAAACGTACGGAAGATCCTTATTGAAGTCCTTCGCACCGATCTCCTTCAGCTTTTTTCCTGCCATGACACGTGCAGCGATCTTCGCAAGCGGCTGACCCGTCGCCTTTGAAACAAATGGCACCGTGCGGCTTGCGCGAGGATTCACTTCAAGCACGTAGACGGTCTTGTCTTTCAACGCGTACTGCACGTTGATGAGCCCGACAACTTCGAGATTGGTCGCGAGTTGGCGAGTATAATCGACGATATGCTTGTAATTCTCGTCGGAGATATAATATGGAGGAATAACGCTCGACGAATCTCCAGAGTGGATCCCAGCTTCTTCGATGTGCTGCATGATGCCGCCAATGATGACAGTGCCATCCGCATCGCGCACAGCGTCGACATCGAACTCGTACGCATCTTCTAAAAAGCGATCGATCAGTACTGGATGCTCAGGGCTCACACCGCGTGCATTGCGCATGTACTCTTCGACGGTCTCTTCGCGATAGCAGATCTCCATCGCCCGACCACCAAGCACATATGATGGACGCACCAGCACAGGATAACCAATGCGGTTCGCAACCTTTACTGCATCCTCCACGGTCGATGCAGTGCCATACGGCGGGCAAAGAATGCCGAGTCGATCGAGCATTTCGCCAAAGCGCTTGCGGTCTTCGGCCATGTCGATCATGTCAGGTGTCGTACCAAGGATCGGCACACCAGCAGCTTCGAGTTGCTTTGCGAGCTTCAGCGGCGTCTGTCCACCAAAGGTGACGATCACGCCCCATGGCTTCTCATGATCGAGGATATCCATCACGTCTTCGAACGTGAGAGGCTCGAAGTAGAGCTTGTCGCATGTATCGTAATCGGTCGAGACGGTCTCAGGATTACAATTGATCATGATGGTCTCGTAGCCATCATCACGCAATGCGATCGCTGCATGCACACAGCAGTAATCGAACTCGATACCTTGTCCGATGCGGTTTGGCCCACCGCCAAGGATGACGATCTTCTTGCGATCGCTTCTGACGGACTCGTTCTCTTCCTCGTATGTAGAGTAATGATACGGTGTCTCTGCACTAAACTCTGCAGCGCATGTATCAACGGTCTTAAAGACGGCCGTAATATCAAGCGACTTGCGATAGTTGCGGATCTCGAGCTCGCTGACACCAAAAATGCTGGCGATCTGCTTGTCGGAAAATCCATCGCGCTTTGCCTCTCGCAGAAGGACCGGATCAATGTTCAACTTGCTCATTATGCTGCGAGTGCTTCCTTGGATGTATGATTCTTTACTTTCTTTCCAGATGCTGCTTCTCGCAACTCCGCTTCGCGCTCAACGATCTGTTCGAGCTGGTTGATGAACCATGGATCTACGCCGTTGATCTGGTGGATCGTATCGCGATCCATGCCGAGCTGTATCGCGACACGAATATTGAAGATGTTGTCCGAGCGTCGCTGCGCGAGTCGCTCGCGGATAACCGTCATCGCATGAGCCTTCTCGACATCGGTCATCTCATGGACGATGAATTCGTCCTTGCCGTCAGCGCCGAGTCCGTAGCGTCCCTGCTCGAGTGAGC
>JBKJTP010000218.1:0-7125 GCA_046590195.1 Kapaibacterium sp. (SeqCode) | reverse complement strand
TTGCGCTTCGATAGATTCAAGGCTAATGAGGTTAGTGCTGAGCAGCAACTCTCACCAAAACTCGGTATCAACTATCGACCCGTTGACGAGGTATCGGTTCGAGCGTCATTTGGCAGTGGCTTTAGAGTCCCCACATTGACCGAGCGCTTCATTGACAGTAAATTGGCAGGCTTCACGATCATTCCGAACGGCGAGCTTCAACCAGAGAAGGCCATCTCATATGAGTTTGGCGTGATGTATCGCGATGCTATGCTCACTCTGGATGGTGCGATCTTTCAGTCCAGATACGAAGACATGATCGAGCCGCAGTTCGTGGGCGACAAGATCCAGTTCAAGAATCTTACGAGAGCCGAGCAGTTTGGGTACGAGGAATTTGTAGAGATCAGGCCGTTCGAGAACGAACTACTAAAAGGCCGAGTAGGCTATACTTATGTTTACTCTGAGGATCTGACCTTGGGTAAAGTACTGCAGTATCGCCCTCGTCATCTTGTGCAGTCAAGGCTCGAATGGAATCCGAATCCCTTTAGTCTCTCCGCGGACTTCCGGTACATCAGCGCGTACGAGAACACTGACTCGACACTTTCGCGAGTGGTGCCCGATGGGGATGTTTGCAATGCATCGTATGTGCTCGATGCCCGTGCATCACTCGGCCTCAAGGAATTGCTCAACGTCCCGATCAAGCTGACGCTGCAAGTTCAGAACTTGCTCAATTACTACTACGTCGAGATTGTGGGCAACATGGGTCCGCTGCGCACTTACAGCCTCAAACTCGAGACCACACTTTAGATCGTCGTGCTAAGAACCCCAGGCAAAGCCTGGGGAGTGCGCATTCGATTCAATTGACGGAGCCAACATCGCGCATGGCGATGCAGCCAATGATCGAATTGCAGATGCGCCTTCTCGCCACGAATGACGCCGTAAGTCCCTGATCTCGTGCGAGCTCGCGAGATCACCCGAACAGCATTCGACTGCACGAATGCAGCCATGGCAAACTTATCGTTCGGCTTCATTTCCCTGCTGTGGGTGATGAAGGTACTGAGGATGCGGAGCGCAATAGCTAGCTTTGGCCTCATGTATTCCTCCGTTTTTTTATGCGGTTGAGATCTAGTGTGAGATCGAGCTGATGTGAGAAGCTATTCCAGCACTTGAGGTTGGTAGTCGATATCATTGTGTTTATGTATTAGTATTTAGAAAAAAGAAAAGCCAGCTAGATAGCTGGCTTTTCCAAATCGATGTGGTTGCTTTTGTTATATGTGCATACTCATCTCGCTGGATCAGCCAGTTGAAGATCGTGACACATGTGCATGGCAACTTGAGGGACGAGCAGATCCGAAGCAAGCAGGGTGGGCTTGCTAGGTGGAAGAGCTGTAGAAATGTCGGTTGTTGTCCCCATAGTCGGATATAAAAGACGGAAGTGATGCTGTGTTGTTCCAGAGCAATCCGACAGGACCTAAGATTTTATGCCTGCCGCAACATTAGCGTTCCGTCCAAGGCGGCTCGAACTCTATCTTTGGCGTGAGACAACTTTCCGCCTCAGATTGTTAGATGAGGCCATGTTTGATACACACTGTCATCTGCAGACAGACGCCTATAATGAAGATCGCGACACCGTCCTGGCGGAAGCTCGCGCGAATGGTCTCGAGCACTTTATGGTGCCGGCGATCGACCATGCATCGTTTGGCGCAACCCTAAAACTCGCTGAGGCAAACCCCGACATATATTGTTCGCTCGGCATTCATCCACACTCTGCAAACGAGTGGACGACCGAGATCGCTGATGAGATCCGGCAGGCAGCCTCATACTGTTCGAAGATTCGGGCGGTTGGGGAGATGGGCATCGATTACTACTACGACTTCGCTCCGAAAGACGTGCAGCAGCGGGTCTTTCGCGAGCAGATCAGACTAGCCCAGGAATTGCGGTTACCCATCGTCATTCATACGAGAGACTCGGAGGAGGACGTCTATCGGATCGTCGAGGAGGAGTACCAAAATGCTGCCCCAGAAATCCCAAGGGGCCAATTCCATTGCTTTTCCGGCGATGTGCAGCTAATGGAGCGCGCAATTGCCCTCGGTTTCCATGTGAGCTTTACCGGCAATATTACGTTCAAAAAGAGCACCCTAACAGATGTTGTCCGGGAAGTGCCGCTCGACTGGGTCCTTCTCGAGACGGATTCGCCGTATCTCACGCCTGCACCCCACAGAGGCAAGAGAAACACTCCGGGGTTCTTACGTCTAATTGCTGAAAAGGTCGCAGAGATCAAAGGGATCGATATTCAGGTAGTAATGGATCAAACGCAAAAGAACGCATTGAGGCTTTTTCAAATCTCTCTCTGGCTACTCGTCCTCCTTGCCGGAGGTAGCTTCGCAACATCGAATGAGGTGTACGCACAGCCGGTCGGCAGCCGCCCACCCGATAGTGTCATGACCCCCGAGCGCCGCCAGGCCGAAGAGCTTCTTCGGACACAGCGCGAGGAGCTGGCACGCGAGCAGCAACAGCGTCGTCAGGATTCGATCGCGCGCATCGCTACTCAGGCAGAACAACAGCGCCTAGAGGCGATCGCTCAGATGCGCAAGGATTCGATCGCAGCTGCGGAAAGGATCCAGGAAGAAGAAGAAGATCGGCTTCGCGCATTGACGCCAATGCCGTGGAAGGCGATAGGCGTGGGAGCCGGCGCTGGCGTAGGAAACATGCCGATGTCGCAGAACAAGAGTACGATTACGCCGACCTCCGTGCTATCGACAAGTTTCCAGATCGGCGGACACATAAGTCGGGTGATGGACCTGGAGCTATCTTATTCTCGGATGGTGGTGGGTGCCGATCTTGTACGCGATTCTCTGTACTCCGCAGGCTTTGATGCGCCGATCGCGCCGAAGAGCTCAAACCAGCTATTGCTTCCAGGCTACCGCGTGCCGACCTTTGAAGAATTAAGGATCTCCTGGATATCTCTGGACGCAAGATTCGTGATCAATCCTAAAGCTCCGCTGAAGTTCTATACAGGACTGGGATATTCACACATCACGATGAATAACTATCAGGAGTATCATCCGATCATTGATAGCACAACGACCTACACACTTTCACCATCAACGAGAAAAACATACGATGAGTCGTTCTCGAGAGGTGCGATCAAAGCTCTCTTCGGAGCTCGATACGATTTTGAGTTGAGTTCTAACTTTACCCTTACGCCATTTGCGCAGATATCAATGATCTTTGCGCTTGAAGGAGATCAGCAAAAGGAATCCTTGCTGTTTCGCCCGGAGGCCGACCAGATCACGATGACGCATACTAACATTGGGTTCACACTGTACTACGGTTGGTTTGGTGTACCACGAAATTGACCTGAACCGTTGGCAGAATTAGAACCAGTCTTAGCGTCCTCTAACGCGCCGCAGCATCGTGATGAACGCGTTGATGGTAAAGGGCGGAGCGTACCCATGGCCAGCGCGGATGAGTTCTATGCTGATAAGCTCAATGAACTGCTCGCGGCTTGCCGCAAGAACCTTCGCCAGCTCGACGAAGCGCTCGTCATCAAGGCATTCAGGCTGTGCTACGAAGCGCATAAGAACGATCGTCGCGCAAGTGGTGAGCCGTACTTCATCCACCCGTTCGAAGTATCTCTGATTGTCGCGCAGGAGATACCGCTGGACGATATCTCTGTCGTTTCCGCACTACTGCACGATGTAGTTGAAGACACCGTCTTCAGCCTCGAGGAGATCCGCGAAGAATTTGGTGCCGAGATAGCCGACATCGTTGATGGAGCCACGAAGATCACCGATATCTTCAAGTCCCGCGAGATCACCCGAGCAGAGAGTTACCGCAAGCTAATGCTCTCGATGGTGAACGACGTGCGAGTAATGCTCGTCAAGTTTGCCGATCGCCTGCACAACATGCGCACGATCGAGTATCTGGCGCCGGAGAAGCAACTCCGTATGGCCAAAGAGACTCTCGATATCTATGCACCATTCGCGCACCGCTTCGGACTCGGAAAGATCAAGTGGGAGCTCGAGGATCTTTCCTTCAAGGTTCTCAATCGCGATGCTTTCGCCGAGATCAGGAAGACATTATCCGAGAAGCGGATTGAGCGTGAAACCTATATTAGCAATTTTGTCTCGCCTATCAGTGAGAACCTGCTAAAGGATGGACACAAGTTTGAGATCGTAGGACGACCGAAGCATATCTTCTCCATCTATAATAAGATGATGAGGCAAGGGAAGGGGCTCGATGAGCTGTACGATCTCTTCGCTGTGCGAATTATCCTTGACACAAACAACGACAACGATTGCTTCGCGGTCTTCGGTACTGTTTCCTCGATCTATACCCCAGTACCTGAGCGCTTCAAGAATTACATCTCGCTTCCAAAGAAGAACGGCTATCAATCGCTTCACACCACAGTGATTGGTCCGAACGGTCGCATGGTCGAAGTGCAGATCCGCACGCGCGCAATGCACGAGATCGCGGAGAAAGGCGTTGCCGCACACTGGAAATATAAGGAGCACGTCGCCAAGGCTGATCCCGATCTGGAGGAGTGGGTCGTATGGGTACGCGATGTCTTCGAACAGCACGGCGAAGATGCGCCAAGTGCTCTTCTCGAGAGCTTTAAGCTCAATCTTTATCAAGACGAGATCTACGTCTTTACTCCGAAAGGCGATCTCCGTATCTTGCCGAAGGGCGCTACCGCTGTCGATTTCGCATTTGACATTCACTCTGCCATCGGACTCCGCACGATCGGCGCAAAGGTGAACGGTCGTATCGTACCGCTTCACACAAAGTTGCAGTCTGGCGATCAGGTAGAGATCATAACATCGAAGAATCAATCGCCGAACGGTGACTGGGAGCAATTCGTCGCTACGCACAAAGCGCGCCAGGCGATCCGAAAATTCCTGAATGAGTCGTCACGTGAGAAGATCACCACTGGTAAGGAGCTCTTTCAGAAGCGGCTTGGGAAGGCGAAGATGCATGTCAATGATGACACGATGATCCGCTTTGCGAGTTCAACGTCGTTTGGTACGCTGGCAAAATTTTATCATGCTGTTGGCTCCAGTGAAGCAGATATTGAAGAGTATCTCAAGCGGCTAAAAGAGTGGCTAAAACCTGGCAGCCTTGAGAAGCGCGAAGAGCATATATCAACCGCCCCGAAGGAGGTCAGCTATCTAAAGAAGTCACGCAATGACACAGGCATTCTCATCCAAGGCAAGCGCGATAACTTGCTGTACGCGTATGCGAAGTGCTGCAACCCAGTGCCTGGTGATGATGTGGTAGGTGTTGTCACGATCGGTCACGGTGTCAAGATACACCGTGTCAGTTGCAAGAACATTCTCAAGTTGCAGGCCGATAATCGCGACGAGCGATTGATCGATGCTGCGTGGCCAAGCACTGAAGAAGGCGCAGATTATCTTGTTGGTATCCGATGCTACGGCGAGGACCGTCCTGGCATGCTCTCAGATATTACCCATGTCATCTCGACCTATAATAATACGAATATCCGATCGGTCAATATCGATTCGAAGGATGCTCTATTCGACGGCCGCATTACAGTGTACGTGAAGAACACGTATCACCTAAGCCGCTTGATCGAGAAGCTACGTCGAGTGCGTGGCGTAACGTCAGTAGAACGTTACGAGGAATGACAAAGGGCCGTGTCATGGCTGTGGATTTCGGCACGAAGCGCATCGGCATTGCTGTCTCCGATGAGATGCAGATCCTTGCAAGCGCTCGAGGCGTTATTGATAACGATCCGATGTCGATCCGGAATATTGTTGCGAAGGCACAAGCGGACAATGTGATCAAAGTGGTGCTTGGGCTTCCGCGCTCGATGAAGAACGAGGACAGCGACATGACACGACAGGTCAGAAGCTTTGGTGAGAAGTTGCAGCTTCAGTTGGAAGCCGCAAACATCGAGTTCGAATTTAGGGACGAACGCTTCACTTCCGTAATGGCGAATGCAAACATCGCTATGAGTGGCCTCGGCAAGAAGAAGCGTGAAGATAGATCCTTGCGCGATGAAGAAGCTGCAAGGATATTACTCCAGACCTATCTCGATCAGCATAGCGGATGACGCTCCTTGGATTACTGATCCTGATGATCGTGCTCTTTGCAATTGCAGGACTGAGCATCTGCGTCTATCTGACGGTCCTCCATTTCAAGCTTCAGCCATTCTACGACCTTATCCCCAAACCGACAGGCCGTCGTGCGATCTCATCAGTTAGTGACGCTGCGATCCTTAATCACGCAGATCACTGTTTGCTCGGGATCCCCAACACTGTGTGGGGGATCGCATATTACCTCTTCATTATGCTTCCCTTTGCACTGGAGAGCATATCGCTGCTTTGGGCGGCGAGATTTTTCGCAGGGGTCTTTTTGCTTCTCACTATCTACTTTGGCCTTCGGATACCCAAGAAGCTCAACAGCAGATGCTTTCTCTGCATGGTGATCAACATCATCAATTCCTTCCTCGCCGCACTGCTCTGGAACATGCCGGGTATGTACTGAGCCGTGCGCAAGAGCCTGTCCACATTCCGGCTTCATTCCATCCGTATATTTAGGGATGTTAATCCATCCAGCTGCTTATCGGGGCAGCGTAACCTATAGCCTATGCCTTTGATCTTTGACGGTGATGAGTACAATGAGTACGAGGTAGGTACCATTTTTTGTGTCGGAAGGAATTTCGTTGAGCACGCTCACGAGCTCGGTAATGAACCGCCGGTCGAACCCATCATCTTCACGAAGCCCCATAACGCGTTCAGGCATGGCAGCTATAATCTGATCGAATATCCCCCGATAACAGAGGAATTGCATTACGAGGGTGAATTGGTCCTTGCGCTACGCGGTGGAGGTAGAAGTGTTAAGCCCTATAGTGTGTCCGAAGTTGTCGCTGGATATGCCATCGGACTAGACCTCACCATGCGCGATGTGCAGACGAAGGCTAAGAAAGCTGGCCTTCCTTGGACGACCGCCAAGGGCTTTGACGGTGCCGCGCAAGTGAGCCATTTCATCCCCTTCGAGACGGCACCAGCATTCGAGGAGCTTGCGTTTTCGCTGTACATCAATGGCGAGCTTCGCCAGCGTGGAGCTACGACCCAAATGATCTTCTCACCTGAGATGCTCATACCTTTTTTGTCGAAGTCA